>JABXIA010000203.1 GCA_013373325.1 Paracoccaceae bacterium
GCCGCCCATGCCCAGAATTATGAGCCGCTGTTTGAATGGCCGTTCCTGTTCGAGGGCAGCAACCAGATGCCGCTGATCTGGCTGGTGGCGGTGGTCTTCAGCGCGCTTGCCGCGCTGGTGATCGGGGCGCTGTCGTTGCGCACCTCCGGTGTCTATTTCATCATGATCACCCTCGCCTTCGGCCAGATGCTTTACTACTTTGCCATCAGCTGGAGCGCCTATGGCGGCGAGGACGGGCTGTCGATCTGGGTGCGCAACGAATTCCCCGGCCTGAACACGCTGGATCCGATCCAGTTCTTTGCCATCGCCTATGTGATCCTCTGCCTGGCGCTGGCTTTCGCGGCGCGGCTGGCGCGCTCGCCCTTCGGGCTGGCACTGGCAGCGGCGCGGCAGAATGAGGACCGGGTGCAGGCGGTGGGGCTGACGCCCTTTACCCTGCGGCTGACGGCCTTTGTGATTTCCGGTGCTATCACCGGGCTGGCGGGGGCGCTGTTTGCCGACTTGAACCGCTTCGTCAGCCCGACCATGCTCAGCTGGCACACCAGCGGCGAGATCATGATCTTTGTGATCCTCGGCGGCGTCGGGCGCCTGTATGGCCCGGTGGCCGGTGCTGCGCTTTATATCCTCTTGGAGCATCTTCTGGGGGGGATCAGCGATTACTGGCAGATCTTCCTGGGCGTGCTGCTGCTGCTGATCGTGCTGTTTGCCCGCGGTGGGCTGATTGGGGCCATTGCAGGACGGGAGAAGGCGCATGGCTGATGTGGTCCTGAAAACCGACGCTCTGAATAAGAGCTTTGGCGCATTACAGGCGAGCCGCAATGTCTCGCTGGACCTGCGGCCCGGTGAAATCCACGCGCTGATCGGCCCCAATGGCGCGGGCAAGTCGACCCTGATCAAGCAGATCGCGGGCAACCTGTCACCGGACAGCGGCACGGTGGAGCTGCTGGGGCGTGACGTGACCGCACTGGACACCGTGGCGCGGGCGCGGATGGGGCTGGGGCGGACGTTTCAGATTTCCGCGCTGGCGATGGAATACACGGTGCTGCAGAATGCGGTGCTCGGGGCGCTCGGCGGGCGGGGCCGCCCGTTCCATTTCTTCCGCAACGTGATGAAGGATGCGAAACTGCTGGAGACCGCCCGCACCGCATTGGAGCGGGTCGGGCTGACGGAGGATGCCAACCGCCGCACCGCCGACCTGTCGCACGGCCAGCGCCGCCAGCTGGAGGTAGCGGTGGCTCTGACGCTGAAGCCCAAGCTATTCCTGATGGATGAACCGATGGCAGGGCTTGGCACTGCCGGGTCGAAGGCGCTGACCGGTTTCCTCGACGGGCTTCGGCAAGAGGCGCCGATCCTGCTGGTGGAACATGACATGGACGCGGTCTTTGCCCTGGCTGACCGGATCAGCGTGCTGGTTTACGGCCAGATCATTGCCACCGGCACCGCGGATGAGATCCGCGCCAACGCTGAGGTGCGCCGCGCCTATCTGGGTGAGGAGGACGCCGCATGAGCCTGCTGTCATTGCAAGGGGTTGAAGCGTCGTACGGACCGGCGCAAGCGCTGTTCGGCGTCAGCCTGGAGATCGGCGAGGGCGAGGTGGTGGCGCTGATGGGCCGCAACGGCATGGGCAAATCCACCACCATCAAGACGATCTGCGGGATGCTGGCGGCTGCTAAGGGGGAGCTGAGGTTCGACGGCCACGACCTGCGCCAGCTGCCATCGCACAGGATTGCGCGGCTGGGGGTCGGTCTGGTGCCTGAGGGGCGGCGCTGCTTTGCACCGCTGACGGTAGAGGAAAACCTGATCGCCGCGGCCCGCCCCGGCCCGTGGGACATGGCCAAGGTTGCAGAGCTGTTTCCGCGGCTGGAGGAGCGCCGGACGCAGGCCGCCGGGTCGCTGTCGGGCGGCGAGCAGCAGATGCTGACCATCGGCCGTGCCCTGATGACCAACCCGCGGCTTCTGATTTTGGACGAGGCGACCGAGGGGCTGGCGCCGGTGGTGCGGCAGGAAATCTGGGCAGCGATTGCCCGGCTGAAGCGCGAGGCAGGGCAGTCGATCCTGGTGGTGGATAAATCGCTGAAGGAGTTGTCTGCCGTGGCGGACCGGGCGGTGATCCTCAACAAAGGCAGCAACGCCTGGGAAGGCCGGATAACCGAGCTGCCTGCGGATGTCGCGGACCGGTTCCTCGGTGTCTAGCCAGAGTCCTGTAATGAGGCTTATGTTAAATCAGCGGGGGTGTATCCCCTCAGCATACGTTGCTTCTCGACCCCAAGGAGGAACCGTGAGATGAATTCCGTATGTGGAAAGCTCTCATTTATACCGCCCTTGTTGAAGTTTGCCTCTTCGGGGTTGGGTTGCTGACAGTGCCAGTTTGGATTGACGAGAATGTTGGCATATGGCTTCCATGCGCCGTTGCTGTTCTGCTCATCATGATGTGCTGGGAGCACTGGCCGAGATGGATGCAGTTTTCACGCAGCTTCTTTTGGGCGGACATGAGCACTGGCGCGCGGTACTATAGGGACCTTGTGGCCGAACGCGGTATGAGATCTGGAGTAAAGATGTTCGACTCTATGTCTTCACCACACCCCAACATTTCGTCCTATGACCCTGTGGCAAGCGCATTCAGGTGGATTGTTCAGGAAGCAGTCAACGAGGGTCTAATTGAGGTTTGGGGCGTGCCTGAGAACGGGTCTCGGCGCGAAAGGATTGTCCAGGCGGAAGATAGCACTGCGGCCTATCGAAAGTCGCGAGAGGGAGACGCGCTCTTTCTTATGATGGGCGGTGTCTATTACAGAGACTTGCTGATCAAGAGATCAACCATCAAGTCTTATGTAGAACATGTAAGGGAACACGATGCCGAACTTAAAAGACGCGCGGAAAAAGCAATCGATTGAAGAATTCATCAAGGAACACGAGGCCGACCCGGAGGGCGACCTCGACAAACTGGATGAAGTGATCAAGCGTCCATCTCAGGGAAACGCGAAAGTAGTTCGGAAAGCATCGCCTCGGGACGCATCCGGCGATTAAAGCGGTACTCGAACTCTTTGACATAGCGCTGCAGGTGCTTGTGTGAAACGCTGGTGTGAGTGCCGGCAATCGACTTTTTAAGATGGTTGAAGAAGCTCTCAATCTGGTTGGTGCTGGTGCCGTCGAGAGTGGCATACTCACCCTTGCCGTGGTTCACGGTCTTGTGGGTGTAGTCGGCAACCGGAAGCGCCTTCCGATAGGCCCTGTGCTCGTCTGTGTGGACTTCTGAGCCGGGCTTCACGTTCTCTACAATTTCAGGGATCAGCGACCAGCGGGATTGATCTGGTACGACCTTGAGCATCACGTCGCCGCCACGTTCGACCATGCCCATGATAACGGCTTTGCGTTCGCGCCAGTCCATACCCTTTGTGACGCCGCCATAGAAGGTTTCATCGACCTCAACGACCTTGCCCTCACCGCCGATGGGGGTTTCTCCGTCAATTGCTGCCATGTGTTCACGGATCAGCGATGCCATGCGCCAAGCGGTCTTGTAGGTCACGCCAAGCTGGCGCTGAAGCTCTTTGCCGCTGACTCCGTGCTTGGACGTTGTGAACAGGAAGATGGCGTAGAACCAAAGCTGCAGCGGTGTGCGGCTCTTTTCGAAGATCGAACCGACCATCGGGTGAATATGGTGGCCGCACCACTGGCAGGAGTAAGCTTGCTCATTGGTCAGACGATACCACTTCGCCTTGCGCTCGCACTTGGGGCATTCGTGGCCCTGTCCAAAGCGGACGTTGAACAAGTGTTCCAGACAGGCTTCGTCAGTCGGGAACTGCTGGAAGAACTGGCGGACGTTCGTCTGTTTCATAATCTGTCCCTTCTACTGATATGTAGATGGGAATTCGACTACCGTATGTCAAGGGGATACACCCCAATCAACGCGGCCGGGAGCAAAGGGGTTGCCGGCAGGCTGAAGTCTAGCTCTAGCCTGCCGGTTCGTGTTCAAGCTCTCAGCCGGTGCGGGTCTACCGCAAACCCTTGATCTGCGCTGTCTCTACCCAGGTCAAAGCGGCCGACAATGTCAGTCAGGCTTTGCGATTCATGCTGCAGCAGCTGGCTGGCGGCGGCAGCCTCTTCGGACATGGCGGCGTTCTGCTGGGTCATGTTGTCCAGCTGATGCATTGCGCCATCAATCTTCTCCAGCCCGCGCGATTGCGCCCGGACCCCGTCGGCGATCTCGGTGACAAGCCCCGACACCGCTGAAACCTGTTCGATAATCCGGGTCAGCGCGTCACCGGCGCGGCCTACCATGGCAACGCCATTGGCGACATGCTCCTCGCTGGCGGAGGTCAGGCCCTTGATTTGACCGGCTGCATTGGACGCGCGCTGCGCCAGGGCGCGCACCTCAGAGGCGACCACGGCAAAGCCTGCACCGGCAGGGCCGGCGCGCGCCGCCTCGACGCCGGCGTTCAGCGCCAGGAGGTTGGTCTGGAAGGCAATGTCATCGATCATGTTGATAATCTTGGAAATCTCTGCGGAGGCCTCCTGGATCTGATCCATCGCCGCCACCGCTGATGTCACGACATCGGTGCTTTGTTCTGCCTCGCTGCGGGCACCACGCATGGTGTCGTCCATGCGGCCCGCGCGCTCTGCCGTGTCGCGGATGCCGCCGGTCAGCTCACGGATGGAGCTTGCGGTTTCTTCCAGCGTTGCCGCCTGGCTTTCAGTGCGGTGCGCCATCTCGGTTGCTGCGCCGCGCTGTTCTTCGGAGAAGCGGCCAACGTTTCCGGCGGCGCCGACCACTTCGGCCATGGAGCCGCGCAGGCGTTCGAGGCTTCGGTTGAAGTTTTCCCGCAGGGTTTCGTAATGGCCGTCAAACGGTGCCCGGATGTCGCAGGCCAGGTTGCCGCGCTGCAATTCTGAAAGCGCTGCGCTCATGCTTTCGACCACGGCGGCTGTATGGCGGGCGGCTTCCACCTCGCGGGCGGCGGCCTCATCGGCGTCCTTCAGCTTGCCGCGGAAGGTGTCGAGGCTGCGGGCCAGATCGCCAAGCTCGTCACCGCGGGCATGGCCCTGGATTTCCGAATTGTAGTCGGCGTCGGCCAGTGCGTTGGTGGCTTCGCGCAGGGCGTGGATCGGACGGGTAACGCTGCGCGCCGCCAGCCAGGAGACGCCAATCGCCGCAAGCAGTGCCGCGCCGATCATGCCGGCGGCGATCAGGCGGATGCGTTCGACCACGGCAAAGGCGGTATGCTCATCGGTTTCCAGCACCAGCGACCAGTCAAAACCAGGCAGGTCCAGCGGCATCACCTGGGCAATGGCACGTTCGCCAAGCGAGGAAGGAACTCCTTCAAATTGGCCTGCTTCATGCGATTTGGCGGCCTTGATCTGCGGTGTTTCCGGCAGTTTCTGCAGTGCCGGGAACAGGCCCCCAACAGAAGACGGGCTGCGCGCCACGCCATCGCTGCTGACCACATAGATGTTCTGATGGGTGCCGCCGGACAGGTTGCTGGTCAGGGCCTTGACGACGCCATCGGTGCCGAGCTGGATGGCAATCACCCCGGCGATTTTGCCGTTCTTGGCAAACACTGGCGCGGCCATGAAGGCTGCGGCGTCTGGACTGTGGCTGTAAGCGGCGAAATCCGCCACTGCGATTGTGCCTGCCTCTGCTTCCAGCGCAGCCTGAAACACCTGCGACAGACCGCTGTCAGGCGCTTCCTGAACACCGGTCATGAAATCGTCCTGCTTTTTCACCGAATAGACCACCTGCCCGGCTGGGGTGATCAAGTACAGGTCCTGATAACCGTTGAGGCGCAGGCTTTGCAGGAAAGTGGGGTGATAGGTGACATGCGACTGGTTGTAATAGGAACCGTCGCCCGCATCCGTCAGCTCCTCCCGCTGGTCCACGGCGTTAGGGTTGCCGACGGCATAAGTCTGCTTGAGATAAGCAATCGGGTCGTCTTCCTCGACCATGCCGATCACCCGTTCGAAGTTGCTGATTGCCCGGAACACTGCAGGCTGGCCTGCCAGGCTGGAGACGTCTGAGCGTGCAGCCTTGATCAGGAAACCCAGTGCCTGGGCGCCGGATTTGGCTTCGATCTTCTGGGCCGCAAATGCATTTTCGCGGATGCTGCGCTCAGCCATGGAATAGACCAGCACTGACACGGTGACGAGGAACACACCTGTCAGGGCCACCATAATCAGCGGCAGTTTCAGCTTCAGCGGCAGTTTCGTTAGTCGGGGCATGGGCCAGGGTCTCCTGCAGTCTGCGGCGCCCGGTCGCACCGGGGCCTTGAGGAGTCATAATCCGGAAAGTCCTGACAAAACGTGTACCGCAAGAGGGCCGTAAATGAAGTTTTCCGGAATCTTTGCGGTTTTGATGCCGCAAATTTGAATTGAGTGCTTTCACCGTCGGAATGATGCACAAACCCTATATATTTAGGGCTGTGCCGGGCGCTGAGGGCAGGGTGCTGGTTGCCCGGGTGACGCAAATAGTCAGGCATCCACGCGTTCATATTTGTCAGATTTACATCCGCAAGCTGTTTTGGAGGCCTATCTGGAGCTTGGCCTGCGGCAGGTTTTCAAGTTGTCATTCAAGCCAAACCAGCCCAAAAATCAGCTATGGACAACAAAGACCACGACATCCTTCGGCTGATCCAGGCGAATGCGCAGCTGACTGCAGAGGCGATCAGCCAGGAAGTCGGCCTGTCAGCGCCGGCGGTGCAGAAGCGGCTGAAGAAACTGCGTGATACCGGCGTGATCGAAAGGGAAATCGCGGTCCTCTCGCCGGCCAAGATGGGCCGCGAGATGACAGTGATCGTGCAGGTGGTTCTGGAGCGTGAAAGCCGGATGCATCTTGATGCCTTCAAGCGCAAGATGCGCAGGGCGCCGCAGGTGCAGCAATGCTATTACACGACTGGCGAAGCGGATTTTATCCTGATGGTCATCGTCAAGGACATCAAGGAATACGAGGCCTTCACTCAAGAATACTTCTTTGATGAATCCAATGTCAGCCGCTTTACGTCCTCGGTTGTGATGGACCGGGTCAAGGTATCGCTGGATATCATCTGACGCCGGCAGCGCCTGCCTGTGCTGAAACGTCCGGCTGCTGACCGGAATGCGCTGCGGTCAATTGGTCGAGAAACAGCCTGGTGATGCGGTTCATTGCCGGGCGCTTTCGGGTGACGGCTGCAAATTGGCTCCGGTAGAAGATTTGTTCCGGGAGAACTTTGCGCATCATCCTGTCGCGGACGAATTTATCGGCCAGGTGGTCGGGCAGAAAACCGAGATAGCTGCCTGACATGACGAGGATGGCCAGTGCCTGCTCGTTCTGCACCTTTGCGGCGCGGCGGAATCCCAGTGTCTGGCCAACGTGCAGGTTGGGGGAGTTCACCCGGATGCCAGCGTAGTTGGCTGCGCGAACATCTTCCAGGCGGAGCCGGGTGTGATCGCAGTCCATGAACGGATGGCCCATACCGCAGTAAAGAAACATGTCTTCGCCATAAAGGGGTGCATAGTTCAGGCTGGGCGAAGGCCGGTGGAGCGCCAGAATGCCAACGTCGGTCTTCCCGCCGATCACGTTGGTTTCGATCACGTTGGGCGGTTCCAGCGACAGGTCGATTTCGACCGCGGGGGCCGCCTTGTTAAAGGCACGGATCGCTCCGGCAACAAATGCCTCAGGGTTCGAGGCGCATTGATCGAACAAAGCAATGCGCAGGGTGCCGGCCAGCTGCTGCTTGATTTCATTCACTTCAGCCCGGAAGCCGGAAACGGAGAGCAGCAAGCCCTCGGCGGATTTCAGCACCTTGCTGCCGTCGTCGGTCAGCGAAAACCCGGCCGGGCCGCGGTGGCACAGTTTCAGGTCCAGCCGCAGTTCCAGATCGGCGAGATATTTTGATATGGTCGACTTGCCGATGTTCAGCTCGGTTTCTGCTGCGGCCAGGCCGCCGCTTTCGGCGACGGCCTTGAACACCCGCAGTAATTTCAGGTCAGCATCAGCGACATGTTTGAGGTTTGATTTCCGGGCCATCAAGAAGTTCGATAATTGTGAAACTTTGCGTTCAAAAGTTTACATTCAAGAAACCTGCAACGCAATGTAGCTTCTCGTGGACCAAGGCTGGAACAGGCTGGCAGATGCGCTGTGGAGGGCGCGCCACCCCGGACCTTGGGCCCCAGAATGACAATACGGGAGGAAGTTATGTCATTTCTCAAGAAGGTCTGCACCCTGACAGCAGCCGTTTCCGCCGCTGCACTGCTGACCACCGGCGCTGTTTCCGCCAAGAATTTCAAGATCGCCGTGGGCGACGGCGCTGGCAGCTCGCAGGAAGGCACCGGCAAGTTCTTCATCGAGGCACTGGAAGAAAAATCCGGCGGCAAGCACACCGGCACCATGTTCCTGAACGGCCAGCTGGGCTCTGAGCAGGACACCGTCAATGAGGCAGCAATCGGCACCCTGGATATGTCACTGCTGGCGATCAACAACGTAACACCTTTCTCGCCGACCGTTGGCGTGTTCACCCTGCCTTATGTGATCCTGTCGCTGGAAGATGCGGAAAAGCTGACCCAGGGCCCGATCGGCCAGGAACTGACCAAAAACACCATCCGGGACGCCGGCGTGCGTATCCTAGCCTGGACCTACACCGGCTTCCGCCGCCTGACCAACTCCAAGAAGCCGGTCACCACCGTGGCTGATCTGCAGGATCTGGTCATCCGTGTTCCCAAGAACGAAATCATGATCGAAACCTACAAGGCCTGGGGCATCAACCCGACTCCGATGGCCTGGTCCGAGACCTTCACCGGCCTGCAGACCAAGGTTGTTGACGGTCAGGACAACCCCTACACCACCATCAATTCGATGAAGTTCTACGAAGTGCAGGAGTATGTGACCAACCTGCGCTACATTTTCTCGATCGAGCCGCTGATCGTGTCTGAGGCGGTGTTCCAGGACCTGTCCGAAGAAGACCAGCAGATCCTGATCGAGGCGGGCAAGGAAGCCACCCTGAAATCGGCCCAGTACCTGCGCGACATTGAAGCCCAGATCAAGGATGAGCTGGTCGCCAAAGGCATGCAGATCGACGATCCGGCAAATGACGAAGCCGAGTTCATCAAACTGGCTACCGAAGCAGTTTGGCCGCAGTTCTATGACTCTATCGGTGGTGTCGAAAAGCTGAACACTGTGCTGACAACCATCGGCCGTGATCCGGTCCAGTAAACCTCTGGCCTGAAAATAAAAACAACAAAGCAGCGCTGCGGCGCTGCTTTGCACAGGGGAGGAGACCATCATGTTCTGGAAATTCCTGGACAACATAGAAAGCTATATCTGCCGGATATTGCTGTCCGGCTTTGTCATTCTGCTGTTTGTGCAGATCGTCTCGCGCGAGGTGTTCGGCCATTCGTTTTCGTGGATCGAAGAGCTGTCGGTCTACATGTTCGTGTGGTTCGTCTACTTCGGGGCCAGCTATGCCGCGCTGAAGGGCGCGCATAACCGGGTCACCTTCCAGTTCAAGTTCCTACCTGCAGGCTGGATCAAGTACATTGAGGCCTTTGCTGACCTCTTCTGGCTGTTCTTCAACTGCTATTTCCTGTGGCTGGCCACCGATTTCGTCTTCAACAAGATGAACAAGTTCTGGAAGTCGCAGACCTTGGGCATCGAGATGAAGTACATCTACATCGTTCTGCCCATTGCCTTTGCGCTGATGACGATCCGCATTTTGCAGGTGAACTACCGCAAGCTGATCCGCGGCGAAGATATCCATGATCCCGACCAGATCGACCTTGATGAAATCAAGGCCGCTGCTGCCGCGGACAAGCGCACGTAACCGGGAGGGACAGGGCTATGGAAACCGAAATCGTCACGATCCTGTTTGGATCCTTTCTTCTTCTGCTGCTTCTGGGCGCTCCGATCACCGTCGCGCTGGGGGTGTCGTCGCTGCTGTCGTTCCTCTATCTGGATGAAAACCCGATCAAATTCGTGCAGATCGCCTTTACCTCTGTCGGCTCTTTCCCGCTGATGGCGCTGCCAGCCTTTATCCTGGCCGGAGCGCTGATGGAGGCCGCGGGGATCTCCAAGCGCCTGATCAATGTGGCCGAGAGCCTGGCCGGCCCGTTCACCGGAGGCATTTCAGCGGCCACCGTGATGGCCTGCCTGTTCTTTGGCGCGATCTCCGGCTCCGGCCCGGCCACCACGGCGGCTGTGGGCATGCTGATGATCCCGGCGATGATCAGCCGGGGCTATGAAAAGGGCTATGCCTCTGCCGTCACGGCGTCCTCGGGCGGCCTTGGCATCATTATCCCGCCGTCCATCCCGATGGTGATCTTCGGCATTGCCGCGCTTGGCATGGCACCGCCGCCGGAAGCGGTGGAGAAATTCGGAACCTTCCAGTCTGTTTCGATTTCCAAGCTGTTCATCGCAGGGTTCGTGCCAGCCTTCCTGATCGCCACCAGCCTCTTGATCCTGAATTTCTTCATGTCGAAGAAGCGCGGCTACAAGGGCTCTGCCGACGGGTGGTCGATCCGCAATGTCGGCTGCGAGATGTACCGGGGCTTCTGGTCGCTGATGGCGCCGCTGGTGATCCTGGGCGGCATCTACACCGGCTTCTTCACCCCGACCGAAGCGGCCATCGTGGCGATCTTCTATACCCTCGTGATCGGTGTCTTCATTTACCGCGAACTTACCTGGTCGTCGCTGTTCCAGTCGCTGGAGGCCACCACCTGGCTGACGGGGCGTGTGCTGCTGATCCTGTTCACCGCAACTGTGTTTGGCCGCCTGCTGGTGGAAAACCAGATCCCGGCGATGATTGCGGACAGCATGCTGAGCTTTACCCAGAACCTCTATGTGATCTGGGCGCTTATCATCTTCTTCCTGCTGTTTGTCGGTATGTTCATGGAGACGCTGGCAACCATCCTGATCCTGGTGCCCGTGATGCTGCCGGTGGCCTATTCGGTGGGCATTGATCCGATCCATTTCGGCGTGGTGATGGTCTGCACCCTGGGCATCGGCTTCCAGACGCCGCCACTGGGGGAAAACCTGTTCATCGCCTCGGGTATCTCAAACATCTCGATTGAGACGATCTCGCTGCGCGCCCTGCCCTTTGCGGCTGTGAACACGATTGCGATCTTCATCATCGCCTTCTTCCCTGAAATCTCGCTGTGGCTGCCGCGGCTGTTCGGCTACTGATCTGAAAGGAGACCGGCATGAAACCGATGATCACAAACATCCTGTTTGCCACCGACCTGTCGCATAACTCCACCTTGGCCTTGCGCCATGCGGCCAGTCTGGCCCATGCGACAGGGGCGGAAATTCACGTGCTGCATGTGAATGAACCGATTTCAGAGGATGCGCGCATCACGTTTGAGATGTTCGTGCTGAACGATGAGACCCGGAAATCAGCAGCCAAACGGCGGCATGAGATGGTCAAGCAGATGCTGGCCGAGCGGCAGGCGCGGTTTTGGGCGTCTTTTGAAGGCGACGAGGCCAAGATCCGCGATCAGGTCACCTCAGTTGAGGTGACCGACGGCCACCCGGCGGAGGTGATCCTGCGCCGTTCGGTCGAATTGGGATGCGACCTGATCGTGCTGGGCGCCCATGACCACGGGTTCTCCCACACGTTCCTGGGCACTGTGGCCAAACGGGTGCTGCGCCGCTCGCAAATCCCGACGCTGGTGGTGCCCTACCAGAACGGCGAGGACGAGGACTGATCCTCCCGCAGGCCGTTTCCCCTGGCCGCCTGCATAGGCCATCCCTGCAGCAGGTATCAGCCTTTTGCAGGGATGGTTCTGACGTCCGGGTGCAGGTTCTTGTACGGGAACGCACCCAGATCGCAGGGAAACACGCCGGGGGCGGCAACCGGATAAACTGCGCTGGCGATGGGCTCGAAATCGGCGCGGAAATGGGCGGTGCTTTTCACGCAGATTGTTTGAAAGGACGCGGGATCCAGCCCGATATGAGTGAAATGCGCCAGATCCAGGCATTGGTTGCGGATACTGGTGACAACCAGGGTGATATCTGCGCCTGTCCCATGCAGCCGCAGCGCCGCTGCGGGACCCAGCTCCGCTACCCCGCCGCCATACATTTTACCGCTATACCGGCAGCGGCCATCGCCAAGTTCCAGCACCTCGAACTTTGCTTCAAAAGGCTGGTCGCCTGCTGCACCTGAACGGCCGCCGAGGGCCGCGCGGAAGACCCCCCCCTGCCCTGCCTCATGCGCCGCGGCGGCGGTTGCGGGGTCATGGAACAGCCCCATCAGTACGCCCTGTGCGCCTGCCTGCGCCAGCGCAGCCAGCAGGCCGGTTGTGTCAGAGGTGCCGCCTGCGCCCGGATTGTCCTGCACATCCGCCAGCACAACCGGTTTGCTTGCGCGCGGCTGGCAGGCAATCTCTGCGGCTTGCTGCGGCGTCAGCATCGGGTGGCTGAAGTGCGGTTCCTGTTCGGCAAACAGCTTGGCGATATGGTCTGCGGCTTGTGCCGCGGCGCCAGACGTCCGGGCATAGGCCACGCAAGAGGGCCGCGTATCCGGGAAATCCGCTGCAGTGAACCCCAGCGCGATGTCCGCCAGCACCCCTGCCTGCTCCAGAGGCGGCAGCGCGGCATAAAGCTCCCGCGCAGGCGTGGAGCTGGTGTATTGCGCATGCAGCGGGATCAGGCAGTCCATTTGCCGGAATGCCTTGTGCAGCCTGTCGCCCGCCAGCAGGTGCTGCAGCACCGGCACGCAGCGGGCGCCGGTTTCAGCCATGTCGAGATGCGGATAGGTGCGGTAGATCGCGATGAAATCCGCCAGTTCCACCGAGGCTTCTGAGATATTGGCGTGCAGGTCGAGGCTGACCACGATCGGCAGGTCCGGTCCGGCCCAGGCGCGCACCCGCCGCAGCAGTTCTCCCTCGCCGTCCGGGTGGCTTTCGGTCACCATGGCGCCGTGCAGTTCCAGGAATATGCCACTGAGCGGTCCGGCGTTGCGCAGACCTTCCAGGATTATCGTGCAGACGGCATCAAAGGCCTCATCGGTAACGTGCGCCGAAGGTTCCGCTGAGCACCACAGGACCGGGATCAGCTCCATTCCGGCCTCCTGTGCCGCGCTGGCAAAGCCTGCGATGGGCAGGTTCATGCCGCGGGTCTCGGCGACCACCGCGTCCCCGTGCAGCATGGCGGGCCAGGAATCCGCCATTTCGAACTCTGCCAGCCCGGCCTTGGTGATGCCGAAGCAGTTGGTTTCGTGCTGAAAGCCTGCAATGGCGATCCGCGGTTTGGTTTGCATCATGCCTGTTCCTGCGCCCAAACGGTCTGCCCTCGGCGGATGGTCCGGGTGACTTTTGTGGTTTCAATAAGGTCCGGGTCGTCCAGCGGATTGCGGTTCAGCACCGCGAAATCCGCCAGTTTGCCCGGTTCGATGGAGCCGCGGGTATCTTCCTGGAAGACTTGCCAGGCGGCGTCGATGGTCTGGGCGCGCAGGGCCGACAGGGTGCTGACCCGCTGCGCCGCACCCAGCCGCCGCCCGCTGGCGGTCCGCCGGTTCACCGCGCAATGGGCCAGGTGGATGGGCCGGGTCGGCGTTACGGAGGCGTCATTGTGGATGGTGTAGCGCACCCCAAACCGCTCCGCCGAGGCGCAAGGGGAAATCCGCTCTGCCCGCTGTGGCCCCAGGAAGGTGTCATAATGGCGGTCGCCCCAGAAATGCACATGCGCGGGAAAGAAGCTGACGGTGATGCCAAGCTTGGCCATCTGCTGCAGCTGGTCGTCGCGCAGGGCTTGCCCGTGGATGATTGTATGGCGGTGATCTTCGCGCGGGTTGGCCTCCAGCGCCGCCGCCACCGCGTCGATGAACATTTGCGCGCCTGCGTCGCCGTTGCAGTGGCAGTGGATTTGAAAACCCAGGTCGTGCAGCTTTTGGACCTCCGCCCGGTGTTCGGCGGCATCGGCGTAGGACATTCCGCAGGGGTGCGCCGGGTCCACAGGTTTGTGGTAGGGCGCGCTGAGCAAGGCAGTCTGCAATTGGAAGGCCCCGTCGGTGAACAGCTTGCGCGGCCCAAGGGTGAAATGCGGGTTGCCGGGCCAGTTCAGTGCATCAGGGCCGCTGCTCAGCTCTGGCTCCAGTTCCCCAATCGGCAGCAGCATCAGGTCATAGCCCGGGTCTTGATCTGCGGGCAGCGAGGCGAAATGCCCAAGCATATCCCGCGTGGCCCAGGCGTTCTGGGCGTAGGTGACGCCATGCGCCAGGTATTCATCGCGGCAGCTGTTGAACCCGGCCCAAAACCGTTCGCGGTCGATCAGGAAATCGGTATCGCCCATCTCCCCCATCGCTGACAGGCCCTCGATCAGCCCGGTCAGCGCGCCGGTTTCCGGGTCGCGGCCAAAGCGGCCGCCCAGGGGATCGGGCGTGTCGCGGTTCACGCCGTGGCGTTCCAGTGCCAGTGAGTTTGCCGCGCCGTTGTGGCCGGAGGCATGAATGACCCAGACGGGATGCTCAGTTGAGACACTGTCCAGCTCGGCGCGGGTCGGCATCCGGCCCTCGGCGATGGCGGTGTTGTCGAACAGCACCCCCATCACCCATTCGCCCGCTGGGGTTTCAGCCGCCTTGGCCCGCAGCCGGTCCAGCGCGGTTGGGATATCCGGGCAGTCGCCGCTGGGGGCAGAAGCCAGGTTGACCCGGAACAGCCGGATGAAGCCGGGATCGGGGAAATGCCCGTGCGGGTCGATGAAGGCGGGGATCAGGGTCTGGCCCTGCAAGTCCACCTCAACAGTGCCCGCAGGCATCTGCGCGCGCAGGTCCGCCTCGGCACCAACAGCGCGGATGATCTCGCCTTCGGTCAGCACCGACTGGGCGCAGGAATTGGCCGCGTCCATCGTCAGGACAGCGCCGTTGAAATACAATGTGCTGGTCATGGTCTTTCAGGTGTTGAGGGGTTTCGGGCGAAGGGCCGTCAGCTCAAGGGCGCAAGGCAGCGCAACCCGTGGCCGTTTTCGACCTCCCATTGCGGGGTTTGACTGCAGACCTCCTGCGCGAAGGGACAGCGTTCTCGGAACTCGCAGCCCTTGGGGCGGCGCAGCAGACTGGGCGGTTCGCCTTTCAGCGCGATGCGTTCCAGCCGGGCGTCGGGATCGGGCTCCGGGTTCGCAGACAGCAGGCAGCGGGTATAGGGATGGCGGGGCTCCTTGAAGATGGCCTCAGTGGTGCCTTCCTCGACCAGCCGACCCAGATACATGATGCCCATCCGGTCGGCCACGTGGCGCACGACGTTCAGGTTGTGGGTGATGATCACCATCGCCAGCCCCAGCCGCTCGCGCAGGTCGTTCATCAGATTCAGAAGCTCCCCCTGCACCGAGACGTCAAGCCCCGCAGTGGGTTCATCCGCCAGGATCAGCTTGGGCTCTAGCGCCAGCGCCCGGGCGACGCCCACCCGCCGCGCCTGCCCGCCTGACAGCTGGTAAGGATAGCGGTCGGCGAAATGCGCAGGCAGGTTCACCATCTCCAGAAGGCGCTTGGCCTCGGCGTCCAGATCGCGGTCTTTCATGCCCTGGATGCGGTAGGGTTCGGTGATCAGGCTGCGGATCGTCAGGCGCGGCGACAGCGAGCCGACCGGGTCCTGGAACATCATCGCGATGTCCTTGCGCAAGGGGCGCAGCTCCCGTTCTGAGGCGCCCCGGATCTCCCGGCCATCAAACTTAACCGAACCGTCCTGTGCCGGCGCCAGCCCGGCAATCGCGCGGATTACCGTGGTCTTGCCAGAGCCGCTCTCGCCCACCAGCGCATAAGTTTCGCCCGGCTCCACAGCAAAGCTGACACCGGCCAGCACATTGACCGGGCCGTAGCTGGTTTTCAGGTTTTTGACATCCAGCAGGCTCATTGGGCGGCCTCCTCATGGTTCAGCCAGCAGGCGGCATGGTGGCCCTCTTTCAGCTTGGCAAGCGGCGGAACCTCTGCGCAGCGCGGCATCACCTGGTCGCAACGGTCGCGGAAGATGCAGCCGCCGGGCAGGTTCGCGAGGTCCGGCACCTCGCCCGGGATTGTCGGAAGCACGCGGGCGCGCTCCTTGATGTGGCCCGGGTCACAGTCGATCAGGCGGCGGGTGTAGGGGTGCTTGGGGTCGTGGAAGATCTCTCGAACCTCGCCGCTTTCGACCACGGCGCCCGCATACATCACCACCACCCGGCCGCAGAGCTCCGCGATCACCCCCAGATGGTGCGAGATGAACAGGATGGCGCAGTCAAACTCCTGCTGAAGCTCCTGCAATCTTTCAATTATCTGCACCTCCAGCGTGGCATCCAGCGCTGTGGTCGGCTCATCCGCGATCAGCAGATCCGGCTCCGACATCAGCGCCATGGCGATGGCGATGCGCTGCCGCATGCCGCCGGAGAATTCGTGCGGGAACTGGTCCAGACGCGCCTCCGGGTCCGGGATGCCGACAGCGCCCAGCATCTGTGCAGCGCGGTCCCGTTTGTCAGCCTTGGACGCTTTGGAGCGGTGCTGGATATCCAGCATCTGCTGGCCGATAGACAGGACCGGGTTATGGGTCTGCATCGGGTCCTGGAACACGATGGAGATGTCTGCGCCGCGCAGATCGCGCATCTTACGCTCCGGCAGTTGCAGCAGGTCCTGGCCCTTGAACCTCACCTCGCCCTGGCGGAAACGTGTGTTTGGCGCGGTCAGCCGCAGGATCGAGGAGATCAGGGTGGACTTGCCGCAGCCCGATTCCCCGACGATGCCGACAATCTCGCCCTTGCGCACATCAAAGGAGATATCGCGCAGGGCCTTCAGATCACCGCGGGCGGTTTCATAGTCGACGCTGAGGCGGTCGATTTCCAGAAGTGTATCGGTCATCGCTGTTTCCTCAGTTTCGGGTCGACCACATCGCGCAGGGATTCGCCCAGGAAGGTGAAGCCAAGGGTTGCAAGGATGATGGGCAGCCCGCCGCCCACCACCAGCCAGGGGGTCTGGCGGATCAGCGAGTAGCCGTCTTTCAGCAGCGCGCCCCAGCTGGGCGTCGGCGGTTTCACCCCGAGGCCGAGGAAGGACAGCCCGGCCTCCAGCGCGATCACGGTGGGGATATCCATCGCCGCCAGCACCGCCAGCACCCCAACGATATTGGGCAGCATGTGCACGCCCAGAATACGCTTCATGCTGGCGCCCATTGAGCGTTCGGCCAGGATGAACTCGGAATTGCGCAAGGTCAGCGTCTGGGTCCGCGCCACCCGGCCGTAAGTCGGGATCGAGGTTGCCATCACCACAAACACCACCGTTTGCAGGCTGGGCCCCACCAGGGCCACCACGGCCAGCGCGAACATCACGGTGGGGAACGAGCGGATGGTGTCAAAGAACAGCATCAAGAGGTTGTCGAGCCATTTCGGCCCGTAGCC
>JABXIA010000077.1 GCA_013373325.1 Paracoccaceae bacterium
CACGCCCAACGGGAGGAGGGGTTTTCGAATGAAAAACCTGACGACGGGCGGGAGAGCCCGCGGGAATGGGACCGCAAAACAAAAGGCGCCTCTGCGGGCGCCTTTTCTGATTTGACATGTCACCGCACTCAGGACGGACCGATCGGTGCGCAGGTCACGTTGCGGGCGTTCAGGCGGCGGCAGGCCAGTTCCGCCTGCTCCTGGCTCATGCCCAGGAAGTTTGCCTCGAACCCGCGGCGGGTCTTGGCGACTTTGCGCAGGGTGCCGTCGAGTGTTTCCAGCTCCGACAACGCGGTGCGCAGCAGTACCTTCTCGGCCTGATAGCGGCTGGTATACAGCCCCACATTAACGCCCCAGTAGCGCCCGCCGGAGGTGGACAGGCGGGTCACGACGACAGGCTCCGGCTCAGGGGCGGCTCCGGTCAGGCTGGCCGGGCGGGCCACGGGGCGCAGGCCGGTGAAGGGCACCTTCTGCACGGCCGCGAGGATGACTGGCTTTGCTGTCTCTTCTGCTGGCTGCGGTTCGGCTTCCGCTTCGGCAAGGGCCACTGCAATGCTCTCGCGCAGGGCATCCCCCTGAACAAGGCTATCCGCACTGACGGTCTGAACGTTCTCAATCTGCTCCTGCTGGCTGTCTGCCGCCGGGGGGGCTGCCGTTGCAGGCGCTGTTCCTTCGACGGCCCCGGCAGAGGCAACGGCTGCAGCGAGGGGGGCATCTTCTTCAGGTTCGCTAACCGGTGTCTGCAGCGCTTCTTCGAGGGCGGCAACCAGAACCGGCGATTCGCTGGCGCCGGGGCGCGCCTGGGGACGCAGGCTTGTGTTCACCTGGCCGCTCACCCGGAGGGTCTTGCCTGCCACGCCAGACGTGGACTCGTCACCGGCATCGGCAATCACTACTTTGCCCGCTCCCTGATAGGCCGGCCGGCGCGGTTTGCGCAGCGCGGCGCGCGATGGCGCCCGGCGGAAGCCAAGATCCAGCAGTTCCGCCACCTTGGCATTGCGCGAGGCGGTGGATTTGCCGCCGAACACTGTGGCGATGATCCGTTCATTGCCGCGCTTGGCCGAGGCGACGAGGTTGAAGCCGGCAGCGCGGGTATAGCCGGTCTTGATCCCGTCGGCACCGCGGTAGGCGGCCAACAGGCGGCGGTTGGTATTGGGAACCTCGCGGATGCCGGCATGGGTCGAGCGGCGCGAGAACAGGTTGTAATACTCCGGGTAGTCATACAGCAGATGCCGCCCCAGAGTGGTCATGTCGCTGGCGGTCGACAGATGCCCGCTGGCGGTCAGCCCGTGGGCGTTCTTGAAGGTCGTGCGGCTCATCCCCAGCGCCTTGGCAGTGCGGTTCATCCGGCGGGCAAAGGCTGCCTCAGATCCGGACAGGGTCTCCCCGATCGCGGTGGCGGCGTCATTGGCGGACTTCACTGCTGCGGCGCGGATCAGATAGCGGAAAGCAATTTTCTGGCCCGCCTTCAGCCCCAGTTTCGACGGCGGCTCAGCGGCAGCATTCCGGCTGATCCGAACCTTGGTGTCCAGCGTTATCTCGCCGTTCCGCACTGCCTCAAAGGCGATGTAGAGCGTCATCATCTTTGTCAGCGATGCCGGATGCAGCCGGGTGTTGGCATTGCGCGAATGCAATACCTCGCCGGTGCGGGAGTCGATGACCATCGCCGCATAAGGCGCGGCCGCGGCCCGCTGCGGCTGAAACGCCACCGTAAAAACTGCCAAAAGAAACACCGCGGCTGCCCATAGGAACCGGGTACGGGAATACCGGCTGGACGCCGGACTTACCTGCGTGATCACTGCCATGTTTGCCTCGTGCCGCCGGTTTTCCGGCTGACGTTTTTGCCTGTGTCAAAAAGCGTAACACAGGGTTTACGAGGAATAAACAGGCGCGAATGCGCGCTTTTGGGCGCTTCGGCCAAACTGTGCCGGCATCTTGTGTGCGGACCAAGGTTAGCCGCTAGATGCGGCAAGTCCTAACGAAATGTTATCAAAAAAAGTTGCCTCTGCGGCCGGGAACAGCGGCTGGAGGCGCTTGCCGGGAGAGCTTTGACAGGTTTATCCGGTCATCCGCCGTGGAAATTGGTTACATAGAACGGGGTGGAATAGCTCAGGCCAAGGGAAAACTCGCAAGGCTGATGCAACCGCGCCTTGATGCGGGATTCGAGATCCGCCAGCAGTGACCTGGAAAAGGCTTCATCCCGGTGAGGCTTGGTCAGCAGGGCGACGCTGATGGTGATATGCGAGTGGTGGTACTGGCCGGCAGGGTAGGCGCGGCCCTTGCAGGCACCCGCGCCGCTGTCGTGTTCCAGTATGACCGTTTCGATTTCGGCAAGGATGGCCTTTGCATCGATATCCAGGTCGCTGGAGTACTTCAATTCTGCATGGGGCATGTATCCGGGGCTCCTTTGGAGTTTGCCGAAGGAATAACGCCGCTCAGTCCAGGCTGTCCACCAGATCCGCCAGCCCGCCCAGATCGGCGATCTCCGTGTACCGCGGACTATGTTCGGGGGCTTCGGCGTGCTCGACCTCCCAGATCAGCCCGTGCGGCACATAGGTGCCCCAGCCGCCGGCCTCGATCACCGGCACCACGTCGGTCCGCATGGAGTTGCCGACCATCATCGCGCGTTCTGCGCCGTCGCCATGGCGGGTGAAGATGTCCAGATAGACCTCCGGCGTCTTCTCCGACACGACCTCAACACCATCGAACAGCTCGCCCAGGCCGGACTGCGCCAGCTTTCGCTCCTGATCCAGCAGGTCGCCCTTGGTGATCAGCACCACCTTGTACCGGCCTGCAACGGACTCCACTGCCTCCCGCGCATGGGGCAGCAGTTCGATCGGGTAGGACAGCATCATCTGTCCCGCGGTGATCAGCTCCTTGATGACTGCTGCAGGCACCCGCTCGCCGGTCACTTCGATCGCGGTTTCGATCATCGACAGGGTGAACCCCTTCACCCCGTAACCATAACGCCCGAGATTGCGCTTTTCGGCGTCCAGCAGCTGGCGCTCCAGCTGTTCGGGGCCGACATCCGCAGGCGTGTGATCCTGCAGCAATTCAGCAAACCGCTCCTGCGTCACGCGGAAGAACCGTTCGTTGTGCCAGAGGGTATCATCGGCATCAAAGCCGATTGTTGTCAAATTAGGTGTCAATCTGCCGGTCTCAGTCTCTTTTCCTCTACGCTATAGACGCTATATAAGCGTCACAGTTAATTCCACGTATCACTGGATCAAATTGCCTATGCCGCTGCTGCCGACAATGATGACCGATCATTCTGACGACGACACGGAATCCGGCGTTCTGACCAAGACGCGGCCCAAGACCAAGCGTCCGCCGCGCTACAAGGTGCTGCTGCTGAACGACGACTACACCCCGATGGAATTCGTGGTGATGGTGCTGGAACGCTTCTTTGGCATGACTCACGCGCAGGCGTTTGAGATCATGCTGACGGTGCACAAGAAGGGCGTTGCCGTGGTCGGAGTGTTCAGCCATGAGGTGGCGGAAACCAAGGTGGGCCAGGTGATGGATTTCGCCCGCCGCCACCAGCACCCGCTGCAGTGCACCATGGAAAAAGAAGAATAAAGAGGCCCTTAGATGTCCGTACGCTTGTCCCTGGCCGCCCAATCGGGCGGCTTTGCTGTGCCTGCCGAGGGCCGCATTGCCGTGTTCCACCCGCGCAGCGAACACGATCTGTCGGTGCTGCCCAAGGAGCAGGTTCTGGTCATCCAGCCGTTCCGCCCGGACCATGATCATTTCGCCGGGCAGGGGTTCACCTGCGCACCCGCACTGGAAGCCGGAGCGCAATACGCCGCCGCCGTCGTCTTCCTGCCGCGGGCCAAGGCGCTGGCCCGGATGCTGGTGGCACAGGCCGCCGCTGCCACCGCGGGGCAGGTGCTGATCGACGGCGCCAAGACCGAAGGGATCGATTCGGTGCTGAAGGATCTGCGTAAGCGCTGCACGCCCTCCGCGCCGGTCTCCAAGGCTCATGGCAAGGTGTTCTGGATCGAGGGCGGCACCGATCTGTCCGATTGGCTGCCCGATGGCCCGCAACAGGTTGAGGGGTTCATCACTGCCCCGGGCGTGTTCTCGGCTGATGGCATCGACCCGGCCTCCCGGATGCTGGCGGCGGCACTGCCGCAAAAACTGGGCCGTTGCGTGGCGGATCTTGGCGCCGGCTGGGGCTATCTCTCGGCGCAGGTGCTGAAACATGAGGGCGTCGAAGACCTGCATCTGGTTGAGGCCGACCATGCCGCACTGGCCTGTGCCCGCCTGAATGCAGCGGATCCGCGGTCGCATTTCCACTGGGCGGATGCCCGGACATGGAAGGCGCCGGGTGTGGTGAGCACTGTGGTGATGAACCCGCCGTTCCACAGCGGCCGCGCCGCGGAGCCTGCGCTCGGGCAGGCCTTCATCGCTGCGGCGGCCTCCATGCTGGCCGCCAGCGGCAGCCTGTGGATGGTGGCCAACCGGCACCTGCCGTATGAGACAGCGCTGGCGGAAAAATTCGCCCTGGTGCGCGAGGAGGGCGGCGACAACCGCTTCAAAATCCTGCATGCGGCCAAGCCGAAACGCGGGCGCAAGTAACCGCGCGCGCGGCGCAATGGCGGTTTCCAAACCGGCAGGCGCGGTCTAACCTGCGGGCCAAATGCCATAGGGGAGCACCCTTTCATGTCCTTTTCCATTTCCGGAAAGACTGCCATCGTAACCGGCGCCGCCAGCGGCATCGGACTGGCGATCGGCAAGCAGTTCGCCGATGCCGGCGCCAATGTGATGTTTGCCGACATGCACGAAGCCCAGCTGGTTGATGAGCTGGGAGAGCAGGCCGACGAAAGCAATATCCGCTATTTTGCCGGCGATCTGCGCGAGCGGCTGACCATTGCCAACCTGCTGTCGGCCACCATCGACGCCTTTGACGATATCGACATTCTGGTCAACGGCGCGCGGCAGGTGGTGGCGACCGACGCACTGGACCCTCAGGACGAGACTCTGGATCAGCTCCTGAACCAAAGCCTGCTGCCGTCGGTGCGCTTGTCCCAGCAGGTTGCCAAGCGGATGATCAAGCGGGGCGAAGAGCGTGAGGACAGCGACAGCCCGCTCGGCACCATCATCAACCTGTCATCGATTGCGGCCCGCCGCACCCACCCGGAACTGATGGCCTATTCGGTGGCCTCTGCCGCGCTGGACCAGGTCACGCGATCCTTGGCGGTGGCGCTGGCGCCGCACCGGATCCGGGTCAATTCAATTGCCTTCGGATCGGTGATGAGCGCCTCAATGCAGGAAACCCTCAGGGAAAACCGCAGCTTCCGCCAGGACATCGAGGCGCACACGCCGCTGGGCCGGGTGGCCTCTCCGACGGAACTGACAGAGACAGCCCAGTATCTGGCTTCTGACGCCTCAGGGTTCATGACCGGGCAGGTGCTCACGCTGGATGGCGGCCGCACCCTGCTGGATCCGGTCTCCGCACCGATGCACTGATTGGACTGACCATTGACTGCTGAAATGAAAGAAGAAAAAATCCGGGCGGCTGCCTGGTTCCGGGAATTGCGCGACCAGATCGTTGCGGCCTTTGAGGCGCTGGAGGACAGCCATGCCGAGGGTCCGTTTGCGGAAATGAACCCGGGCCGGTTTGACGTGACCGAAACCAAGCGCACCTCGGACGACGGTTCCGATGCGGGCGGCGGACTGATGAGCGTGATGCGCGGCGGCCGGGTTTTCGAGAAGGTTGGCGTCAACATTTCAGAGGTCTACGGCACCCTGGGCGAACGCGCGCAGGCCGCGATGGCGGCGCGCAAGGGCATTCCCGGGATGAAGGATGATCCGCGCTTTTGGGCCTCCGGCATTTCGCTGGTTGCCCATATGCGCAACCCGCATGTGCCCGCCGTGCACATGAACACCCGGATGTTCTGGACCCCGCACGCCTGGTGGTTCGGTGGCGGCTCGGATCTCAATCCCTGCATCGAATACGCAGAAGACACCGCGCATTTTCATGAAACGCAGAAACTGCATCTGGATCCCCATGGGGCAGAGCATTATCCGCGGCTCAAGGAATGGGCGGATGAGTATTTCTACATCCCCCACCGCAAGCGCGCCCGCGGGGTTGGCGGCATCTTCATGGACGACCAGAGCTCCGGCGATTGGGTCGCGGATTTTGCCCTGACCCGGGACATCGGCCGCGCTTTCCTGCCGGCCTTCGTGCCGCTGGTCGAAAAGCGCCGGGTGCAGGACTACTCCGAGGCCGACAAGGACGCCCAACTGATCCACCGCGGCCTCTATGCGGAATACAATCTGGTCTACGACCGCGGCACCAAGTTCGGGCTGGAAACCGGCCATGATGCAAATGCGGTGCTGATGAGCCTGCCGCCCCTGGCCAAATGGGTCTGACCCGACCTTTCTGAAACAGCAGCGCGCCGCCCCAAAGCGGCGCGTTTTTTCTTGCGGCGGATTTACGCTGATCTGCGCCCTTTGGGGCGCGACTTTGCGCTGCCCTGCGCTAAGATGAAACTCAACAGGCAAAGAAAAGAGCAGTTGTAACGAAGCGAGGCAGGGAGCACATCACATGCGCAGACTGGTTCTTGGGGCATTGGCACTGGCGTTGGCTGCAGGATGCGGCGGGCCGCCGGAAAGGGATGCCGGCGCGACGGCGGTCACCCGCACCGAACCCGCCAATGCGCGGCTGGCCGGGCTGTCCACCTATCCCCGCTTCGGCGACCGCGACCCGCATAACTGGGACGGGCGCAAACCCTGGTCCTACCCGGTGCACGGTATTGACGTCTCGCGCTATCAGGGTGCCATAGACTGGCGCACGGTGCGCCGCTCCGGCGTGTCCTTTGCCTATATCAAGGCAACCGAAGGCGGCGACCACATTGATGCCAAGTTCCGCGACAACTGGCGTGGTGCCCGCGCGGCTGGCATGAAACGCGGCGCCTATCACTATTACTATTTCTGCCGGCCGGCGGCAGAGCAGGCGCGCTGGTTCATCCGCAACGTGCCAAAGGACGCAAACGCGCTGCCGCCGGTGCTAGACATGGAATGGAACCACCGCTCCCGCACCTGCCGCACGCGGCCTGACGGTGCCACGGTCCGGGCCGAGGCGCGCAAGTTCCTGAACATCCTGGAACGGCACTACGGCAAGCGCCCGGTGATCTATACGACAGTGGATTTCTACCGCGACACTGGCATCGGGCGGCTCAGCGGCACCGAATTCTGGCTGCGCTCCGTCGCGGGCCACCCGCAAAAGGTCTACCCGGGCAAGGCTTGGAGCTTCTGGCAGTATTCCGGCACCGGTGAGGTGCCAGGGGTGGCGGGCGACGTCGATCT
Source organism: Paracoccaceae bacterium (assembly GCA_013373325.1). Classification (GTDB taxonomy): domain Bacteria; phylum Pseudomonadota; class Alphaproteobacteria; order Rhodobacterales; family Rhodobacteraceae; genus Leisingera. The sequence goes on from JABXIA010000077.1 coordinate 7,315, forward strand.
CAACACCTTCCGCGGCAGCCCGGAAAGCTGGCTGAGGTGGTCCGGGCAGATCTAAAGCCAACCAGGGGGCATTGCCCCCTCGCGCCATCGGCGCTCACCCCCAGGATATTTTCAGCCAGATGAAGAATGGATCCTTATTTCATCTGGCCTTAATTATCCCGGAGCGCGAGGCAGAGCCTCGCTCAGGCTCTCCAACCAAAGAAGCCTTTACCGGCCTTCTCCAGCAGCTTGGCCGCCATCTCCCGGCCCAGCTGCGCGCCGTCTTCGACCGGGCAGGTCTGGTCATCGCTGATCGCTTCCGAGCCATCCGGGCGCAGCACCTCGCCGCGCAGGCGCAGAGTGGTGCCGTCCAGTTCAGCAAGCCCCGCAATCGGCGTCTCGCAGGAGCCGTCGAGCGCGGCCAGGAAGGCGCGCTCCGCCGCCAGCCGCTTGCCGGTCTCATGGTCATGGATCGCCGCCAGCATGCCGGCTGCGCGGCTGTCACCAGCGCGCCGCTCGATGCCGATCGCGCCCTGCGCCACCGCGGGCAGCATGTCAGAGGTTTCAATTGCCGTGGCGGGCACATCGTCCATTGCCAGACGGTTGAGGCCGGCCATTGCCAGGAAGGTGCACTCGGCGACGCCCTCGGAGAGTTTGCGCAGGCGGGTCTGAACGTTGCCGCGGAACTCCACCACCTTCAGGTCCGGGCGGCGATTGAGCAGCTGCGCCCGGCGGCGCAGCGAGGAGGTGCCGACCACCGCGCCCTCGGCCAGATCATGCAGCGATGTCAGCGACGGTGAAATAAACGCATCCCGCGCGTCCTCGCGCGGCAAGTAGGTATCCAGCGCCAGCCCCTCCGGCTGCAGCACCGGCATGTCCTTCATCGAATGCACCGCAATGTCGATCGCACCCGACAGCAGGTCCTCTTCGATCTCCTTGGTGAACAGGCCCTTGCCGCCCAATTCCTTCAGCGGCTTGTCCGCGGCGATCAGCGCCTGATTGTCGCCGGTGGTTTTGATCACCACGATTTCAAACACCTCCAGCGGCAGATTAAAAGCAGCGGCAAGGCGCGCGCGGGTCTCATACGCCTGGGCCAGCGCCAGCGGCGATCCGCGGGTGCCGATTTTCAGGGGCGAAGCGGGGGAGGGCAGGGTCAGTGTCATAGAAAGAAGCCTTAAATCAGTTTGCGCCCCGGTGGAAACCGGTTTTTGCGCATCTCCCACGGGGACCTTGCGCGGGCTTTGACATAGGACAAGGCGCAACCGCGCGGGGCGCGGCACATCGCCCCTGCTCTTGACATTCCGCCCCTCAGGCGTGACCTCAGAGCAGGATCCATACGGGCGAATGAGAGCGAGGATGACAATGGCCGGACAAAAGAAGCTGCTGCGCGCATTGGCGGGTGAAAAACAGGATGTGCCGCCGATCTGGATGATGCGCCAGGCGGGCCGCTACCTGCCGGAATACCGCGCCACCCGCGCCCAGGCCGGGGATTTCCTGTCGCTGTGCTACAACTCCGAGCTGGCCGCCGAGGTCACCCTGCAGCCGATCCGCCGCTATGGCTTTGACGCTGCGATCCTGTTTGCCGATATCCTGCTGATCCCGCAGTCGCTGGGCGCTGACCTTTGGTTTGTGACCGGCGAAGGCCCGCGGCTGTCGACCATCACCACCGAGGCCGACTTCGCCAAGCTGGGCCCGGCATCCGATATCCACGAGACGCTGAACCCGATCTACGAAACCGTCCGCATCCTGTCGCGCGAGCTGCCGCCGGAGACCACGCTGATCGGTTTCGCCGGCGCGCCCTGGACGGTGGCCACCTATATGATTGCAGGCCGCGGCACCCCGGATCAGGGGCCTGCCCATGCCCTGCGAGAAGAAAACACCGCCCTGTTCGAGGCGCTGCTGGCGCGGATCACCGAGGCCACCATCGACTATCTTTCCAAGCAGATCGAGGCCGGCGCCGAAGTCGTCAAGATCTTCGACAGCTGGGCCGGCTCGCTGAAGGGCGAAGCGTTCCAGAAATACGCGCTGGAACCCTGCCGCCAGATCACCGCAGCGCTGAAGGAGCGCCACCCGGGCATCCCCGTCATCGGTTTCCCGCGCGAGGCGGGTGAGAAATACGTCGGCTTTGCAAAGGCGACCGGTGTGGATTGTGTGGCGCTGGACAACTCCGTTGACCCGGTCTGGGCGGCTGCCAATGTGCAGGTGGACGGCTGCGTGCAGGGCAACCTGGCCTCCCGCCACATGGTAACCGGCGGGCAGGAGCTGGTCGATGACACCCGCCGCATTGTCGAGGCGTTCAGAAACGGCCCGCATATCTTCAACTTGGGCCACGGCATCACGCCGGATGCAAACCCGGACAACGTGCAACTGATGATCGACACGGTCCGAAACGGCTGATCTTGTGTTAGCCTGAAAGATGCGGCAATAGCCGCATCTTCGGATACATTCAGAGGTCTTACGATGGACTACAGCAGAATGGGCGGCGCCCGCATGGGCAGCAACAAGCCCCGCCACGCGGAACATAATGCCAAGGGCACCAAAAAGAACCCTTTTGGCAAGCAGGCGGATAAGACCGAACTGCTCAAGCGGATGAAGGCCGCGGCGGAAAAAACCAAGAAAGAGGACTGATCCTACTTCTGGTTCAGTTCTGCCATGATGTCTTCCGTGTGCTGGCCGCGCCGGGGGATCTCCGGCGGCGTCCACTCCGGCTGCCCTGAGAACCGCGGGGCAGGGGCGGCTTGTAAGACGCCTTCTGCCTCTATCCAGGCGCAGCGCGCATTCATTGGATGCGCCATTGCCTCCTCCGGGTTCAGCACCGGCGCCACGCAGGCATCGCTCCCCTCGAACAATGACGCCCAGTGATCGCGCGGCTGGCCGGCAAAGATCCCGGCAAGGCGGCCAGTGAGTGCAGGCCAAAGCGCCTTGTCGAACTGCCGCTGAAACTCCGGATCCTCTGACAGCCCAAGTTTCTCCAGAAACTGCGCATAAAACTTCGGCTCCAAGCATTGGACAGAGACATAGCCGCCACCTGCGCAGGCATAGGTACGGCTCCAATGCGGCCCGTCTAGCAGGTTTGCTCCACGTGTGACGCCAAAGTTCCCAGCCTGCCGGATGCTCATCAGGAGGTTCATCATATGGGCCGATCCGTCATAGATCGCGGCATCCACCACGCAGCCCTCGCCGGTGGATTTCGCCTTTAGAAGGCCTGCCAGCATGCCCGCCACCAGATACATCGCGCCGCCGCCGATATCACCGACCAGCGTTGCGGGTGTCAGCGGCGCATCGCCTGGGGCGGAGGCATACCACAACGCACCCGACAATGAGATGTAGTTGAGGTCATGCCCAGCCGCATGGGCCAGCGGGCTGTCCTGGCCCCAGCCGGTCATGCGGCCGTACACCAGGCCCGGGTTCACCGCATGGCATTGCTCCGGTCCCAGGCCCAGCCGCTCCATCACGCCTGGGCGGAACCCTTCGATCAGGCCATGTGCGGTTTGTGCAAGTTTCAGGAAGGTCCCAGCGTCGTTGTGGTCCTTCAGGTCCAGCGTGATTGACCGCTTGCCCCGGTCCAGAAGCGAGGCTTCAGGCATCCCCGGTGCACGGGCCGGTGTACGGGGGGTGTACGGCCGGTGCACGCAGATCACCTCCGCCCCGAGGTCGGCCAGCGTCATCGCGGCAAAGGGGCCGGGGCCCAGGCCTTCGACTTCCAGAATGCGGATCCCTTGCAGCATATGGCGCCCCTTGTTGCCGTGTTTGCTCCGGACCAGTCTGCGGCGGCTCAGACGGTTCCGGCAAGCTGCTGGCGGAATTTCCGTGGCGGCATTCCGGTCCCCTTGGCAAAGACCCGGCTGAAATGGGCCGGATCATTGAACCCCAGCTCATAGGCGATCTGCGCCGCGGTCAGGTTGGTGTAGATCAGCAGCCGGCGCGCCTCGCGCAGGACGCGGGCATTGACCAGCGCCGAGGCAGCCTGCCCGGTCGCCTGCTGAGCGACCCGGTTCAGATGAGTCGGCGACACCGCCAGCTCATCCGCGTATTCCGCCAGCGGGCGGCGCAGGCGGAAGTCGCGCTCGACCAGCGCTTCGAAGCGGGCGAACAACGGGCTGGCAGAGGATTGCGAAGCGGCGTCCTGATCGGCGGCAATGGCGCGCGCGGCGGCCGAAGTCATGGAAAGCGCCAGTCCGCGCAGCATCTGCGCGCGGCCAAAACCCCGGCGGCCGTATTCGCTGAAAAGCTGCTCTGCCAGATCCCGAAGGCCTTCGGGCAGCAGCAGAACGGCGGGCAGATCCAGCATCGCGCGCACCCCTTCGCCCGGGATCAGGTTCTGATCTAGGAAGTCGGAGGCAAGAGTCATGACCCAGCCGGTTGTGCCTTTGCCAAACCGGAAACCATGCACCACGCCGCGGGGAACATTGATCATGCAGGGCGGGTTGAGGCGATGTCCGTTTCCGTCAAGTTCAGCCGCTCCGCCCCCGCTGGTCAGTACCAAAACCTGATGCAGCCTGGCGTGCCGATGGGGTCGCAATTCCCAATCGTGCAGCTCTGAGCGGGCGCGGACCGTCTCCACATGCAGCACATCGGCCAGTTCGGCGGTCTCGCCGAACAGGTTGTAGCTGTCGATGCGGGTTGAGCGTTTCATGTGCGAAAAATACAAGTTTCGGCGCGCTTGGTCCATTCGCAAAAACCTGCGGCCAGCGCATAATCTCCAGAGCACGAATACAGTAAACGATCAGGGAAACGCGCATGTCCACGCATCAGACGCAGGTTGTCATCATCGGCGGCGGGCCTTCGGGCCTTCTGCTGTCGCAGCTCTTGCACCGCAAGGGGATCGGCTCGATCGTGCTGGAGAAGCATGCCCGGGAGCATGTGCTGGGCCGCATCCGGGCAGGTGTGCTGGAGCATGGTTTCGTCAACCTGATGCGCGAGGCGGGCTGCGGCGCACGCATGGACTGCGAGGGTGAGATCCATGAGGGGTTCCACATCGCCCATCAGGGCCGGCTGGACCGAATCGACCTGGCAGGCCGCACCGGCGGCGAGACGGTGATGGTCTACGGCCAGACCGAGGTGACCCGTGATCTCTATGAAGCGCGGGATGCGATGGGCGGGGCGATTATTCACGAGGCGCACAATGTGCAGCCGCAGGCGCTGACCGAAGCGCGTCCCTTTGTCACTTGGGAGCAGGGTGGAGAGGCCCAGCGGGCCGAGTGCCACTTCATTGTGGGCGCCGACGGGTTCCACGGGGTCAGCCGCAAGTCCATCCCGTCCGATGTGCTGAAGGAGTATGAGAAGGTCTATCCCTTTGGCTGGCTTGGCGTTCTGTCAGAGACGCCGCCGGTGGCGGAAGAGCTTATCTATGCCCGGCATGAGCGCGGTTTTGCCCTGTGTTCACTGCGCAGCCGGGTGCTCAGCCGCTATTACATCCAGGTGCCGCTGACCGACCGCGTAGAGGATTGGAGCGATGCGGCGTTCTGGGGGGAGCTGAAACGGCGGTTGCCGCAGGATGTGGCTGCAGGCTTGCAAACCGGCCCGTCGGTCGAGAAGTCCATCGCGCCGCTGCGCAGCTTCGTGGCCGAGCCGATGCGCTATGGCAATCTGTTCCTGGCAGGCGACGCGGCGCATATCGTGCCGCCCACCGGTGCCAAGGGGCTGAACCTGGCGGCTTCAGATATCCACTATCTCTACCATGGCTTCATGGATCACTACCTCAAAGGGGACAGTGCGGGGCTGGATGCCTATTCAGAAAAGGCGCTGGCGCGGGTCTGGAAGGCGGAGCGGTTCAGCTGGTGGATGACCAACCTTCTGCACCGGGCGCCGGAGGGATCGGAAACAGACCTGCGGCTGCAGAGGGCGGAACTGGACTACTTGTTTTCCTCAGATGCGGCACAGGTCTCGCTGGCTGAGAATTATGTGGGGCTGCCCTACTGAGGAGTAGTTTTGCGGTTGACCCGGTTATTAGGCGAAGCCTTGGGCCAACGTGTGATTGAGCGCAAGCCTGAAGAGAAGCCGCTGCAGCGCGCATTGCGCGCTGCCAGGCCCAACGCGGCCCAAGGTCCGGCGTCAGCCGGCCGCCAGGGCAGGGGCGGGAGCGCCCCAGGCGACGGTCAGCTTCTGGCCGCAGCGCGGTGATTCGGTCAGGTCCAGCAATGCTGCACCAAAATCTGCGAAGGAAATCTGAGAGTTGCCTTCAACATCAGTGACCAGCGTGTCGGAGCCAAAGCGGTAGCTGCCGGTTAGCGGCCCCTCTGACAGAATTGCGGGCGGCCGCAGGCAGGTCCACTGCGCCTCTGTTTCCTCGTCCAGCAAGGCGTCCTGCGCCGCGCAGGCCTCGGCAATCGGGCGGACACCGTCAGGCAGGAAGCCCGGTGCGCTCAGCACTGTGTGGCCGCTGCCGTCTGCCAGTTTCAGCGTTGCGGCGCCGCCGGTCACCAGCACGGGAATGCCCGCCCGCCGCGCAGCCGATAGCGCAACGCGGGTCAGCGGTACCAGATCCTCTTCTCGGCCGGCCGGCGGGCGCAGAGCGCTGATCACCAGATCGTGCCCTCTGGCCGCCTCCGCCGCGGCGTCCGGCTGTTGCAGCAGATCCAGCGGCAGCGGTGTGACATTTGTGCTGATGTCACCGAGGGCCTGCGGCCTGCGCGCAACGGCGGTGACGTGATGTCCACGGAAGACGGCGGCCTTTAATGCAGCGCGGCCAACGTCGCCGGTGGCGCCAAAAAGAATGACTTTCATGACTTTCTCCTATTTGTCTTGAGATCGAGATATATGTCACTAAATCTTGACGTCAAGATAAAATTGTCCGGCGGATTGCCAAAGACGGCCAGGCAAGCAGCCGTGGGCTTGGCAGGGCGGGACGGGGCGGCTAGGTCTGATAGGAGCCGCAACAGAGCGCCAGGGAGGCCCAGCACATGCAGATGAGTGACCAGAAAGAGATCGCCGCCGATCCGGCAACTGTTTATGCAGCGCTGCTGTCTCCGGAAGTGCTGAAGGCCTGCGTGCCCGGCGCGCAGGAGGTGACCGGCACGCCGGAGGACGGTTTCGAGGCCACGGTCACCCAGAAGGTTGGCCCGGTCAAAGCCACCTTCAAAGGGCAAGTTAATCTGTCGGATCTGATTGAGGGCGAAAAGCTGACCATTTCCGGTGAGGGCAAGGGCGGTGCGGCTGGTTTTGCCAAAGGCGGGGCTGTGGTGACTTTGGTGCCGTCTGAAACCGGCACGCTGCTGTCTTATGACGTTGAAGCCAAGGTCGGCGGCAAGCTGGCGCAGTTGGGCAGCCGGATCATCGACGGCTTTGCCAAAAAAATGGCGGATCAGTTCTTTGCCAACCTTCAATCGCATTTGGCGCCGGAGGCAGAAGGCCTTGACGGCGATGAACCGGATGATGGCGGAGAAAAGAAAGGCTGGTTCAGCAAGGTGACAGGCCGCGGCTGATCCCTGCGCTGGCGCACATGCCATTCTGCGGCTTGATCCTCCGCGCAGGGCTGGCAGGCGCGGCAAACCGCCGCTAGGGTGGCCGGGATTTGAGACCACCCCGGAGGCACTATGGCGGCAATCCTGTCCATCCGCGATCTGCGTAAAACATACGATGGCGGTTTTCAGGCGCTGAAAGGCGTCTCGCTGGAAATAGCAGAAGGGGAAATTCTGGCGCTGCTCGGCCCTAACGGTGCAGGCAAGACCACGCTGATTTCAACCATCTGCGGCATTACCACAGCTACGTCCGGCAGCGTCAGCGTTGGCGGGTTCGACAACGTCAGCCAGTTCCGGCATGCGCGTGCCCTGATCGGGCTGGTGCCGCAGGAAATCACCCTGGAGCCTTTCACTAAGGTTCTGGATACGGTTTCCTTTTCCCGGGGCCTGTTCGGTAAACCCGCCGATCCGTCGCTGGTGGAGGAGGTCTTGCGCAAGCTGTCGCTGTGGGACAAGCGGGACAGCAGGATCATGGATCTGTCCGGCGGAATGAAACGGCGGGTGCTGATTGCCAAGGCCCTGGCGCATGAGCCGCGCATCCTGTTCCTGGATGAGCCGACGGCGGGCGTAGACGTCGAACTGCGCAAGGACATGTGGGAGATCGTCCGGGAACTGAAGGCGGACGGCGTCACTATCATCCTGACAACCCACTACATCGAGGAGGCTGAGGCAATTGCCGACCGGGTCGGTGTCATCACCGGCGGTGAGCTGCTGCTGGTCGAGGAGAAGGAACAACTGATGGCCCGAATGGGGCAAAAGCAGCTGGAGGTGCAACTGGCCGCGCCGGTCGAGGCAATCCCTGAGACGCTGTCGCAGCATAATCTGCAAATCGTCAATGGCGGCGGGGCGCTGCTTTACACTTATGACGCCCGGGCTGAGCGGACCGGTATCACCACCTTGCTGAATGATGTAGCCCAGGCCGGACTGGTGCTGGCGGATGTGCAGACGCGGGAATCCAGCCTAGAGGATATCTTTGTCGGCCTGGTCTCCGGCGGGCTGGTCTCGAAAGGCGCAGCCGCAGGAGGCGCAGCATGAACTGGACCGCAGTTGCCACCATCTACAAGGCGGAAATGGCGCGGTTCTGGCGCACCTTCCTGCAAAGCTTTATCTCGCCTGTCTTGTCCACGTCGCTTTACTTCGTGGTTTTCGGAAGCGCAATCGGCAGCCGCATCCAGGAAGTTGACGGGGTCGAATACGGCGCGTTCATCGTGCCGGGGCTGGTGATGTTGTCGGTGATCACCCAGAGCATTTCCAATGCGTCCTTCGGGATCTACTTCCCGAAATTCATCGGCAATATCTACGAAATCCTGTCGGCGCCGATCAATTTCCTGGAAGTGGTCGCGGGGTTTGTCGGCGCGGCGGCGACCAAATCCCTGTTCATTGGCACGGTGATCCTGTGCACGGCTTCGCTGTTCGTGGACCTTTCTGTCCAGCATCCACTGGCGATGGTGGCGTTTCTGGTGCTGACCTGTCTCAGCTTCTCCTTGATGGGCTTCATCATCGGCATCTGGGCCGGGAATTTCGAGCAGCTGCAGCTGGTGCCGCTATTGGTGGTGACGCCACTGGTGTTCCTGGGCGGATCCTTCTATTCGATCTCCATGCTGCCCCCGGTCTGGCAGACGATTACCCTGTTCAACCCGGTGGTTTATCTGGTGTCGGGTTTCCGCTGGGCCTTCTTTGGTCAGGCTGATGTGCCAGTGCTGCTCAGCCTGTGCGCAATTGGCGGGTTCACACTGGCTTGCGTTGGCGTCATCTGGTGGATCTTCAAGACAGGCTGGCGCATCCGGGCTTGACCCGCGCCAGGCTCTCTTTCAAGGCGGCCGCCGAAAGCGGCTGTCCTGAATTGCAAGAAGGCTGGGGAGCTATTTTGCTGGCACAAAACGGCGTTGCATTTATGCCCGCGGCTGTGCGGTTTTTGCATTTCGAGGAAATTCCCAAGTCCGCGCACCTTGTTTCACCCCGGGCGGCCCTCTACATCGGCGCCATGAGATTTCGCCTGCCTTTCCTGAAGAGACAGCCGCTGGTGGCAGTGGTGCGCCTGAATGGTGCCATCGGTATGCCCGGGCGCGGCTCCCTGAGCGACGCCGCGTTGGCGCCGGTGCTGGAGCGTGCCTTCCGCAAGGGTAAACCCGCCGCTGTTGCGCTGGAGATCAACTCGCCTGGCGGTTCGCCGGTGCAAAGTTCGCTGATCGGCGCCCGCATCCGGCGGCTGTCAGAAGAACTGGATGTGCCGGTTTATGCATTTGTCGAGGATGTGGCAGCGTCGGGCGGCTATTGGCTGGCGGCGGCTGCGGATGAGATTTGGGCCGATGCCAGCTCGGTTCTCGGCTCGGTCGGGGTGATCTCAGCGGGTTTTGGCGCCCATGTGCTGCTGGCGCGCCAAGGCGTGGAACGGCGCGTCTATACCGCAGGCGACAGCAAATCGATGCTGGATCCGTTCCGCCCGGAAAACCCGGAGGATGTGAAGCGCCTTAAGGTCATCCTGAACGATATCCATGCCAACTTCATCGACCACGTCACCGAGCGCCGCGGCTCAAGGCTGCATAGTGAGGAGAACCTGTTCACCGGCGAAATCTGGCTGGCGCGCAGGGCAGAAGAACTGGGCCTGATCGACGGTATCGGCCATCTGAAGCCCAAGATGCAGGAACGTTACGGCGAGAAAGTCCGCTTCCGCCGCTATGGTCTAAAGAAACCGCTGCTGAGCCGCTTTGGCATGCAGGTCGCGCACGATGCGCTGGCCGGGATCGAGGAGCGCGCCGAATACGCGCGTTTCGGTCTCTGACGTGCTGTTCAAGATCGTTGCAATCTTTCTGGTGGTGATGGCTGTGCTTGCGATGTTCGGCAAGCTGCGGTTTCCCGGTCAGAAGCAAATCAATTCCAGGCGCTGCCCGTCCTGTGGCCGCTTCAAGATCGGCAAGGGGCCGTGCGCCTGCAGAAAAGGAGATCGTGGCAAATGATGCCATGGCTGTATTCGGCGCTTGGGCTGGTTATCCTGCTGCTGGCGGGGGACGCGCTGGTGCGTGGCGCGGTGAACCTCAGCTTGCGGCTTGGGGTGCCTGCGCTGATCGTCAGCCTGACGATCGTCGCCTTTGGCACCTCTGCGCCGGAACTGCTGATCGCGATCAGCGCCGTGCATGAGGGCGCCGATGGCATCGCAATGGGCAATGTCGTCGGTTCGAACACGGCCAATATCCTACTGGTGCTGGGCATACCGGCCCTGATGCGGGCCTTGCACACCAGTGAATGCAGCACCCGCAGGAATTACATATTTATGCTGGGGGCCTCAGTGCTGTTCATCGGCCTCGCCTTCAGCGGTACCTTCACGCTTTGGTCGGGCCTGATTCTGCTGGCGGCGTTGGCCGGAGTTCTGGGGGTTGCCTTCCGGGACGCCCGCAACCATCGCCGCAACGGCAATGACTGCGCCGCGGATTCAGATCTGGAAGAGATTGAAGAGGCAGATCCGGACATGCCGTACTGGCGGGTCGGTGTCTACCTGTTGCTGGGCCTGATCGGTCTGCCGTTGGGGGCCGATCTGCTGGTGGACAATGCCACTGTCATTGCTCGTCTCTACGGTGTCAGTGAGCCGGTTATTGGCCTGACACTTGTTGCGATTGGAACCTCACTGCCTGAACTGGCCACCACTGTAATGGCGGCACTGCGCCGTCAGGCCGATGTGGCGCTGGGCAATGTGATCGGTTCCAACATGTTCAACCTGCTGGCCATCATCGGTATCGCTACGTTCATCGGCCCGATCAGCGTGGATCCGGAGTTCCTGCAGTTCGACCTGTGGGTGATGCTGGCCGCCTCTTTGCTGCTGATCCCCTTTGTCTTCTTCAAGCAGGACATCACCCGCATCTGGGGTGTCATTCTGACGGCGCTTTATCTGGCCTATCTATTCGTCCTGTTCTAACTCTGTTTCCAGGGCAGCAGCGGGGAGGTGCAGATGCGGGCATTGGTGACCGGAGCGGGCAGGCGGCTGGGGCGCGCCATGGCTTTGGAGCTTGCGGCACAAGGGTATGACGTGGCTGTCCACTATGCGTCTTCTGCAACTGAGGCAGAGGCGACTGCGGCGCAGATCCGCGGCATGGGCCGGCAGGCCGCAGCAGTACAAGCAGACCTGCTGCAGGAAGATCAGGCCCTGGCTCTGCTTCCGCGCGCAGCTGGTAGCCTAGGCGGTGCCATTGATTGCTTGGTCAACAATGCGTCTGTGTTTGAGCATGATACGCTTGCGACAGCCACCCGGAGCAGCTGGGACCGGCATCTGGACAGCAATCTGCGGGCGCCGTTCGTGCTGCTGCAGGCCATGGCTGCGCAAGAGGTCCCGGTGGAGATCGATGCAGGCGGTGAGCCTCGGGCATGGGGGCTGGCGGTCAACATGATCGACCAGCGGGTGCGTAAACTGACGCCTGACTTCATGAGCTACACACTGGCCAAATCAGCGCTATGGGCATTGACGCAGACGGCGGCGCAGGCGCTGGCACCTAGGATCCGCGTCAACGCCATCGGTCCAGGTCCAACCCTGCAAGGGCCGCGGCAGAGCACAGAGCAATTCAACCGCCAGCGCAAAGCCACTATTTTGCAGCGCGGCGCAGATGCGGGGGATGTCACCGCAGCTCTTAGCTATCTGCTGCAGGCAAAGGCGGTGACGGGCCAGATGATCTGCGTCGACGGCGGCCAGCACCTGGGCTGGCAGACTCCCGACAGCGACGGCCTGGAGTGACGCAAACAGGGATAAAACCGTCCCTTTCGCTGCAAGTTTTGCACCGTCTCGCGTGCCGTCACGGAAGCGTTACAAAAGTGCCTTTCTTTTCAAAACCTTGACAGCAGGCGTGAAAAGTTTTGCTTTAAATCAGCACTTTAACAGAGTGCCTAAAATTTAAGCATCCGTCCAAAACCTCTCTGAAATAAGAGAAAAGCCGGGATAGCCCAAAGATATCTTCGTAGTTATCCACAGCTTCCGTGGATTTCCCCGCTCTTGATCCTGACGGGTAAACATTGCAGCCAAGAGCAGGGAATCATATGTCTGGGTGCATGACTGACCAGCCTTCCGAAACAGCCCCGGATTCGCCTGTCCGAACCGGCTATGCAGTGATCCAGGATTATGTGAAAACTCTGGACGCATCGCCTGGGGTTTACCGGATGCTGGATGCGGACAGCCGGGTTCTCTACGTTGGCAAGGCGCGCAATCTCAGGGCGCGGGTGTCGAATTATACCCGGCCCGGTAACAGCCCGCGGATTGAGCGGATGATTGCGCTCACCGCCTCGATGATGTTCCTGACCACCCGGACGGAAACCGAGGCGCTGCTCTTGGAGCAGAACCTGATCAAGCAGCTGAAGCCCAAGTACAATGTGCTGCTGCGTGATGACAAAAGCTTTCCGAACATTATTGTCGCCAAGGATCACGCTTTTCCGCAGATCAAGAAGCATCGCGGCGCACGCAAGCAGAAGGGCAGCTACTTCGGCCCGTTCGCCAGCGCCGGTGCGGTGAACCGGACCCTGAACCAGCTGCAGAAGGCGTTCCTGCTGCGCAATTGCTCGGATTCCATGTTCGAAACCCGCACACGCCCCTGCCTGCAGTATCAGATCAAGCGCTGCACCGCGCCCTGCACCGGGCTGATCAGTGAGGAGGACTATGCGGCTAGTGTGCGCGACGCCGAACGTTTCCTGTCCGGCCGCTCCACCAAGATCCAGGAGGAGCTTGCAGAGCAGATGATGGCGGCCTCGGAGGCAATGGAATTCGAGCGCGCGGCGGCGCTGCGCGACCGGATCAAGGCTCTGACCCAGGTGCAAACCACGCAAGGCATCAACCCGCGCGGGGTGGCGGAGGCGGATGTGATCGGTCTGCACATGGATGGCGGCCAAGCCTGCGTGCAGGTTTTCTTCATCCGTGCCAACCAGAACTGGGGAAACCAGGATTTCTACCCCCGGGTCGATGCGGACAACAGCCCGGCAGAGGTCATGGAGGCCTTCCTGGGCCAGTTTTACAGCAACAAGGAGCCGCCGCGGCAGCTGATCCTGTCCGACGGCATCGAAAATGCCGACCTGATGGAGGCTGCACTCAGCGAGAAGGCTGAGCGAAAGGTCGAACTGATGGTGCCTCAGCGCGGTGAAAAGACTGAGCTGGTGGCCTTTGCCGTGCGCAACGCACGCGAGAGCCTGGCCCGTCGCATGGCCGAAAGCGCCACCCAGGCGAAGCTCCTGCGCGGGCTGGCCGAAGCCTTTGGGCTGGACGGCCCGCCGCAACGGATCGAGGTCTACGACAACTCGCACATCCAGGGCACCAATGCGGTGGGCGGCATGATCGTGATGGGGCCGGAAGGTTTCATGAAAAACGCCTACCGCAAGTTCAATATCAGGGGCGACGACCTGGTCCCCGGCGATGACTTCGGCATGATGAAAGAGGTGCTGAACCGCCGTTTCTCACGCTTGCTGAAGGAGGATCCGGACCGGGCAAAAGGTCTGTGGCCGGACTTGCTTCTGATCGACGGAGGCGCCGGGCAGGTCTTTGCCGTGGCAGAGATCATGGAAGCGCACGGGGTGCAGGACATCCCCATGGTCGGCGTTGCCAAGGGCGTGGACCGCGACCACGGCAAGGAAGAGTTCTACCGCCCCGGCGAGAGCGTCTTTGCGCTGCAGCGCAATGATCCGGTGCTTTATTTCATCCAGCGGATGCGGGACGAGGCGCACCGGTTTGCGATCGGCACCCACCGCGCCAAACGCGCGAAGACCGTCAGTGCGACACCATTAGATGAGGTGCCGGGCGTCGGAGCCTCGCGCAAGAGGGCGCTGCTGGCGCATTTCGGCAGTGCCAAGGCTGTCAGCCGCGCCAATCTGGCTGACCTCAAGGCCGTGGATGGCATATCCGAAGCATTGGCCGAACGCATTTATGACCACTTCCACGCGCAGGGTTAGGCCGCTTATTTTGGGCTGAGGGGGCAATCGTGTTATCTCTGAAGGGCAGCCCTTAACTGCCCGGAGGAATTATGCCTGTCTCACTAACCGTGAAAACTGTTGTCTATGACACCTATTCGGTGTCTGGAAAAACGCTGCCGGACATCGCCAAAAGCATCAAGAAGAGCGGGCCGAAAGACCCGAACGACAACAAGAAGGTGGCTTTTCTGACCACCACGGAACTGGAATGCCTGACCGCCAAGGGAAAATACGTGGCCGATGGCAAACCCAAAATTGACAAGAAAACCGGCTGGTTCGAGGTAACGGCCAAGGTCTCGGCGCTGAAACTGATCCTGCACACGACGGTCAAATGCCCGAAACGCTCTGTCAGCGGGCTGTCGCCGCGGGCACTGATCGAATGGTACCGCTTTTATGCGTGCTGCCTGGCGCATGAGGCGCAGCACTTGGACAAGGCCAAGAAGGAATGCGACAAGATCGCCAAGGAACTCAACAAGCTGAAAGGCAAGGGGCTTGCTGACACGGAAGCAGATGCTCTGAAGATGGCAAGGGAAGACCTGATGCGGGAAATCAACAACCATATCTTTGTCGACCGGGACCGGCTGAACGAGGTGCACCGGAAGTTTGACCACTCAAGCCATCACGGTGAAAAGAAGGGGGCGTTGCTGGATACCTCTGTAGGATAAGGTGAACATGTCCTGCGTGCATACGGACCTGATTGCTGCAGGCTGCCGCTGTATCGCAGTGCAAGCTCAAACCGAATTTTGATCAACCCGGCTTTCCTCTTTCGAAACAGCCGGATAATGTGCGCCGCATGAAGTGGACTCTGCCTAATATTCTCACCCTGCTGCGACTGGTCGCAGCACCCGGCCTGGCCGTGATGTTCTTGTATTTCACCCGGCCTTACGCGGACTGGTTTGCCCTGCTGCTGTTTGTGACAGCGGCGGTTACTGACTGGTTCGATGGCTACCTGGCGCGGGCCTGGAAGCAGGAAACCAAGATGGGCGCGATGCTGGACCCGATTGCCGACAAGGCGATGGTGGTGATCGCGCTGATGATTCTGGTGGGTTACTCCGCTGAGCACTGGACGCCTTGGCTGGTTCTGCCAGCTACGGTGATCCTTTTCCGCGAGGTGTTTGTGTCGGGTTTGCGCGAATACCTGGGGGACACTGCTGGAACGCTGAAGGTCACAAAGCTCGCCAAGTGGAAAACCACAGCGCAGATGATTGCAATCGCCACGCTGTTCTCGCAGGGGATCTTTGAGCACTACCTGGTAATGTCCTCCTTCGGCATGGACCAGGCGCTGATCGAACAGATCATGACGGGACAGGTTTCCGATGAAATGGGCCTGCGCTGGAAATTCGACGGTATGGTCTGGACCGGCCGCATCGGTCTGTGGCTGCTGTGGATCGCCGCGGCGCTGACCGCCATCACCGGGATCGATTACCTGCGCAAGGCGATGCCGCATCTGAAGGAGGCACATTGATGGACGTCCTGTATTTCGCCTGGGTGCGGGAGCGTATCGGCCTGCCGCGTGAGAGGGTGGAAACGACGGCCGCCACGGTGGCGGATCTGGTTGAGGAGCTGCGCGGGCGTGAAGACCGCTACGCCGCTGCCTTTGCCGATCTGTCGGCGCTGCGGGTGGCGCTGGACCAGGAGCTGTCTGAATTTGACTCCCCTCTGGATGGGGTGCGCGAGGTCGCCTTCTTCCCGCCGATGACCGGGGGCTGAGGCGATGCGGATCTCGGTTCAGGAAGACCCGTTTGAGCTGGGGGCAGAAAGCGATGCTTTTGCGGCCGGGATTGAAAACGCAGGCGCGGTGGTGACCTTCACAGGCGTGGTGCGGGATGCAGATGCAGGCGGTCTCCAGGCGATGGAGATTGAGCATTACCCGGGCATGACGGAAACGGCGCTGACCGCCATTGCGGAGGAAGCCATGAGCCGCTGGTCTCTGGCCGATGCGCTGGTGATCCACCGCCATGGCCGCCTGGCCCCTGGTGAGCGCATCATGATGGTCGCGACTGCCGCGCGCCACCGCAAGGATGCCTTTGAGGCAGCTGAGTACCTGATGGATTACCTGAAATCCCGCGCACCGTTTTGGAAGAAAGAAATCCTCGCGGGCGGAAGCGCGGATTGGGTGGCGGCCAAGGAGGCCGACGAGGACGCGCTTAAGCGCTGGTGAGGCCAGGCGACGTCAAGTCCCCCAAGCGTTCAATCATTTTGGATGATGTCCGCCCGGCCCAAGGCTGTTGGAAGGGGGCGGACACAGCCAGCGCATTTTGCAGGCGCGGGAGTATCCCGCTGCAACAAGCTGCTCAATGAGGGATCTGGCTGCGCAGTTCCTCGGCTTCGCGACGGGCTTCGCGCAGGCCTTCCATTGCTGCCCGCAGTTCTGCCTCGGTCTGGGTCAGCTGGTTGGTCAGTTCCGCCTCACGCTGCTGCAGGTAAGTGATCGCCTGATCGCGCGTCTCTTCGGCCTCATGCAGCTCCTGGCTCATCCGGTCAAGGTCGGCCACATCGCTCTGGCGCACCCGGGTGAAACGGTGCACCAGCCAGTTGGCAAACCACCCCATGGCAAAGGCCGCAAACAGGATGATCGCGGTGGTGATGATGAACTCTGTCCTGTTCATTCCTCTGGTGTCTCCTGTGCGCCGTCTGCGCTATCGGCGGCTTCGCCGCTTTGGTCGTCATTTGCGTCCGCCTGCTCCGCCGGGCGTACCAGTTTGAACTCGATGCGGCGGTTGGCCTCGCGGCCTTCTTCGGTGCCGTTGTCTGCGATCGGCTCGCTCTCGCCATAGCCCTTGGCGGCGAAGGTGGAGGTCACCACCCGGCGCGCCCGCAGCTCGTTCAGCACCGATTGCGCCCGTGCCTGGCTCAGGTTCTGGTTCATCACCTCGCGGCCCTGACTGTCGGTATGGCCCTGGATTTCCAGCCGCACCGGGCCGCAGCGGCTCAGCACCTCTGCGATCCGGTCCATGGTGCCTGCGCTTTCGGTGGCAATGGTGGCGGAACCGGGTTCAAAGGCGATTTTGGCTTCGGCTTGGGCGCCGGCCAGCTGCGCCTCGCAGAGCTCCGGCGGGATCGGCTGGTCCGCGGGTGCGGGCGCTTCCTCGTAGCTGATGTCGAGCCCGTAGGTCTCTGCTTCGCCAAGTTTGGCGGACAGGAAACGTGCGATCTCGGACAGGGCATCCTTGCGGTAGCTCATCCCGCGCAGTTCCAGGTTTTCCGGCGTTACTGTTACTGATCCGCGCTGCAGATAAGAGAGCGCTTCAAGCCCAGCCAGTACCCGCACCGGCCAGTCAGCGGGAAGATCGGCAACAATGCGGGTGGCGGTGTGCACATTCCCGGAGCCAAAGCGCGCCTTGGCATAGCTGTCGGCCACCGTACGCAGTGCAGCGTCGCTCAGCCGTCCGCGCAGCTGCACCTGGCCTTCGGGGCTGAGGGTAGCTGTAAATTCTGGCGGTCCGGCGGTGGTGCTGGCTTCGGGAACCGGCAGAACGGCGTGCAGGGCAAAAACCCGGGGCAGGGCGCTTTCCAGCTCGCCCACCACATGGTCGAAAGTGCCGCTGGCGGTGCCTTCCGCGGCTACCAGCGTGATGTCGGCATTGGCAATGGTCACGGAACCGCCGCCCAATTCGGCAAGGCTGGCGATGCTCAGCTCTGCCGCACGGGCCCAGTTGGGCGAGGGCACACCCATGCCGATCACGCAATCAGCGTCTCCTTCCAGCCCTGCCTTGCGGGCGGCATCAAGAATGCGCTTGCGGCTTTCCACGCTCTCGGCAGAGCAGGCATCAAACTGGGCGCCATCCTTGTTGAGCAGGAACCGCAGGGTGAAGGGCGTGATCACCGGGCGCGGAGCAGCAATGTCCATCGCCAGCCGCAACCCCGGGGGCGCCAGACGGCCAAGCTGCTCCTCCAGCTGGTGCTTGGCCTCTTCACTGCCGGAAATCGCGGTGATGGATACCTCGCCCGCTTCAACCGAAATCTTGGCGCGCGGCAGCAGCTTCAGCGCCTCGACGGCGAAATCCAGGGCGCGCTGCCAGCCATCGGGCTTGGCATATTTGGCGGTTTCCAAGAGGTCCGCCACATTGCCTTCGCCAGCGAGCGCGTTCAGCTGCTTGACCATTGCCGCGCGGCCGGAGCCTGCTGGTATCAGCCCGATGATGGAGATGCCGCTGTCGTTTCGCAGGATTTCGGCGGAAAACCGCGGCGGCGCCAGCCCCTTGGCCGGAGGAACCTCCATCCCGTCGATGATCCGCGCCGCATCTACCACGCCGCCGATCAGGGAAATCACCGAAAACCGGGTTGCCTCGTCAGGGGCGGTGCCTTCCAGCAGCACCTGAAGCCCGTCTGCAGTTACCTCGGCCCAGGTGAAGCCCGCGCGGTCCAGCGCCTGCCGCACCCCGGTTTCGGTGCTGCGTTCCACCGCAGTAACGGAAAATCCGGCGGCCACAAGGCTCAGCCCTGCAGCGGCGGTAAAGGCCAGGCCTGGGATCAGCAGAGAGGACAAGCGCATACGGCGGCAGTTTCCCTTGGTCAGTTAGTGGCTCTTACCGCGCGCGGCGCTGGGGTTCAATCATGCGAACATGGCCAAGGCGAAGAAGATCAGCGGGATCAGGCCGGTATCGCGGTTCAGCCGGAACAATTGCAGAAGCCGGGCATTGTTGTCCGCGTCAAAGGCGCGCAGCTGCCAGGTCATGTGCCAGCCCATTGCCCAAGGGGCTGCGAGTGCCAGCACCAGCGCCAGAATTGAAGCGCTTTCCAGCATCGCGCCAATCACCGCCATTGCCATCAGGCAGACAAAGGCCACGATAAACCGGCGCAGCCACATCGGGGTTTCCGTGCCGAACAGCCGGGCGGTGGATTTTACCCCGATCAGCGCGTCGTCTTCGGTGTCCTGATGCGCATAGATGGTGTCATAGAACAGCGTCCAGGCAATACCGGCCAGATACAGCAGCACCGGCGGCCAGCCTATGGAACCGGTGTGCGCAACCCAGGCCAGCATGGCGCCCCAGTTAAAGGCAAGGCCCAGAAACACCTGCGGCCACCAGGTAAAGCGCTTGGCAAAGGGGTAGACCGCCACTGGCAAGAGCGACAGGATGCCCATGGCGATAGCGGCTTGGTTGAACGTCAAGAGGATTATCAGGCCCACAAAGCACTGCAGCCCCATCCAGGCCAGAGCGCCCTTCACCGTGACTTGGCCGGAGGGGATAGGCCGGGAGCGGGTGCGTTCCACTTGGCCGTCGAAGTTGCGGTCGGTGATGTCATTCCAAGTGCAGCCGGCCCCTCGCATCAGCCAGGCGCCAGCGGCGCAGCCGACGGCAATCCACAGGTCGCTCCAGCGCGGGCTTTGATCCGCGAGGATTGCCAAGGCCAGCCCCCACCAGCAGGGGATAAGCAGCAGCCAGGTGCCGATGGGCCGGTCGGCGCGGCTGAGGCGCAGGTAGGGGCGTGCCCATTCCGGGGCGTAGGTGTCGACCCAGTTTCCCCTGACCGCATCCGCGACCTGACCCTCTGGTGCTGGTGTCTCGCCTTGCATATGTAGGACCCCATGAGTGCGAAAATCAGACTGTATGTAGAGCACCCTTTGGGGGCAGGGCAATCACTTCCCGTGGATCGTGATCAGGCGCATTACCTGTTCGGAGTGATGCGTCTGACGGCGGGCGCCCCTGTGGCGCTGTTTAACGGCCAGGACGGCGAGTGGCTGGCCGAGGTGGCAGAGGCCGGAAAGCGCAGCGGCACTCTGGTGTGCCAGGAGCAGACCAAACCGTTGCAGCTTCCGCCGGACCTGTGGCTGATGTTTGCCCCGATCAAGAAGGCGCGCACAGATTTTATTGTTGAGAAAGCAGCGGAAATGGGTGCCGCGCGTATCCTGCCGGTTCAAACGGAGTTTACCAATTCCGAACGTATCCGTCAGGACCGGCTGCAGGCCCATGCGGTCGAGGCCGCGGAGCAATGCGGCGGCACTTATGTGCCGGAGGTGGCGGATCTGCAGAAGCTCTCCCGCCTGCTGGACCATTGGCCCGCCGAGCGGCAGCTGATGTTCTGCGACGAGGCGGAGGTGGGCAATGCGCTGCAATTGGCCGCCGAGACGCAGAGTGGCGCCCCTTGGGCCATTCTGATCGGCCCCGAAGGCGGATTTTCCGAGGCAGAACGCAAGCGGCTGCACACGCTGCCGCAATCCCATGTCGTCAGCCTCGGACCCCGCATCCTGCGCGCAGATACCGCCGCCGTGGCGGCGATGACCCTGTGGCAGCAGGCGATGGGGGACTGGCAAGGGAAAGCCGGGTGACGCTGGTCACAGACTGGAAACCATTTCCGGTTAACCTTTAGTTGTGCTGCGGCGTCCGCGGCCATTGTATCCGCCGTCCTGGCTGAACAAATAAGGATGGCAAGGCAGGCTGCACCGTTTGCTAAACGTTTTAATGAGGCGAAACAAATGAGTTTCATCCGCCCTGAAGCCCGCGAAACACTGTGGCAATGGCGCGAGGTTCTGGCCGCAGCGCTGATGTTCCTGCTGGGGCTGAAATGGGCGTATTCCGCGGCCGGCTTTACCGCAATCACCGGCTGGGCTCTGGTTGCAACCGGTCTGATCGCCGCCGTCATCGGCGTTCAGCGAATGCGGTTCCGGCGCGGCAGTGGCGGCCCTGGCGTGGTGCAGGTCGACGAGGGGCAAATTGCCTATTTCGGCCCGCTCAATGGCGGTGCAGTGGCAGCCTCGGAACTGGAGCGGCTGGCGCTTGACCACACTTCCAAACCGCCGCACTGGCTGCTGGAGCAGCCCGGCCAGCCGCCGCTGGCAATTCCCGTCAACGCCGAAGGCTACGAGGCGCTGTTTGATGTCTTTGCCGCCCTCCCGGGCCTCAAGACGGAACGGATGCTCACAGAGTTGCGCCGCCGGGGGCCTCACCAGGTCGTGATCTGGGAGCGCGCTGCCAGCCGTCCGGAACATCAGCGCCTGCATTGACACCGGCGGCGATTCCGCCCACGACTGACCCTTCAAGAAAGATCTAACAGGACGGAGTGCCAGGCATGTCCATTCCCCAGTCCGGCGGTGGGCCGATCGAACGTCACGAGCAGCTTGCCCAGTATCTTGCCGATGGCTGCAAGCCCAAGGAAGACTGGCGCATCGGCACCGAGCATGAGAAGTTCGGTTTCTGCAAGGACACGCTGAAGCCGCTGCCCTATGCCGGTGAGCGCTCCATTCTGGCGGTGCTGGAGGGGCTGCGCGACGGCCACGGCTGGGCGCCGCTGACCGAAGGCGATAACCTCATCGGCCTGACCAAGGACGGTGCCAACATAAGCTTGGAGCCGGGCGGCCAGCTGGAATTGTCAGGCGCGCCGCTGGAAACCATCCACGAGACTTGCGACGAGGTGAACGCGCACCTGCGCGACGTCAAGGACATCGCCGATAAGATCGGCGTGGGCTTCATCGGATTGGGCGCTGCCCCTGTGTGGCACCATGAAGATATGCCGCTGATGCCAAAGGGCCGTTACAAGCTGATGGACGGCTACATGCAGGAAGTCGGCACCATGGGCACCACCATGATGCGCCGCACTTGCACCGTGCAGGTGAACCTCGACTTCTCGTCCGAAGCCGACATGGTGCAGAAACTGCGCGTGGCACTGGCGCTGCAACCGGTCGCAACGGCGCTGTTTGCCAATTCGCCGTTCCTGGACGGCCAGTCCAACGGCCACAAATCCTGGCGCGCCCGGGTTTGGCGCGATTTGGACGCTGACCGCACCGGCATGCTGCCCTTTGTATTCGAGGAAGGTTTCGGATTTGAAGCCTGGGTGCAGTATGCGCTCGATGTGCCGATGTATTTCGTCTACCGCAATGGCGAGTACATCAATGCGCTAGGCATGTCGTTCCGTGACTTCCTGAAGGGCGAACTGCCCGCGCTGCCGGGCGAGACCCCGACGCTCAGCGACTGGGCCGACCACCTGACGACC
This sequence comes from Paracoccaceae bacterium, assembly GCA_013373325.1. Lineage (GTDB taxonomy): Bacteria > Pseudomonadota > Alphaproteobacteria > Rhodobacterales > Rhodobacteraceae > Leisingera. Next base: position 29,616 of record JABXIA010000077.1, read on the forward strand.
ATCTTCCCCGAGGCACGTATCAAGAAATTCATCGAGATGCGCGGCGCCGACGGCGGTCCCTGGCGCCGCCTTTGCGCGCTGCCCGCGTTCTGGGTGGGCCTGACCTATGACCAAACTGCGCTGGATGCAGCTTGGGACCTGGTCAAGGGCTGGGACGCGGAAACCCGCGACGCCCTGCGCGTTGCCGCCTCTGAACAGGGACTGCAGGCCAAGGTGAATGGCATCAGCATGCATGAATTGGCCCGCGAGGCGGTGGCAATTTCTGAAAGCGGCCTGAAAGCGCGTGCGCGCCCCGGCGCTGGCGGTCTGGTGCCGGATGAAACTCATTTCCTGAACGCGCTGAAGGACAGCCTGGAAACTGGCAAAGTGCCCGCGGATGAACTGCTGGAGCGGTACAACGGCGCTTGGGAAGCTGACCTCAGCCGGATCTACGGGGAGTTCGCTTACTGACACAGCATCAGGCCGCGCTTGAGTGCGGCCTGATGCGTCAGGGCTGGATCAGTGCCTGTCCAGCAAAGGCACAACGGGCATACGGCTGGCGGCATAGCCTGGCACCTGGGCATCCAGCCGCTTTGCGAGCTCTGGCAGGCGGCTGACCGGCACTTTTGGAAACAGATGGTGCTCGCGGTGATAGAACATCAGGTAGGCGGCTTTGGCCAGCACGCCGCGCTGGCTGCGTGCCGCCAGGCCGGAGCCGCCAGTGCCCTGATGGGTGATCCAAACCGCGAAAAACGCGGTCATGCATTGCGCCGCAGCCATCGCCGCCAAATGCAGCAGCAGGAAGCGCTGGCCGCTCCACAAGATCAGCCCGGCCGCCAGTGCCACGCAGAGCCCGTCACGCAGCATCCGCCGCCGCCATCTGGATCCGCCTTGTGTCCAGCAGGCGCGGATCAGATCCATTGGAACCGGGGACCATAACACAGCACCTGAATAGCGCTCATATGGCCGCAATGGCCTTCGATGTCGCCGGGTCCCATGGCGTGGCGGTGGTGCTGCATGTGGCTCCAGGCGACAGAGCAATTGCAGCCGGACATCAGTGCGCTGAGAACGTGCAGCACTGCAATATCACCGCCACGGGGAAGTCCGAGATTGCCGTGGATCGCCTCGTGGTTCAGCCGCAGCGCACAGAGGAAAAACATGAAGCTTCCTGCTGCTCCCAGCTGCCACAAAGGCGAGGCATAAAGAGTCCAGGACAGCGCCAGCCAAGGGAGGGGCAGGGTGAGCTCTCTCCAGCGCTGCCGGCGGGTGACAGGCAAAAGATCGCGCCAGTTAACGTTGCGGGGCGGCGCTTCACGGTAAACAGATTTATGCATGTTTCTGTCCTCGGACCTGATCGGTGGAGCTGCCGGCATCTACGCCGTTGCAACCCGGTGAAGCAGGCAGAACAATGCGTCCCAAGGCGCCGGGAATGCCCTGCCGCAGAAGGCCAAGGGGCAGACCGTATTTCTTGCCAATAATGCCAGTTATTTCTGTCATGAGAGAAATTTTCTCGCAAATTTTTTTGAGCAGAATTGCTATCGGGCCGCATTCACTCCGTCTGTTTGCCGACCGGCAGGAAGCGGGCGACCTTGGCGCCTAGCTTCAGCACAGCCAGATGCACAGAGCGGGGCAAACGGGAGAAATCTGCATACCAGTCGTCGAACATGCGCATCACCCGCAGGGTCTCGCCCATGCGCTCTTTGACCACCCTGGGGGTTTTGTCGCCTTCGGCCTCTTTGATGACTTCCTCTAAAGCGCGCAGGGTCGGCGCGAACTCCCGCTCCCGCCGCGCGGCAATCACCGCGTCGACCAGGTCGAACATGTCGCGGATCGAGGTGAAGTGATCGCGCCGGTCACCCAGCTGCCGACTCACCTTGACCAGCCCTTGCACCTGCAACTCCTTGAGCCCGTTGGAGACGTTTGAGCGCGCCAGCCCCAGCACCTCGCAGATCTCATCAGCGGTCATCGGAACAGAGGCGATATGCAGCAGCGCGTGGATCTGCGCCACCGAACGGTTCACCCCCCAGCGGGTTCCCATCTCGCCCCAATGGAGGATGAAGCTCTGCATTGCGGGGGTCAGTTCCATCGGGATTTCCAGTTATTTCTGTACTGACAGAAATTCAGAAATCCAAAGCGGTGTCAAGCCAGGTTGACTGTCCTGTCAGAACGGTTCAACTCACGCAGTAATTTGCAAAGTGGCGGGATCGTCAGCTTAGAGGAATAGTAATGCGGAACCTATTTATTGGATTGTTCGAAAAGCTTGTGGGCTTGTTTACAGTGCTGATGTTTGCTGCCGTTACGGTTGGTGCGGTCGTAGTGTTCAACGATCCAGCCCAGGGCGGCGCAGCTGCGGCTATTGCGTTGCTGGTGGGCGGGACGATCTACATCACAATGATGGTTGGGATGCTTTACCTCTTCCTGGGCGTTTACCATAACACCAAGCGGACGGTTGAGTTGCTGGAACGTATCGCTAAGGAGTAAGGCGGCCTGCCGGAAAGAAACCGGCGGCAGGTTGCCCCGCCGCCGGTTGTTTTCCGTGAGTAGCAGCTTCAGGCCTTACTGCGCCTGAAGTTCTTCCGGGGATTTCTCAGCAATATCGGTCCAGTTGACGCTGGCCTTCTCGATGAAGCCCGGGATGTCGCCTTCCCAGCGTTCCTGAATGTCCTGCGACAGGTTCAGGTACAGGGTGTTGTCGACAATTTTCCAGTGGTTCGGATCACCGTCGAACTTGAAGCCCATCGCGGTGCCAAAGGCGCAGTAGCCGCCGTAGGCCGGAACATAGGCTTCGGGATTCTTCTCAAAGGCCGCTTTGTGCTCTTCCGAAGCAAAACGGTAAGTTGCGTCATTGTAAATCGAAGTGATTTTGTAGCTGCCCTTGGTGGGGGCACCGTCCGTGAAATATGCGACCGGGTCATAGCCCTGCATGGCCAGGCCAGTGGAGGATGCGTTGATCTCAACGCCCGCCGCCAGTGCCGAGGTTGCCATTGCAACCGACAGAGCCACACCGCTGATCAGTGCTTTTACTTTGTTCATGGTCCCGTCCTTTCAAATCCCGGCCGCGGCGCTCCCAAATGCTTGCCCGGCCGGCGTTTCACCATGTGTGCCGCGGTATGCTGCGGGTCACGGAACCGATGTGGAGAGCCGGGCGATCACATTCAAAACAACTCAATTTGACTGTGCGCGGGATGGATGCCGCCTGTGCAGCTATGCGCAGAACAGGTGACAGGCAGACCTAATGCGGGCAGACTGGGCAGAGGAAAAACGGAGGACAGGATGACAGGCTCATTCCCCACCCGCCGTGCCGTGCTGGGCGGCCTTTTGGCAGCAGCAGCCTTTGCAGGGGCGGCCACCGCGCAGAGCATCAGCGGCAGCTACCGCGCCGAAGGCCGCAACCCCGATGGCACCACCTATACCGGCACGGTGCAAATCCAGGACTATGGCGGTGCGATCGAGATGAGCTGGCAGGTCGGTGTCCAGGCCTATGCCGGGACCGGTAACCGCAACGGCGATGTGGTCTGGGTGGACTGGGGCGATACCTACCCAGTGGTCTACGTGCGGATGCCCAGTGGTGAGCTGCACGGCACCTGGTCCAACGGCCGCGCTTTGGAGCGGCTTATTCCATAACCTGCAGCGCCAGTACGAAACGGACCACCTTCTCCGCAGGCATCTCGCAGGGTTTCAGCCGGGCACCGGACGTGAGCCGGTAGAGGTTGAGGCTGATGTAATCCGCGCCTCCCAGTTCCCGCGCCACCAGCTTCTGCGATTTGCCGCCGGCCAGGTCTTCGCGGGTCACCATGTACTTGCACCCTTCCGCTGTCCCGGTGAAGGCGCCCAGCGGCAGGGTGTCAAAAGCTGCGAGAAAGACCTGCAGCTTTTCCGGTGTCACTTCTGGCCGATCCGCGGCTCGGTGCCCGCCCGCAGGCGGGCGATATTGGCCGAGTGGCGGATGAACACGACGGCCGCCAGCAGCAGCGCGAGCACAGCAACCTGCTGATAACCCAGCAGCAACGCCCAGACCGCACCCGATGCGGCAGAGGTCAGCGCGCCCATTGAGGAGATCCGGCTGACTGCGGCCGCCGCCAGCCAGGTCAGGCAGCAGGCGATGCCCACCGGCCAGGCCAGTGCCAGCATCAGGCCCAGGAAGGTCGCAACGCCCTTGCCGCCCTTGAAGCCCAGCCAGACTGGAAAGCAATGGCCGAGGAAGGCCATCAGCCCAGCGGCCTGCGCCGCGTCCTCACCCGCCAGAAACCGGGCCAGCAGCACTGCCGCCGCGCCCTTGCCGCCATCCAAAAGCAGCGTCAGTGCCGCGGCCGCCTTGCTGCCGGTGCGCAGCACGTTGGTGGTGCCAATATTGCCAGACCCGATTTCCCGCAGGTTGCCAAGGCCAAACGCCTTGGTGACCACCAGTCCGAACGGCACGGAGCCGAGACCGTAGCCAATCGCCGCCCACAGGATCAGCACAACGGCAGAGCTTTCGAGTACAGGCATCAGTCCCTCCGGTAGACGGGTTCGCCCGCCACATAGGTCGCTTCGACCCGGCCCTGCATCCGCTGGCCGTCAAAAGGCGTGTTCTGCGACTTTGAACGCAACGTGAAGCGGTCGAGCACAAACGGCACATCCGCATCGAACAGCACCAGATCGGCAGGCGCACCCGCGGCCAGGCGGCCGCTTTCCAGCCCCAGCCTTCTGGCCGGGTTCAGTGACATGGCGCGGAACAAGGCGGGCAGGTCCAGAAGCTCGGCGTGGTACAGCCGCAACGCTGCTGGCAGAAGTGTCTCCAGCGCCACTGCACCGGCCGCAGCTTCCTCGAACGGCAGGCGCTTGCTTTCTTCATCCTGCGGCGTGTGCATGGAGGAAATGGTGTCAATCAGCCCGGTCCGCACGGCCTCGACCACCGCCAGCCGGTCGTCCTCTGAGCGCAGCGGCGGCTTCACCTTGAAGAAGCTGCGGTATCCCGCCACATCCAGCTCATTGAGTGTCAGGTGATGGATAGAGGTGCCCGCGGTGATATCCAAACCGTTGGATTTGGCACGCTCCAGCGCGGGCAGGGCGCGTGCTGTCGTAATCTGGTCGGCGTGGTATTTTGCGCCGGTCATTTCCAAGAGGGCAATATCGCGGTCCAGCCCCATTCGTTCCGCCATCGGTGACACCGCCGGCAGGCCGTAAAGGGCAGCAAACTTGCCGCTGGTTGCAGCCGCGCCCTTGCTCAGAACAGGTTCCTGCGGATGCGCGATGACCAGCGCACCGCAGGACCGCGCATAGGTCAGCGCCCGCTGGAACACCTTGGTGTTGCTGACCACATGGTCGCAATCGCAAAAGGCAACCGCGCCGGCATCCATCAGGAAGCCGATCTCGGTCATTTCGCGGCCTTCGCGTCCCTTGGTCAGCGCCGCCATGGGCAGCACGTTCACGGGTGTATCCGCCTGGGCGCGGCGGGTGACAAACTCCAGCGCCTCCGGGCTGTCAATTGACGGGGTGGTATCGGGCCGGGTGACGATAGTGGTCACGCCGCCCGCTGCCGCCGCCAGACCTGCGGACTTATAGCTTTCTTTGTGCCGCTCACCGGGTTCGCAGACCTTGACGCCGATATCGACGATCCCCGGAGCCAGGCATTTTCCGCCGCAGTCCACCTGGGTCACATCCTTTGGTGAAAGGCCTTGCGCGTTCAGCATCCGCACAGGGTCTGCAGTATCCTTTTCAACCGCCGCGATCCGTCCATTCCGCACCAGGACTGCCCCCGGTGTGTCGGTTCCTGCCTCAGGGTCGATCAGGCGGGCGTTGATGAAGAGAGTGCTCATGCCTTGGCTCTTTCAATTGCGTTGAGGGTCGCGGCCGGGTCGGCCTGGTATTTGATCAGGTGCTTTTCGCCGCCCTGGGTGATGACCTGCACATAGCTGCCCATGGTCCTGACGGCTTCGATTTGGGAGAGCGGCACGGAACGCCCCGCGGGGCCTGAGAGGGTCTCTTGCGTCAGGGTCCAGACCACTGCCAGTTCCTCGCTGGCCATGTACCAGCCGCGCAAAGCGATAGCCGCCAGCCCGCCAACGGCGCCTGTCCAGATATGAGGGCTGTCCATGAACCAGAGCACCGCCATCGCGCCGCCCATGCCAGTTGCGGCCATCCAGGCGTGGGCGCGGACGTAGGCGCTGCGGTCTGGTTTGAATTCTATTTCCGCCATCAGAACACCAGCAGCCATACAATCAGGGCGATCAGGGCCATGACAATGGCAAACAGCGCAGCCCCGATGCGGCGGGCCTGCGAACGGGCCTCGCGGGGGGGCAGCTTGGGTGCGGAATAGGGCTTGGCGCTCTCGGCAGTCTCAGGAGCAGCATTCCAATTGGTCCGCCGTTCACCATAGGTGCCCTTCAGCACGATCTGGTCCGCCGGGGTGAGCCGCGTCTCTTCACTGCCAAAAGCACGGGAGCGGATCAGCAGCACATGGCCTTCCAGGGCCTGCAGTATTTCCCGGTCTTCTTCGACCTGCGCCCGCGGCACGCCGCAGCCCTCGGTCAGGTAACCGGTCAATCCGATATCCTCCAGGTCTGAGACCGGAAAGATCTCCACCTGTTCCATGTCCAGCGCTTCGATCCCCAGCACTTGCGCCAGTGCGCCGGGTTCCTTCAGAAACGCTGCCTGCTCGGGCCGCATGGCGAGCTCAAACAGACGGATTACGCCACGCTCGCCCGCCGGGATATGGATCACGCCCTCCAAGCGCCTCAGCCTGCTTTGGCCTGGCGTTCGGCGCGCAGGTTGCGGGCCAGGAGGTCCATCGCCGCCATCCGCACCGCCACACCCATCTCGACCTGCTCCTGAATGACCGAGCGGTTGATGTCGTCGGCGAGCGTGCCGTCAATCTCGACCCCGCGGTTCATCGGCCCGGGGTGCATGACGATGGCGTCGGGCTTGGCGCGGCCAAGCTTGTCAGCATCCAGCCCGTAGCGGTGGTAATACTCGCGCTCCGACGGGATGAAGCCGCCATCCATGCGTTCCTTCTGCAGGCGCAGCATCATCACCACATCAACGTCCTTCAGCCCCTCGCGCATGTCGTCGTAAATCTCGGCGCCGAACTCAGCGAACTGGCCGGGCACCAAGGTCGGCGGGCCGATCAGGCGGATGCGGTTTTCCATCTTGCCCAAGAGGATCAGGTTCGAGCGCGCAACGCGGCTGTGCGCGATGTCGCCGCAAATCGCTATGTTCAGCCGGTGCAGGCGGCCCTTGGAACGGCGGATGGTCAGTGCATCCAGCAGCGCCTGGGTCGGGTGCTCGTGCTTGCCGTCGCCCGCATTCAGCACCGCGCAGTTCACCTTCTGGGCCAGCAGATCCACCGCGCCTGAATGCGGGTGACGGACGACCAGCAGGTCAGGGTGCATCGCATTCAGCGTCATCGCGGTGTCGATCAGGGTCTCGCCCTTTTTGATCGAGGACGCCTGCATCGCCATGTTCATCACATCGGCGCCCAGCCGCTTGCCCGCAAGTTCAAACGACGCTTGGGTGCGGGTGGAGTTTTCAAAGAACATGTTGATCTGGGTGAGCCCCGCCAGCACGTCGGAGTGCTTCTCCGGGCGGCGGTTCAGCGCCACATAGTCATCGGCCAGATCAAGGATCGCGGTGATCTCATGCGGCTTCAGCGGTTCGATGCCAAGCAAATGGCGGTGTTCGAAGGACATATGGGGCAGCTCCGCTTGATTTGCCGGTTCTTATAGGCGGGGGGGGCAGAACGGGCAACGGCTGCTTGCAGGATGCGGTTAGAGAATTTGAGTATTTGCAGCAAGATGACAGGGAGGTGTTCCGCTTATCCGGCAGGCGGAGTAGCTTGGGCGCATGGAATCGGCATTGGATTACTGGAGCGCGCGTGCGCTGTTGGAGTGGCAGGCGGAGCTAGGCGCCACTGAGGCGCTGTGCGACGAACCGGTCGACCGCTATGCGCTGGAACAGGCCGCCCCCAAGCCGAAACCGGGTGCCGCCCCGGCACCGCCGCCTAAGCCCAAGGAGGTTGATCCGGTCGAGGTGGCTCAGAAGGCGGCCAAGAGCGCAGCCTCGCTGCCTGCCTTGCGCGGTGCGATGGAAGGCTTCAGCCACTGCGACCTGAAGCGCGGCGCCCGCAATCTGGTGTTCTCCGACGGACAGGCAGGCGCGCGGGTGATGGTCATCGGCGAAGCCCCGGGCCGCGATGAGGATCTGCAGGGCAAGCCCTTTGTCGGCCGTGCCGGACAGCTTCTGGACAAAATGCTGGAGGCGATCGGCCTCAGCCGCGCGGAAAACGTCTATATCACCAATGTGCTGCCCTGGCGGCCGCCGCAGAACCGCGACCCGCTGCCCGCTGAGATCTCCATGCTGACACCCTTTCTGGAAAGGCATGTTGCATTGGCTGAGCCTGAGATCTTGGTGCTGATGGGCAATATCAGCTGTCAGGCAGTATTGGGTAAACGCGGCATCACGCGGCTGCGCGGACAGTGGGATCAGGCCTGGGGCAAGCCGGTAATACCGATGTTCCACCCTGCCTATCTGCTGCGTCAGCCCGCGCAGAAACGGCTGGCCTGGGCCGATCTATTGGAATTGAAGGCACGGCTTGGGAGCTTGACCTGAGGTAGTTCCATGAAAATTCTGGCGTTCTCCGATCTGCATCTATCAGCCTCCCACGCTGCTGACATCGTGGCGGCCAGTGCGGGCGCGGATCTGGTGATCGGGGCCGGTGATTTCTGCAACATGCGGATGGGCATGAACAGTGCCGTGATCATGCTGGCAGGGCTGAAGGCGCCGATGGTTGCCGTGCCCGGCAACGGTGAAAGCGCCGAAGAACTGCGCGCCGCTGGATTTGCAAATACTACCGTTCTGCACGGAGAAGGCACGGATTTCGAAGGGTTGCGTCTGTTCGGTTTGGGATACGGCGTGCCGGAGACGCCCTTTGGCGGCTGGTCCTGCGATCTGAGCGAAGTGCAGGCGGGCGCGATGCTGGCGGCCTGCGATCATGCGGATATCCTGATTTCCCATTCTCCGCCCAGGGGGCTGGGCGATGTGACCTCCCGCGGGCAGTCTGTCGGTTCCACCGCAGTCCGGGCCGCGGCAGAGCGGATCCAGCCGCAGCTGTTGCTGTGCGGCCATGTGCATGACTGCTGGGGCTTTCGCGGCAATCTGGGGAAGACGGAGGTGGCAAACCTTGGCCCCGGCGTGAGCTGGTTCGAGGTGGAGCCGTGATTGATCCCGTGACCCTTCTGGCCTTTGTCCCGGCGGCGCTGGCGCTGAACCTTACGCCGGGCGCGGACATGATGTTCTGCCTCGGCCAGGGGCTGCGCTCCGGCCGTGCCGCGGCGGTGGCAGCCAGCGCCGGCATCTCTGCGGGCAGCATGGTGCATGTGACGCTGGCCGGGCTCGGGCTGGGGGCTGCGGTCTCTGCCATTCCTGCGCTGTTTGACGTGATCCGCTGGGTTGGCGTGGCCTATCTGCTGTTCCTGGCCCGGGATGCCTTGCACAGCGGGCCGGTCCGGGCAGATGCGCCTGCGGTGCCTGCCCGGCGGGCGTTCCGCTCCGGCTTCCTCGTCAACCTGACTAATCCCAAGGTGATCCTTTTCGTACTGGCCTTTGTGCCGCAATTCGTGGCGCCTTCGGCCGGGCCGGTGCTGATGCAATTCCTGATCTTCGGGCTGATCCTGGCCGCGGGTGGATTCATCATCAACGGCCTGGTGGGCATTTTCGCAGGCCAGGCCGGGCGGCAGCTGACAGGCTCGCCGGTCATTGCGCGCTGGCTGGGCCGGGTCTCGGCCGGAATTTTTGCAGGGCTGGCCGTTCGGCTGGCAATCATGGAGAGGGCGTAGATGTCCCGTATTGACGAAAGCATGGAATTCATCCCGGTCCGCATTGCGGTTCTGACGGTCTCGGATACCCGCAGATTGGAGGAAGACCGCTCCGGCCAGGTGCTGGCCGACCGGCTGCGGGAGGCGGGCCATACCTTGGCCGACCGCAAGATCATTCCCGACGAGCGGGCAGAGATCGCGGCCCAGCTGCGAGCCTGGATTGCAGATCCTAAGGTGGACGTGGTGATTTCCACTGGCGGCACCGGCCTGACGGGCCGCGACGTGACGGTGGAGGCGCACCGCGACGTCTACGAGAAGGAGATAGAGGCCTTTGGTACCGTCTTCACTTGGGTGTCGATGCAAAAGATCGGCACCAGCGCGGTGCAGTCGCGGGCCACTGGCGGCGTTGCGGGCGGCACATACCTGTTTGCGCTGCCCGGCAGTCCCGGCGCCTGCAAGGACGGCTGGGATGAAATCCTGTCAAAACAGCTCGATTACCGCCACCGGCCCTGCAATTTCGTGGAAATCATGCCCAGATTGGAGGAACATCTGCGACGGAAGTAACCGTGCGCGGCGTGTCACCTCGCAAACCCGTGCGGAAAATCCTATATTTCTAAGCGGGAACAACGCTTTTGCACTTTACCGGCCCATGCGCGGCCCTGGCAGCAGCCGCCACCGGAAGGGAGAGACATGCGCTTTTTGCGTCAGAGTTTGATGGGACTTTTCCTGGCGTCGCTGACGGCAGCCCTGCTGCTTTATGCCGGGCAGCTGATCTTTGGCGCCATAGAGGCGCAGCTCAACGCTGAACGCAAACCGCCGCCGGTGCGCGAGCGTGTGTTTGCGGTCAATGTTGTTACCGCGGAGCTGCAGACTGTGGCGCCGGAACTGACCGCTTTTGGCCGAGTGGAAAGCCGCCGCACACTGGAACTGCGTACCGCGGCCGGAGGCCGCGTGGTGCAGCTGTCTGAAGATTTCGAGGAAGGCGGGGCAGTGCAGGCAGGCGAGGTTCTGGTGCAGATCGACCCTGCGGACGCTCAGGCAGCGCTGGACCGGGCTGAGGCCGACATGATGGATGCCCGCGCCGAAGAACGCGATGCCGGACGCGCGCTGATCCTGGCGCAGGACGAGCTTCAGGCGACGCAGGATCAGGCGCAGTTGCGCGAACGCGCCTTCCAGCGGCAGGTGGATCTGCAGGAGCGCGGGGTCGGCACTGCGGCCACGGTGGAAACCGCAGAGCTTGCCGCGGTTCAGGCCCGCCAGACCGTGATCTCGCGCCGTCAGGCCGTAAGCCAGGCAGAGGCGCGCGCAGATCAGGCCGCCACCCGGGTGGCCCGGGCACAGATTGCGCTGGATGAAGCGCGGCGGGATTTAGATGACACCACCATCAAGGCAGGCTTTGATGGCACGCTGCAGTCGGTCAGCCTGGTGCAGGGCCGGCTTGTGTCTGCCAACGAGAAACTCGCGGATCTGGTTGACCCGGACCTGCTGGAGGTGGCGTTCCGGGTCTCCACCGCGCAATACGCCCGGCTGCTGGACAGCGACGGGCGCCTGCTGCAGGCGCCGGTGCGGGTGGCGCTGGACGCGGCTGGTGCGGGCCTCAGTGCAACCGGGTTTATTTCACGTGCCAGCGGTGCCGCGGGCGACGGGCAGACCGGGCGGCTGGTCTATGCCAGTTTGGATGCTGCCCCCGGGTTCAAACCTGAAGATTTCGTCACTGTTCATGTGACAGAGCCGGAGGTTCGCGCGGTGGCGCGGGTTGCGGCCTCTGCACTGGGCGCGGACGGCACCGTTCTGCTGCTGGGTGAAGAGGACCGGCTGGAGGCGCTGCCTGTCGAATTAGTCCGCCGTCAGGGCGATGATGTTCTGATCCGCGGCTCTGGGCTGGAAGGACGCGAGGTTGTCACCGGGCGCACGCCCCTGCTGGGGGCTGGCATCAAGGTGCGCCCCTTGCGGCAGGGGGCAGAAGCGCAGGCTCTGCCGGAGCTGATCGAACTCACGGATGAGCGGCGCGCGCGGCTGGTGGCGCTGGTTGAAGGCAACAGCCGGATGCCCTCTGAGATGAAGGCAAAAATGCTTCAGCAGCTGGCAGAGGCCAAGGTGCCTGCACAGCTGATCAGCCGGATTGAAGCCCGGATGGGAGGCTGAACCTGATGGCGCGCAGGCTCCCCCGGCAGGCCCGCGGGCTGTTCAGCTACTTCACCCGCCACCGTACCGCGGCCAACCTTTTGCTGGTGATCATGCTGGTGCTGGGCGCGGCGGCGATGCCCAACATGCGGGCGCAGTTCTTTCCGGATGTGATCGTCGAGCGCGTCACCGTCACCGTCGAATGGGAGGGTGCCGGCCCCGAGGATGTGGACAGCGCAATTGTGCAGGTGCTGGAGCCCGCGCTGCTTGCCGTCGACGGAGTTGAGGAAACTTCCTCGATCTCCCGCGAAGGGCTGGCGACCCTGACCTTGGAGTTTGAGCCCGGCTCCGACATGGGCCAGGCCACAGACGATGTGCAGACCGCGGTGGACGGCATCACCACCCTGCCGGAGGAGGCGGAGGAGCCGGAGGTGCGCCGCGGCGCCTGGCGGGACCGGGTGACAGATGTGGTGATCACCGGCCCGGTCGGGGCAGGGCAGCTGGGTCTTTTTGCTGATGAACTGGTCGTGCGCCTCTTTGAGGCCGGCGTTACCCGCACCACAATCCGCGGCGTGGCGGCGCCGGAAACGATTGTAGAGGTGCCCACTGCCAAGCTGATCACCCACAGCATCTCCATGCGCGAGATCGCGGAGGCGATTTCCGCAGAGGTTGATGCCGACCCTGCAGGCGATGTGAGCGGCGCCAACGCCCGCGTGCGCACCGGCAGCGAAAAACGCAAACCGGACGAGCTGGCGGCCATCGTGCTGCGCACCAACGCTGACGGTTCTGTGCTGACCATCGCCGATGTGGCGCAGATCCGGGTTGAGGGTGTGGACCGCAACCGCTCCTATTTCGTGGATGACAACCCGGCGATGTCGATCCGGGTGGACCGCTCCGATCAGGGCAACGCCATCCGCCTGCAGGCACAGGTGCAGGAGGTTGTGGATGAAATGCAGGCCAGCCTGCCCCAAGGGGTGACGGCGGAACTGATCCGGACCCGCGCCCAGTCCATCACTGACCGCCTGGATATCCTGGTCGACAATGGCCTGATGGGGCTTGGCCTGGTGCTGTGCCTCTTGTTCCTGTTCCTCAACACCCGCATCGCCTTTTGGGTGGCAATGGGCATCCCGGCCTCGATGTTTGCCGCCGTTGCGCTGATGTATGCGGCGGGGATTACCATCAACATGGTCAGCCTGTTTGGTCTGATCATCACTCTGGGCATCGTGGTGGACGACGCCATCGTGGTCGGGGAACATGCCGATTTCCGGGTCCGGCGGCTGGGCGAAAGCCCCATGCAAGCAGCGGAGAACGCTGCCCGCCGAATGGCAATGCCGGTCTTTGCCGCAACCCTCACAACCATCATCGCCTTCTTTGGGCTGGTGCTGGTGGGCGGGCGCTTCGGCGAGCTGATCCGCGACATTCCCTTTACCGTGATTGCGGTACTGGCGGCCTCCCTGGTGGAATGCTTCCTGATCCTGCCCAACCATCTGGCCCACGCGCTGACCCATGCTCAGGCGCGCCACTGGTACGACTGGCCGAACCGGATGGTGAACCGCGGCTTCCGCTGGCTGCGCGACCACGCGTTCCGGCCTCTGATGGGCTACGTCGTGACCGCCCGCTACGCTGTTCTGGCGGGGGCTGTGGTAATTCTGGCCAGTCAGGCCGCGCTGTTTATCAACGGCGATGTGCAGTGGCGCTTCTTCAACGCGCCGGAGCGTGGATCGGTCACCGGCAACTTCGCCATGGTGGAGGGTGCCAGCCGCGCCGACACCATGATGATGATGCAGGAGATGCAGCGTGCGACAGAGGCGCTGGGCGCTGAATACGCAGAACGCTACGGCCGCAACCCGCTGGATTTCGTGATGGCCGAAACCGGCGGCAATGCAGGCCGCGGCCTCAGCGGGGTGGAGGCAAAGGACACCGACCTCCTTGGCGGCATCTCAATCGAACTGATCGACGCCGACCTGCGTCCCTATTCCAGCTTTGCCTTTGTGGCGGAACTGCAGGAGCGGGTGGTGAGTCACCCGATGGTCGAGACGATTTCCTTCCGCAGCTGGCGGTCGGGGCCTGGCGGCGACGCGCTGGACGTGCAGTTTTCAGGCCCCAGCGTGCAGGTGCTGAAAGATGCCTCCGAAGACCTGAAAACCGCGTTGCTGCGCTTTCCGGAAGTTTCAGCGGTCGAGGACAATCTCGCCTACGACAAAGAGGAAGTGATCCTCGATCTGACCCCGCAGGGCCAGGCGCTGAACTTCACCATCGGCAGCCTGGGGCAGGCGCTTCGGGCGCGGCTCAACGGGATCGAGGCCGCGACCTATCCCGATGGTCCGCGCAGCGCCACCATCCGCGTGGAACTGCCGGAGAACGAACTGACCGCCGATTTCCTGGAGCGCACTCTTATGCGGGCCCCCAGCGGCATCTACGTGCCGCTTGCCGATATTGTCTCCGTGACCCAGCGTACCGGGTTCTCTACCGTGCTCCGCGAAAACGGTATTCGGGTTATCAGCGTGACGGGTGATATTTCCGAAGACGAGCCCGCGCGTGCGGAGGCAGTGACCCAGGCCCTGCAGGACGAGATTCTGCCGAGGATCGCCAGTGAGCGGCAGGTTGAATGGCGCCTTTCCGGACTGGCAGAGCAGGAACAGACCTTCCTGCAGGAGGCAGGCACCGGGCTGATCCTCTGCCTCACCGGGATCTATCTGGTGCTGTCCTGGATCTTTGCCAGCTGGACCCGGCCGCTGGTGGTAATGGCGATTATCCCCTTCGGTCTCGTCGGCACCATCTGGGGCCACTACGTGTGGGAGGTGCCGCTGTCTATGTTCACCGTGGTGGGCCTGTTGGGAATGACCGGGATCATTATCAACGACTCCATCGTGCTGGTAACAACCATCGACCAATATGCTCAGGACCGCGGGCTGATCCCGTCGA
>JABXIA010000250.1 GCA_013373325.1 Paracoccaceae bacterium
AAGGGCATGAAGATGTCCAAGTCGCTCGGCAACACCATCGTGCCGGAGGAGGTCGTCAAGCAGTACGGCGCCGACATCCTGCGCCTGTGGGTGGCCCAGACCGATTACACCGCCGACCAGCGGATCGGGCCGGAAATCCTGAAAGGCACCGCCGACAGTTACCGCCGCCTGCGCAACACCATGCGCTTCATGCTGGGCAGCTTGGGTGATTTCAGGGAGGATCAGCGGGTTGACCCGGTAGATATGCCGGAGCTGGAACAGTGGGTGCTGCACCGCCTGGCCGAGCTCGACCACAAGGTCCGCACCGGCTATCAGACTTTTGATTTCCAGGGCGTGTTCTCGGCGGTGTTCAACTTTGCCACCGTGGACCTGTCGGCCTTCTACTTCGATATCCGCAAGGATGCGCTCTACTGCGATGGCGACACCCTGAACGCCCGTGCAGCCCGCACCGTGCTGGACATCCTGTTCCACCGCCTGACCACCTGGCTGGCGCCGATCCTGGTTTTCACCATGGAAGAGGTCTGGCTGGAGAAATACCCGGGCGAGGGCAGCTCTGTGCATTTGCAGGACATCCCGGTGACACCCGCCGACTGGCTGAACGAGCCGCTGGCCGCCAAGTGGTCCAAAATCCGCCAGGCCCGCCGGGTGGTGACTGCGGCGCTGGAAGTTCAGCGGACCGACAAGGTAATCGGTGCCTCGCTGGAGGCCGCGCCGGTTGTGCATGTGCGTGACGGTGAAGCGCTGGAGGCGCTGAAGTCGGTGAACTTCGCAGATGTCTGCATCACTTCGGACATCGCGCTGACCAACGATCCGGCCCCGGCGGAAGCCTTCCGGATGCCGGAAGTCGACGGCGTGTCGGTGGTGTTTGAAAAGGCCGACGGCGGCAAATGCCAGCGCTGCTGGAAGATCCTGCCGGATGTCGGCAGCCACGGGCATGAGGGCGTCTGCGGCCGCTGCGACAGCGCGCTGGGATAATCCGCATCTCACCCTTGAATTGCATGCAACGCCCGGCCACAGCGCCGGGCGTTGTCTTTTTACGTTCTTCCCGCGTCATTTTGCACACGCTATCCGAGAAACGCATTGTGCTCCCTGGCCACGGCCTCCCCTAGATGTTGACCGGTTTTCCACAATTGGTTAAGAATTCGTTAATTCCATGTAGATTTTTACGTCATTTCAGAAAATGGCATGGGGCAGGGGGCAAATTTCAATGCTGAAGCTGAAAGCGGATGCGCAGCCGGCGGCTGAGCTTGGCAAAACGCGCGGCGCGGCAATCCGGATTGACGGGGTGTCAGCGCCAAAGAATATCAAAATCGGTTTGGTCGCCACAAGCACGGGCCCGGTCAAGGCAAAGCCTGCGGCTGGCGGAACGGCAAAAGACGCCAAGCCGGCCAGCACTGCGGCGCCGGCACGGGCCCCGGCGAAGCCGGAACCGGCCATTGAGCCACAGCAGTTTGCTTCCTCCTTGCGGGAAGAGAGGGCGTCTGCGCTGCCGAAGCTCGGCCTCGCCGCTGCAGGGCTGGCAGTGGCTGCAGCAATGCTGCTCTACTTTCAGTTCGGCGGCAGTGCGCCAGCAGCGGATCAGCCGGCGGCGTCTCTGCAGCCAGTGCAGGCCGCGGCAGAGCTGCCCGCAGGAGCCGCGGCGGCAGCGGGCCTAGAAGGCTCTGCGGCGAGCGGCGAGGATGCCCTGGTCGCCCGCATCACCGAAGGCACACTGGCCGCGCTGCGCAGCAAGCAGGCACAGCCCGCCGCGGCGGTCCCGGAGGCGCCCGCTGCGCCGGCCGAGGGTTCGGCGCTTTACAAGATGGTGGCGACCGCCGCCGCGCAGGGGCAGTCTGCGGCCTATATCGACCAGCTGGTGAACGGCGCCTATGAGCGTCAGGAGATCACCGTTCCGGCCAGTCTGATCGGCGCTGACGGGCGGGTGGATACCGCAACGCTGCTGGCACTGTTCGTCGGCAACTAAGACCCATCGCCTGCGGCGCCAGAATGGCGCCGCCGCGCGGGCTGCAGCACGCCCGCGGACCTCAATCAGCAACAAAACAACAAGCGCCGCCCGCCAAGTCAGCGGATCAGGCGCTGCACATTTCCGGGGGGAACCATGAAAACCTTCTTTGCCGCCGCCGCCGTCGGGCTGTCCGGCCTGTTTGCCACCGCCGCCGCTGCTGAAACCTGCGGCGGCATCTATACCGTGCAGTCCGGCGACAGCCTGTCGGTGATTGCCGACAAGCTCTACAAGGATGCGGGCAAGTGGAGCGCCATCCACAACCGCAACATCGACCAGATCGGCCCCAAGCCGGGCGCGATCCGGGTCGGCATGAAGCTCTCGCTGGCCTGCCTTGAGGGGCTGCCGCTGGGCCTGCCTGGCGGCAAGGACATCTCCGCCGCCGTCCCCGCATCCGCAGTGCCGGTCAAGGTCGCGCCGGGCAACGCGGCGGTGCGCCAGAAAATCAACCTGCTGACCGGCGACGACTATGCGCCCTTCACCTCCAAGGCGTCGCACAACGGCGGCCTGATCACCGAGGTGGTGAATGCAGCAATGACACAGGCTGCCCCGGCTGAGGGCTATGCAATCCACTGGGTCAATGACTGGTCCTCGCATTTCGACCCGCTGCTTTCCAACGCGCTGCTGGATCTGGGCTTTCCCTGGTACAAGCCGGATTGCGAGACGATGCCGGACAGCCACCGCTGCCAGAACTTCCACTTCTCCGAGCCGATGTTCGAAACCCTGATGCTGCTGTTTGCGCATAAGGACCGGCCGTTTGCGTTCACCAGCGACAGCGACATTGAGGGCAAGACCCTGTGCCGCCCCGCTGGTTACCTGACCTTCGATCTGGATGAGCGCGGCCGCAACTGGATTGCGGAGAGGAAGATCATCCTGAAGCAGCCGCACAAGGTGAAGGACTGTTTCGACATGGTGGCCGCTGGTGAGGCGGACGCGGTGGCGATCAATGAATTCACCGGCCGCAGCGTGATGAAGGAGGCGGGCATCGCGGATCAGTTCACCGTGCTGCCGCAGCCGCTGTCGGTGCTGGGCATCTACGTGGTGGTGCACAAGACCCATCCGCGCGCGGATGAAATGCTGGCGATGATCAACAAGGGCCTGCGCTCGATCCAGGAGAACGGCAGCTACCAGACCATCGTCGAAAACCACATGGCCCGGATCTGGGCCGGGTTCTGAGGGAGGATGCCTGTATGAGACGGTTTTTCTCACGCCTCTGCCAGCTGGCCGCCCTGTTCACCCTGGCGCCGGCCGGGGCCTGGGCGATTTGCGACGTGGAGTATGTGGCGCAGCCCGGTGACTCGCTGTTCACAATTGCAGAGACGCACTATGGCGACCGCAACCGCTGGACCATGGTTTACTACGCCAATCAGAAACTGCTTGCCGGGGCCACCGTGCTGCCGGGGCGCAAGCTGTTCATCCCCTGCGTCACCGGCGCCACTGCGCCGGATGCCACACCGCTGCGGCAGGAAAAGGCAGAGCTGACGCTGCTCACCGGCAGCGGCTACGGCCCCTTCACCGACCGCAGCTTGCCCGGGCAGGGAATGGTAACGGAGCTGATCAACGCCGCGCTGGAACTGGCGCCCGCGCCGGTCAGCTACTCCGTCAGCTGGGAGGACGACTGGTCCAAACACCTGTTCCCGATGCTGGACAAGAAAGAGTTCGACATGGGATTTCCCTGGCTCAAGCCTGATTGCGCGGCTGAACCGGGCAACGAACGCTGTGTCAATTTCCACTTCTCCGAGCCGGTCATGACGATGCCGATCATGCTGTTTGTGCGGGCCGGCGGCGGGTTTGAATACGCCGCAGACAAGGACGTCGAAGGCAAGACCCTGTGCCGGCCCGCGGGGTATTTCACCCATGACCTGAACCGTCCGGACCGGCGCTGGCTGGCCGAGGAAAAGATCGGGCTGGTTCAGCCCGCGACCCCGGCGGATTGTTTTCGGATGGTGGCGGAAGGCCAGGTGGATGCAGCTGCGGTGAACCTGTTCCTGGGTGCCAACACGATCGTCGCGGAAAACCTGCGCGACACTGTGGTGCCGCTGGAGAAACCGCTGTCAGAGGAAGGCCTGCATGTGGTGATTTCCAAGCGCCACTGGCGCGGCACCACCCATCTTTACCGGATCAACGCCGGCCTGCAGAAACTGCGCGACAGCGGCCGGTTCGAGGAGATCATGTCGCGCCACCTGGAATTGTTCTGGGCGCAGCTGCAGTAAAGCAAGCAGCGGAGCGAGGTCAGGCCGTCAGCGACCTGGCCTCCTGATAGCCGTGATAGGCGGCCTTGGCCTCACCCGGGGTGATCCGGCCTGCAGGCCAGGCGCGCTGGAGCAGCAGGTGCTCTGCCAGCACGGCATTTTCATGAAACAGGTCTTCGGCGGCGCCGGGTGCTTCCTGTCCGGGAGCCTCCCAGATCGGGTCGCTGCCCTCTGGATGCAGGGTGTCTTGGGTGTGCTCTTCTTGTCCGCGCGGCCTGTTGTCGGCGGATTCGCTCTTGTCCGGATCGTCAGAGCGCACGACGGGCCGGGCGGTCAGGAAACCGCGGTTCGGTTTGATAGGATCTACACGTCCTGAAACTGGTATAAACATCACAGAAGGTCCTTCGCAGAGGCATTGAACCGAT
Organism: Paracoccaceae bacterium; assembly: GCA_013373325.1. GTDB lineage: Bacteria > Pseudomonadota > Alphaproteobacteria > Rhodobacterales > Rhodobacteraceae > Leisingera. The sequence continues at coordinate 4,620 of JABXIA010000250.1, forward strand.
CTTAAAACGGTTTTAACACAACAGGCTTAACAGCGGGTTAACAGCCGCTGCGGGCAGAGGCCGGTGCGGTGCAGGCAGCGGGGCACTTGCCCCCGCCGCCGCTCAGGCAATGATTTTCTGAACCTTGGCATAGTTCGCTTCCGCAGCCATATGGCTGACCGGTTTGGGGCCGGCCTGGCAGCCGTTCATCAGATCCTGATAATACGCATCCATGTCAAAGCCCTGGTCCGGACGCGGCTCCAGCGCTTCTTTCCGTGAAGCTTCGAGGGCCGGACCGATGTAGTCGGACGTCAGGGCGTCAGCAGGGCTTCCGGCCTTCTGGGTGTCCCGCCCCGCCTTCTGGGGCGCGGCGTAATGGAGAGAGGCATCTGCATTGGCACCGTCCGCAGTTGCAGCCGCCGGCACCTTCTGGCGGAACGCCTGAAGCTGCTTCAGGCCATTGTAGAGGCCGGCGGTGCTGGAGGTTGCTGTAAACATCGGACTTGCCTTTTACTCTGTTCTTGAAGCTCACTTTAGTAGAATTTGAGACAACCTGGTGAGAAACCTTTAGCACTGGTTAACGAAGCGTTAACGCGCCGCTGGCCGGGACTTGCAGTTCCGGCGGCAGCACGGGAGAATGCGGACGCCCGCAGGCCGGAGGAAAGACATGATTTCAGCAAGCCTTGAGACGCCGGTTGGACCGCTCAGCGTGGCAGAGCGGGACGGCGCCATCGTGCGGCTGGACTGGACGGCTGAGGCCGGCGGGCAGTCCGCGTTGCTGACCCGGGCTTTGGAACAGCTTCACGCCTATTTTGCGGGGGAGCTGACGGCCTTTGACCTGCCGCTGCAGGTCGAAGGCTCTGACTTCCAGCGCGCGGTTTGCGATGCGATGCTGGCAATCCCCTTTGGCGAAACCCGCACCTACGGCGAGATTGCCCGGGAGCTGGGCGCCCCGCCGCAGCCGGTCGGCAATGCCTGCGGCGGCAACCCGATCCCGGTGATCATCCCCTGCCACCGGGTGCTCGGCGCCTCTGGGCTGGGCGGGTTTTCCGGCAAGGGCGGCGTGGAGACCAAAGTGGCGCTGCTGAAACACGAAGGGGCCGCCAGCCTGCTGATCTGAAACGCCAGGCCGGATCCGGCAGCCAGCGTTTTCAGAGCCGCGGAAATCAAGGATGCCGCAAGAACGAAGCCACCCGCGGCTGTCAGGCGGCGGAAGACCTGCGGCGTTTTTCCAAAACGATCTGCTGGGCGATGCCGACAAACAACAGGTAGACCGAGGTCACCACCAGCCCCCAATGGGCCCAGCTGGCCGGGTGGAAGTCGACCCAGGCGGCCCAGCCGGCAAAGAAGGTCCAGGCCAGCGCCATCGGCAGCGACACCTTGCGCCAGCGAACCGTGCGCACCGGGTGAATGAATTTCAGTGGCAGGAACATGGCAATGGACAGCAGCGTTACCAGCACCAGGCTGGTCCAATGGCTGGGTTCCAGCGCAAAGATCACCAGCACCGGCATGTTCCACACGCCGGGATAGCCGGAGAAGGAATTGTCCTTGGTCTTCATCCTGGTGGCGGCATAGTACATCGCGCTGCCGAAGGTGATCACGATGATCGCAAACCAGCCGGTCCAGCCTGCCATCAGCCCGGACTGGAACAGGGCAAAGGCGGGAATGAAGACATAGGTCAGGTAGTCGATGATCAGGTCCAGCAGCACCCCGTCGAACTCCGGCGAGTAGCGCTTGACGTGATAATGCCGCGCCAGCGGCCCGTCGATGCCATCGACGGCAAAGGCCACCACCAGCCACAGGAACATCAGGCTCCATTTGCCTTCGGCCGCGGCCAGCATGGCCAGCATGGCAAAGACAGCACCGGTGGCGGTCAGCAGATGAACAGAAAGGGCGCGGATCTGAGGTGTCATCCGACCGTGATGGCGAATTTGCCCCGGAGCCGCAACCGTTCAGTGCAAATTTGGGCGGAAATCCGTGCCTGCGGGCAGCAGAATGCGGGCCATGCGGCGGCCATGCGGGGCCGGGTCGGTGATCGCAGGCGAGGAGAAGGGGGAGTTAGCGGGCCGGTCACGCTCCCAAGGCTGGACGCCGGGCGGCGGCGCAGGGGCCGCAGGGGCGCCATCGGAAAACGAAACGGCAAAGCCGGCACTGGTCATGGCAGAATCCTTTCTGGATCGGTTTCTGCCATCTGGCCTGCGCCGGCTTAACAGAGGCTTGCTGCCAGCTGCGAATAATAGCGCGCATTTTATTAAACCCGGCCGCTTGCCCGTCAGCCGCAGCAGCTGTCTCCGGCCTGCACCGGCGGGCAGGGTATCGTCCCGTATGAGCAGAAAACACAGCAATCGCCGGGCTTTGGCCGCAACAGTGTTTTGCAGGCGGGGCACTCGTGGAACCACTGGCAGGCGTCCTGCGGCATCTCCTCAGCTGCTGCGTGCCCGCAGGCTGGGCAAGTCAGGATGCTGGTCAGTTCCACCTGCGCGGAATGTTCATCGGGCATGGGCAGGCCCTCCTGCTGACAGCAAAGGACGGCAAGGCAGGCGCGGTCAAGTCACGCTTTCGGGTGGGCCTTGTTATAGACTTCCAGCAGATGGGTGGTGTCCACCGCCGTATAGGCCTGAGTGGTCGACAGCGAGGCATGGCCCAAGAGCTCCTGAATGGCGCGCAGGTCGCCGCCCGCCTCCAGCAGATGGGTGGCAAAGCTGTGGCGCAGCGCGTGCGGGGTGGCGGTGGCCGGCAGGCCCAGCTGGGCGCGGGTCTTGGCCATTACCCCCTGAATCTGGCGGGGATTCAGCGCACCGCCGCGCACGCCGCGGAATAGGGGTTTGTCAGCCTCCTGCGGATGCGGGGACAGAGACAGGTAGCGCTCCACCGCATCGCGGGCGGCGGGCAGCACCGGCACCACGCGCTCCTTCCGGCCCTTGCCCAGGATGCGCAAGACCGGCGGCAGCGGCGCGTCTGCGCCGGTCAGCCCCAGCGCCTCGGAAATCCGCAGCCCGCAGCCGTACAGCAGCGTCACCACCGCCACGTCGCGGGCAGCGACCCAATCCTTTTGAGACTGCAGTTCCACGGTTTCGAGAACGGCCTTGGCGGCCTCCGGCGCCAGCGGGCGCGGCAGCTTTTTCTGGAACTTGGGAGAGCGTGCCAGCAGTACCGCCGCCGGCTCAAATCCTTCGCGCTCCGCCAGCCAGCGGTAGAAATTCTTGACCGCCGACAGTTTGCGCGCCAGCGACCGCGCCCCGGTGCCGGAGTTGCGTTCCGACGCCATCCAAGCCCGCATGTCCGATGTCGTGATCCGCGCCAGTGCGCCCAAACCCTGCGGCCCGCCGCTGTGCTGCGTCATGAAGGCCAGAAAGGCGGTGACATCGCCGCGGTAGGCGGCGAGGGTGTTGGCGGAAGCATCCTCCAGCCCGCCCAGCCGCGCCAGCCACAGCTGCAGCGCATCCCGGCAGGCGGGAGAGATCAGCGTCATGACAGCCAGCAGCGCATCGAACGTTCAAACACTCCGCCGAAGAAGGTCAGGAGGTCTGTGCCCTGCATCGGCGAGAACTGATGCGGGTCTTCCGATCCCATCACCAGCATGCCCGGCAGGCGGCCTTCGCCCAGGTCCAGCATCAGGCAGGCCTCGGAACGGATCCACTCCGCCTTCATGCCGTAGACGCGCGGGCTGCCGCCTTGGGTCTGGCGCAGCGTCACAGGGCGCTCGCTGCCGGGCTGCCCGGCATAGCTTTCGGTGAAGCCGGGGCCAGCGAGCTTCAGCGCGCCGGACTTGCGCTCCACCTCGGCGCCGCCGGGCTGGGCGGTTTCCAGCACCAGTGCCAGCGCATTAACGCGCAGGATGTCCGGCATGTCCTGCTCCAGGCAGGCCAGGAAGGCGGTGAAATCGCGCGGCTCCAGCAGCCGCAGCACGGCGCGGTGAATGAGGTTGGTGCCGGCCAGGTTGTCATAAGCCGCGGCAATCACCGAGCGGTGGGTATCCTCCAGCCGGTCCAGCCGTGCCGCCATCCGCTCCATCGCGATGCCGCGCAGGTCAACGACGTTGGAGCCCATCGCCCGCTCATTGGCGGCAACCAGGGCATTCATCAGGTGCTGGTCCTCCAGCACCGCGTCGGGTTTGGCGAGAATCGCCTCGCGCAACTGGTCTTCCAGGCTGGCTGTATTGCTTGAACTGCTCATGCGTGAACTCTTGCGGCTCCGGACCTCTGACGGGTTTGCTGACGTGTATAACACGGGAATTTGGCAAAGCTGCCGAAAAATGCGGGGCGGGCGGAATTTGCTGTAAAGGAGAAGGCTCCCGCCCGTCGCCGGTGCATTTCCATGCCCCGCTCCCGTTAGGCGTGGCGCCGGGCCCAAGGCCCGGCGCCGGCGGTGTGAAACGCCGCCTCAGCGCGCCGCGAGGCGCGCTGCCAGGCCCAAGCTGCTCTGCACCCCGGCGGCAGCCGGGGTGCAGAGAGGCGCGGGAGGCCCCTGCCAAAAAGAAACCTGCCGCAACAAAAAAAGGCGCCCGGCTCCGGGCGCCCTTCGTGAGGGAGTCTTGTGCCGCCGGATCAGAGGATCTTGATCTCTGCCGCCTTGATGTCGGCCAGGAAAGCATCCAGGCCCTTGTCGGTCAGCGGGTGGTTCACCATTGCCTTGATCACGGCGGGCGGCGCGGTGATCACGTCGGCACCGATGCGGGCCGAGTCCAGCACATGGTTCACAGACCGGATCGAGGCGGCCAGGATCTGGGTCTCAAACCCGTAGTTGTCATAGATGGTGCGGATGTCCTCGATCAGCTCCATGCCGTCCAGGTTGATGTCATCCAGACGCCCGATGAACGGCGAGATGAAGGTCGCGCCCGCCTTGGCTGCCAGCAGTGCCTGATTGGCGGAGAAGCACAGGGTCACGTTCACCATGTGGCCGTC
>JABXIA010000272.1 GCA_013373325.1 Paracoccaceae bacterium
GCGCCTGTGGTTCGGGCGGCATCCGAAGTACCGCGGCCGGGTGGCGATCCCGGCCTCTGTCACCATCGCGATGATCGGCAGCTACTGGTTTGTGGAGCGGGTATTCCTGTAAACACCCAGCAGCACGTCAGCCCATCGCCCGCATCAGCACCTTGAGCGCCGCCAGCGGGTCTTCCGTGTGCCAGATCTCATCACCAATGCCAAAGAAGTCTGTATAGGGCGCGATGCCGCGCACCAGATCCTCAGTCAGGCCGCCCTCGGCCACAACCGGCACCTCGATCATCTTGGACCACCACTCAAACAGGTCTGCTTCCGCCTGCGCGCCATCCCCCAGGCCGGAGGTGCCCACCGGGCCAAAGCTCACGTAATCCGCGCCTGCCTCACCGGCCACCATGCCGTCATGCTGCGAGGCGCCGCAGAAACAGCCGACAATCGCATCCGGCCCCAGCGCCTTGCGCGCGGTGCGGATGGATTTGGACGCATCGGTCAGATGCACGCCGTCCAGGCCCAGCCGTTCCGCCAGGATCTGATGGTCAGAGATCACCAGCGCCACATCGCGCGCCATGGTCACTTCGCGCAGCGCATCGCCAGCGCGGCTGAGTGTGTCCTGATCGCGGCTCGCCATGTCCAGGCGCACACAGGCCACGTCGACCTCATCCAGCACCCGCGCCAGCTGAGCGGGGAATTTGCCCAGTTCGAAACTTGGCGGGGAGATCAGGTAGATCTGCGGCTGCTCCGGTGCGTCAGCAGGGCTTCCCATGGCGGTGCTCCATTGTTCAGGCGGTTTGACGGTGTTTAGCCGATTTCCGGCCGGACGCAAGGATTTGCGGCGGTGAAGCCCCGGTAAATGAAGCCCAAACCCGCGCGGGACCTTGCCCCGCGCCCGCGCGGGCAGTACAGCAGTGCCGATTTTGCCGGAGAACATGATGCCCACCGATACGCCCCAGCCCGCCTTCGTCCTTGTCCGCCCGCAGATGGGCGAGAATATCGGCGCCGCGGCGCGGGCGATGTGGAACTTCGGGCTCGACCGGATGCGCATCGTGGCGCCGCGCGACGGCTGGCCGAACCCCAAGGCGGTCGCGATGTCTTCTGGCGCGGGGCGGCTGCTGGACGAGGCGCAGCTGTGCGAAGACGTGCCGGAGGCGCTGGGCGACTGCACTTATGTGTTCGCCACCACCGCCCGCCAGCGCGGCCTGACCAAGCCGGTCTACAGCCCCGAACGCGCCATGCAGATCGCGGCGGAGAAGATCGCAGCGGGCGAGAAGGTTGCGGTGATGTTCGGACCGGAACGTGCCGGGCTGGAAAACGAGGATATCGCCAAGGCGAACGCCATCATCTCGGTGCCGGTGAACCCGCTCTATGCCTCGCTGAACCTGGGCCAGTGCGTGCTGCTCACGGGCTATGAATGGATGCGCCAATCCGGCGAAGTGCTGCATGAAACCACCGACCTTGGCCGCAAGGGCGAGTGGGCCACCGGTGTTGAGGTTGAAAAACTGGTGGAGCACTACGAGGACCGGCTGGACGAGGCGGGCTTCTTCTTCCCGCCGGAAAAGGCCGAAGGCATGAAGACCAACCTGCGCAACCTGTGGTCCCGGATGCGGATGACCCGCTCGGATGTGCAGATGCTGCACGGGATCATGCGGCAGATGGTCCGCTGGAAAGAGCGTGGCGGCGAGTAAGCCGCTCTGGACCTTTGAATAACCCGCCCCTAGCTTGGCACCACAGACAAAGAGGCAAGCATGAGCAAGCGCAGCATTTTCGAAGAGGTTGAGGGCGAGAAGACGGACGCGCCCGCGGTGCAGCCGGGGCTGATCGACCGCGGCCGCGGCGGCGCCCGCAAGGCGATCCGCGCCTGGCTGATGGTGCTGTTTGCGCTGGTGGTTGCTATGATCGTAGTGGGCGGGCTGACCCGGCTGACCGACAGCGGCCTGTCGATCACCGAATGGCGCCCCGTGACTGGAGCCATCCCGCCGATGTCGGAAGCCGAGTGGCAGGCAGAGTTCGACAAGTACAAGGAAATCGACCAGTGGCGCATCCAGAACCAGTGGATGGAACTGTCTGATTTCAAATCGATCTACTGGTGGGAATGGGGCCACCGCCAGCTGGGCCGTTTCATCGGCGTGGTCTGGGCGCTTGGGTTCTTCGGCTTCCTCGCCGCACGCAAGATCCCGGCGGGCTGGACCGGCCGGTTGCTGCTGCCTGGTCTCCTTGGCGGCGTGCAGGGCGCCATCGGCTGGTGGATGGTGGCCTCTGGCGTCACGCAGGGCGAGGGGATGACAGCGGTGGCTTCCTACCGACTGGCCGTGCATCTGGGGCTGGCGTTCGTGATCCTTGGCTTCATCGCCTGGTATGTGCTGATGCTGGGCCGCGAGGAGCGCGAGCTGATGCAGGCGCGCCGCGCCAAGGAGGCCAAGCTGTTCAGCCTGTCCACCGGCCTGATGCATTTTGCCTTTTTGCAGATTCTGCTGGGGGCGCTGGTCGCGGGCATTGACGCGGGCCGCTCCTATACCGACTGGCCGCTGATGGGCGGGCAGCTGATCCCGCCTAACCCCTTCATGATCGAGCCGGTGTGGAAGAACTTCTTCGAAAACCCCGGTCTGGTGCAGTTCATTCACCGGGTGGCAGGCTATCTGCTGTTTGCCTTTGCTGTGGTGGCCTGGCTGCGCGGACGCAACTCGGCTCATGCGCGGACCCGTTTCGCGTTCAATGCCGTTTTTGCGGCGCTCTCCGTGCAAGTTTTGCTGGGGATCATCACCGTGGTATACGCCGCGCCGCTGCACGCCGCGATTACCCACCAGCTGGTGGCTGTGGGCGTCTGGGTGCTGATCCTGCGCGCCCGCTTCCTGTCTGCCTATCCCATTGCAACCTCGATCAAGGATCATTGAATTATGAGTGCATTTGACGAATTGATGGCCTTCCAGCGCGAAACCCAGGCGCTGGGGCAGATTGCGGGCCGTCTGGGCTGGGATCAGGAAACCATGATGCCGCGCGGGGCGGCGCCGCAGCGGGGCGAGGAGATGGCCGCGATGGAGGCGGTGCTGCACGCCCGCCGCAGCGACCCGCGCGTGGCCGAGTGGCTGGAGCAGGCCGTTGCGCCGAATGAGGCTGGCGAAGCCCAGCTGCGCGAAATCCGCCGCAGCTATGAGCGCACCGTCAAGGTGCCCGCCGATCTGGCCAAGAAGATCGCCCAGGTGACTTCTGTCGCGCAGGGCCAATGGGCCGCGGCGCGGGCGGATGAGGATGTGGCGGCCTTTGTCCCGGTGCTGGAGGAAGTCGTTGCGCTGAAGCGTGAGGAGGGACTGGCGCTGGCGGCGGGCGGTGATGTCTATGACGCCATGGTCGAGGACTATGAGCATGGCATGACAGGGACTGCGATCGCGGAGATCTTTGATGCCATGCGCCCCGGACTGGTGGAATTGCGTGCCAAGGTGCTGGAAAAACCCGCGCCAAAGGGGCTGACCGGCACATTTGACGAAGCCGCGCAGATGAAGCTGACCCGAAAGCTCGCCAAACAGTTCGGCTATGACATGTCCCACGGCCGGGTCGACAAGGCAGTGCATCCGTTCTGTTCCGGCGCGGGGCTGGACGTGCGGATCACCACGCGGACCAGCGAAAGCGATCCGTTCAACTGCTTCTATTCCACCATTCATGAGGTCGGCCATGCCGCCTATGAGCAGAACATCAGCCGCGATTACCTGCTGACCCCGCTGGGCAGCGGCGTGTCCATGGGGGTGCATGAAAGCCAGAGCCGGATCTATGAGAACCAGATCGGCCGCAGCCGCGCCTTTACCGGCTGGCTGTTCGGGGAGATGAAGGACGCCTTTGGCGATTTCGGTGTTGCGGACGCGGATGCTTTCTATGCTGCCGTGAACACGGTGCATAAGGGCTATATCCGGACAGAAGCGGATGAACTGCAATACAACCTCCATATCATGATGCGGTTCGGCCTGGAGCGCGCACTGATGAGCGGCGATCTGGCGGTAACGGATCTGGAAGCAGCCTGGAACGACCGGTTCGAGGCGGACTTCGGTTATGCCGTCGACAAACCGTCCAACGGCTGTTTGCAGGATGTGCACTGGTCGGTGGGCCTGTTCGGGTATTTTCCGACTTACACGCTGGGCAATGTCTATGCCGGCTGCCTGTATCAGGCGCTGCGCCGGGATGTGCCGGGGCTGGATGCAGAGCTGGCGGAAGGCAACACCGAAGGCGCAACCAATTGGCTGAAGGAAAATCTGCAGCAGCACGGCGGCCTGCGCAGCCCGCGCGAAACCATCAGGCACGCCTCCGGCATGGAGCCCGGCCACGCGCCGCTGCTGGCCTACCTCGAAGAGAAGTTCAGCCTGCTCTACGATCTCTGAGTCGGGTTTGAACTACGGCTAAGGCCCTCTGGCGGCAGCGGAAATCCCGCTGCCCCGAAAATGCCGCATTTTAACAGTATTCTCTTAATCCTTGGGGGTGTGAGTAAGAGAGTAATCTGATGCATACAGCCGTCGCCTACCTGATCTTTGCCAGTTATGTGCTGGGAGCCACCCTGGTCTGAGGCATCTGCCCGTCAGATCAGCGCCATCCGCTCCGCCCGTTCCGGATCCGGGAAGGGCCGGTAGAGACCGATGTCCGCGGTGGCGATCAAAGCCCTGACGTGGGAATAGAGTTTCTCGACCTCCTCGTCGTGCTCGCCCAGAACCCGGAAGGCCTGATCCAGCTGGGTCATGTCCCGGAATTCGATCTCCAGGAGGAAGTCGCGGCAATTGTCGCTGGCCATGTCCAGTTTGCGCCGCAGCAGGCGCCAGCTTTGGACCACGCCGCGTTCCTGCAAGTATCCCATCCATTGATCGACCGCACTGGCAAAACTCAGCGCCTTAGCCTCATGCTGCAGGTCGATGGAGCAGTGGTACAAGTTCATTGGGGCAATCCCTTCATGAGAAATCAGAACTTGCCGCAACAATATCCAAGATCTGTTAGGGGGCCGTTAACAAAGCGAACGCCGCCCCGGCAACGGGACGGCGTTTAATGTTTTCAAAGGGATTGGCCTGACGGGGCTTATTCCTCGCCGCCGTCCTCTTCTTCGCCATTCTCGGCAATCCAGGCGACGGAGACCACTTCCTCTCCCTTGCCGGTGTTGAACACCCGCACACCGCCGGCTGAGCGCGAGCGGAAGGAAATGCCATCGACCGGAACCCGGATCGACTGTCCCTTGGAGGTCGCCAGCATGATCTGGTCGTCCATTTCCACCGGGAAGGAGGCAACGATCTCTCCGCCGCGCATCGCCTTGTCCATCGCGGTTACGCCCATGCCGCCGCGGCCGCGCACCGGGTAGTCGTGCGAGGACGAAAGTTTGCCGGAGCCGCCGGTGGTGATGGTCAGGATCAGGTTCTCGGCTGCCGACATCTCTGCATAAAGCTCGGTGGAGAAATTCGGATCCTCCGGTGCATCCTCATCCGAAGCCTCGGCATCGTCGGTCAGCCCGGCCATTGCGCGGCGCATCTTGAGGTAGGCGGTGCGCTGCTCCGGGGTGTATTTGGAGTGGCGGATCACCGACATCGAGACCACATCGTCCTCGCCGGTCAGCTTGATACCGCGGACACCGGTGGATTCGCGCGAGTTGAACACGCGCACGTCGGTGGAGCGGAAGCGGATGGCGCGGCCCGAATTGGTGAACAGCATCACGTCGTCATCTTCCGAGCAGATGCGCACGTTCACCAGTTTAACGGAGCCGTCTTCCGGCAGTTTCATCGCGATCTTGCCGTTGCGGCGGACGTTGGTGAAGTCCGACAGACGGTTGCGGCGCACGTCGCCGCCGGAGGTCGCAAAGACTACCTGCAGGTTTTCCCATTCCTCGTCCGGCACATCGACCGGCATGATGGCGGCGATGGAAACGCCAGTTGGGATCGGCAGGATGTTGACGATTGCCTTGCCCTTGGAGGTGCGGCCGCCCTGCGGCAGGCGCCAGGTCTTGAGCTTGTAGACCATGCCGTCGGTGGTGAAGAACAACAGCTGGGTGTGGGTGTTGGCCACGAAGAGGGTGGTGATCACATCCTCTTCCTTGGTCTGCATGCCCGAAACGCCCTTGCCGCCGCGCTTTTGGGCGCGGAAATCGGCCAGCGGGGTTCGCTTGATGTAGCCGCCGGAGGTCACGGTCACAACCATGTCCTCGCGCTCGATCAGGTCTTCGTCTTCCATGTCGCCGGACCAGTCGACGATCTCGGTTCGGCGCGGCACGGCGAAGTTGTCGCGCACTTCGCGCAGCTCGTCGCCGATGATGCCCATGATGCGTTCGCGCGAGGACAGGATTTCCAGGTATTCCTTGATCTTGGCGGCTAGTTCTTCCAGCTCGTCAGTGACTTCCTTGACGCCGATCTGGGTCAGGCGCTGCAGGCGCAATTCCAGGATGGCCCGGGCCTGGGTTTCCGACAGGTTATAGGTCCCGTCGTCGTTCATCTTATGAGTCGGATCGTCGATCAGGCGGATGTAATCCGCAATATCGGCGGCCGGCCAGCGCCGGGTCATCAGCTTTTCACGCGCTTCAGCCGCATCCGCGGAGGAGCGGATCGTTGCGACGATTTCATCGACGTTGGAGACCGCCACAGCCAGACCGCACAGGATGTGGCTGCGCTCGCGGGCCTTGCGCAGCAGGTGCGCAGTACGGCGGGCCACGACATCCTCGCGGAAATCGATGAAGGAGGTCAGGAAACGGCGCAGGGTCAGCTGTTCCGGCCGGCCGCCGTTCAGGGCCAGCATGTTGCAGCCAAAGGAAGTCTGCATGGGGGTGAAGCGGAACAGCTGGTTCAGCACCACCTCGGGCGTGGCGTCGCGTTTGAGTTCAACAACAACCCGCACGCCGTTGCGGTCGGATTCGTCCTGAACATGGGCGACGCCCTCGATCTTCTTCTCGCGGACCTGCTCGGCGATCTTCTCGATCATCGCGGCCTTGTTGACCTGATAGGGAATCTCATCCACGACAATGGCATAGCGGTCCTTGCGGATCTCCTCGACGCGGGTTTTGGAGCGGATGATCACGCTGCCGCGGCCCTCCAGATACGCCTTGCGGGCGCCGGTGCGGCCCAGCATGACGCCGCCGGTCGGGAAGTCGGGGCCGGGGATATAGTCGATCAGCTGCTCGCTGGTCAGGTCCGGGTCCTCGATCAGGGCCAGAGTGGCGTCGACCACTTCGCCCAGGTTGTGCGGCGGGATATTGGTGGCCATGCCGACC
>JABXIA010000096.1 GCA_013373325.1 Paracoccaceae bacterium
AAGCGGTTCTGATGCCTGGAAAGGGTATATGCGCCGGCAGACCAACACCGTGAACTACTCACGCGAGCTGCCGCTTGCTCAGGGGATCAAGTTTGACATCTGATCTGGCGTCCTGCCTCTGGCACCAAACCTGCCAGGAAAACCCAGCCTTCCCGGAACTCACCGGGGAGGCAACGGCCGATCTGGTGGTGATCGGCGGCGGCTACACCGGCTGCGCGGCGGCGCTGAAGGCCGCCGAACTGGGCGCCACGGTCCGCCTCATCGAAGCGGACGAGATCGGCAGCGGCGGTTCAGGGCGCAACGTGGGGCTGGCAAACGCCGGCCTCTGGCTGCCGCCGGAGGACATCAACGCCGCACTCGGCACCAAGGCCGGCAGCCGCCTGTCAGAACTGCTGGCAGGCGCGCCGGACATGGTGTTCTCGCTGATCGAAAAACACGCCATCCAATGCGAGCCGGAGCGCAGCGGCACCCTGCACTGCGCCCATGCGCCCGGCGGAATGAAAGACCTGCAGCGCCGCCACGGCCAGCTCACCGCCATTGGCGCTCCGGTAAAACTTCTCTCCCGCGAAGACGCCATCCAGCGCACCGGATCCGAGGCCGTGCACGGCGCCCTGTTCGACCCGCGCGCAGGCACCATCCAGCCGCTGGCCTATGTGCGCGGCCTCGCCCGCGCTGCCGCCGCGGCGGGCGCCCAGCTGCACGCCCATTCCCCCGCCACAGCCATCAGCCGTGAAGGCTCCGCCTGGCATGTGGCAACCCCAGAGGGCAGCATCCGCGCCAAGCATCTGATCATGGCGACCAATGCCTATGCCCGCGAAATCTCCGGCTACGCCGCGCCGCAGGTCATTCCGGTGCATTACTTCCAGGCCGCCACAGACCCGCTGCCTGACGCCTTGCGGGAAATGGTCCTGCCAATGAAGGAAGGCTGCTGGGACACCGCGCTGGTGATGTCATCCTGGCGGCTGGATCAAGCCGGGCGGCTGGTGATCGGCGGCATGGGGGCGCTCAACCATTTCGGCAGCGCCCTGCACCGCAGCTGGCTGCCGCGCAAGCTGGCAGCGCTCTATCCTGAGCTGAAGGATGTGAAACTGCACAGCCACTGGCACGGCCGCATCGCCATGACCACCGAACACCTGCCCAAGATCCTGGACCTGCAAGGCGGCTATGCCTGTTTCGGCTACTCCGGCCGCGGCATCGGCCCCGGCACCCTGTTCGGGGCTGCCATGGCCGAGGCGCTGCTGAATGGTGACTCAGCCTGCCTGCCGGTGCCGCCCGCCAAGGGTCACAGCCTGCCGTTCGCAGGTCTGCGCAGCGCCTACTATGAAACCGGCGCCACCCTCACCCATCTGATCAGCGACAGATAAAGGGCAACCCCATGCGCGGAACAAGGCCGAAGGTCGCCGCGCATCGCCGGCGCGCGCCCACGCGGCGGCGATTTGGCTGAGCCAGGCGTTTCGCCGGCAGGTTCTACGGATTTGGCCGGCATAAACTGCCAGACACAACCGCCGGGATCGCCCCCGCGCGCGCCGTCAATACGCGGCTTGCTTCACTTGCAGCCGGCAATCGCCGCGCCAATCTCTTGCAGCAGCGCCGGATAGAACTGCGGCCCCGGTTCCAGCCCCGCCCCCAGCGGATCCAGCACAGCGGTGCCAGCCACGGTGCCGTCCAGCACAGTGGCAACCAGCCCCGGGTTGAACTGCGGTTCCGAGAACACGCAAGCCACTTTCAGCTCCGCCACCACATCCCGGATTTCAGCAACCCGTGCCGGGCTGGGCTTCACCGCGTCGCTCAGCGAGATCGCCCCGGCCGCGCTCAGGCCAAAGCCTTGCTCGAAATACTGATAGGCGTCATGAAACACGATGAACGGCTTGGCCCGGAAAGGTTCCAGCGTGGCCGAAACGCTTGCCACGGTTTCCGCGACCTCCTCCTTGCCGGCCTCAGCATTCGCCCGGTAGGCGGCAGCGTTGTCCGGGTCGTGCTCTGCCAGCTCCTCTGCGATCACATCCAGCCAGGCCTGCGCATTGGCCGGCAGCAGCCAAGCATGCGGGTCGGCACCTTCATGGTGATGTCCGTGGGCATCGGCGTGATCTTCATGGCCGTGCTCTCCGGCATGTTCCTCGTGATCATGCCCTTCGTGGCCATCATGACCCGCATGGTCGTCATGGCCTTCAGCGTGGTCTTCATGCCCGTGGTCATCGTGATCGCCATGCTCCTCCTGATCATCATGCGCATGTGCCTCAAACCGGGCTCCTTCACGGAACGGCAGCACCGTGGTGCCTTCGCTTTCCAGCAGCTCGATCCGGTGCGCATCACCGGCCAGTTCCTCCAGCGGGCCTTCCAGCCAAGGGGTCAGAGCTTCCCCCAGCCAAAACACCACATCCGCCTGATCCAACGCCCGCGCGTCGGAGGGGCGCATCGCATAGCCATGCGGCGACGCACCCGGCGGCACCACAAGGGCCGGCTCACCCAGCCCCTGCATCACCCGCGCCACCAGCCCATGCACCGGCGCAATATCCGCCGCCACACGCGGCACATCTGCCCAGGCAGCGCCCGCCCCCGCCAGCAAAGCCACCGCTGCCGCACCGCTCCTCAAAACGCCAGATTTCCGCATGTTGCGCCCCATGTAATCTTATAACATCACGCGGCTTGATAAACGTCATAACATAACATATCAAGAGGCAAATCCGCCGCCGCCCCAAAGGACACCGTTCATGGACTCCATCGGCTTTGCCCCGCACGACCACAGCAGCTGCATCCAGGACGGGATCGCCGCCGTGGATGCCCAGTGCCGGGCCGAAGGTCTGCAGTTCACCCCGGTGCGCCGCCGGGTGCTGGAAATTCTCCTTCAGGAGCATCGCGCGCTGGGGGCTTATGAAATCCTCGACCGGCTGCGCGAGGAAGGGCTCGGCTCGCAGCCGCCCGTCGCCTACCGGGCGCTGGATTTCCTGGTCAAAAACGGCTTTGCCCACAAGATCGAGCGCTTGAACGCCTTTATCGCCTGCACCCATCCGGGCGAAAGCCACGCGCCGGTCTTCCTGATCTGCCGCGCCTGCGATGCCGTGGCCGAAGCGCAGCGCGAACCGACCCAGGGCCAGCTTGGCCAGGCCGCCCGCGACGCCGGTTTCGTGATCGAACGCGCGGTGATCGAGGCGGAGGGCCTGTGTCCGAAATGCCAGGAGAAGCCCGCCGCATGACCAGCCTGATTTCCCTGGACGGCCTCACCGTCGCCCATGGCGGCAACACGGTTCTGTCAGGTGTAAGCCTGTCGATTGCCCCCGGCGAGATTGTCACCGTGGTCGGCCCCAACGGCTCCGGCAAGTCCACCCTATTGCGCAGCGTGATCGGGGCGCAGAAACCGGCACGCGGCACCGTCACCCGGACGCCGGGGCTGCGCATCGGCTATGTGCCGCAAAAGCTGCACATCGACCCCACCCTGCCGCTGACGGTGCGCCGGTTTCTCAGCCTGCCGGACCGTGTGTCCGACGCCCGCGCCACGGAGGCATTGCAGCAGGCCGGCGCCGGCGATCTGGCGGCACGGCAGATGTCAGGCCTGTCGGGCGGCCAGTTCCAGCGGGTGCTGCTGGCCCGCGCACTGCTGTGCAATCCGCAGCTGCTGATTCTGGACGAGGCCACCCAAGGCCTGGACCAGCCCGGATCCGCCGCCTTTTACCAGCGCATCGAGAAAGTGCGGCAGGAACTGGGCTGCGCGGTGCTGATGGTCAGCCATGAGCTGCATGTGGTGATGGCGGCCTCCGACCGGGTGATCTGCCTCAACGGCCATGTCTGCTGCGAGGGCGCGCCGGAACATGTCGCCTCTGCCCCGGAATACCGGGCGCTGTTCGGCACCGGCACCCAGGGTGCCCTGGCGCTGTACCGGCATGAGCACAACCACAGCCATGATCACGGCTGCACGCATGATCACGGGCATCAGCATGAGGCCGCCGAATGACCCTGCTTGACGACTTCCTGATCCGTGCCGCGCTCGCGGGCATCGGCGTGGCGCTGGCCGCCGCCCCCTTGGGCTGTTTCGTGGTCTGGCGCCGGATGGCCTATTTCGGCGACGCCACCGCCCACGCCTCGATCCTTGGCGTGGCGCTGGCGCTCAGTTTTGATGTGTCGGTCTTTGCAGGCGTGCTGGCGACCGCGCTAGCGATGGCCACCACGGTTTCGGCGCTGGCGGGACGCGGCTATGCGATGGACACGCTCCTCGGCGTGCTGGCGCATTCCTCGCTCGCCTTCGGCCTGGTGGCCGTCTCCTTCCTGCAGGGGGTGCGGATCGACCTGATGGCCTATCTGTTCGGCGACATCCTTGCCGTGGGCCGCGCAGACCTGGCAGTGATCTGGGGCGGCGCGGTGCTGGTGCTGGCGCTGCTGTGGTGGCGCTGGTCGGCGCTGCTGACCGCCACCCTGAACCCGGATCTGGCCCATGCGGCCGGCATTGACCCCCGGCGCGAGCAGATGGTGCTGACCATCGCGCTGGCGCTGGTGGTGGCGGTGGCGATCAAGGTCGTGGGCGTGCTGCTGATTGCCGCGATGCTGCTGATCCCGGCAGCCGCCGCCCGCCCCTTTGCCACGACACCGGAACGCATGGCGGTTATCGCCGGGCTGCTGGGGATCCTGGCGGCCACCGGCGGGCTGCAGCTGGCCTTTGTGCTGGACACGCCCGCAGGCCCCAGCATTGTCTGCCTCGCAGCCGGGCTGTTCGCCGCCTCCAGCCTGACCGGGCTGATGCTGCAGCGCCGCCGCCGCTAGGTCCGCCCGGCAGGACTCCGCCAAAAGGTTTCCTTCTGCCCGTCTGCCGCCCGGCGGCCGGCGGGATCAGCTGCCAGTGCGCTGCAGGTCCGGGGCCCCCGTCCACTTGCTGATCGCATCTGTCAGGGCTTTCTTGTTGATTGGTTTGCTCAGGAAGTCGTCCATTCCGGCCTCCAGGCATTTTTCCCGGTGGGCCTGCAGCGCGTTGGCGGTCAGCGCCACGATCGGGCATTTGCCGCCGCCTGCGGCCTCGATCCGGCGCATCTCGGTGGTGGCCTCCAGACCATCCATCTCCGGCATCATCATGTCCATCAGCACGATATCGGGCCGTTCGGCGCGGAACTGCGCCACCGCCTCAATACCGTTCTTGGCAATTGTGATGTCGAGCGGAGCATCCTTCAGCATCTTGGTCACCACCAACTGATTGGTGCGGTTGTCCTCGGCAAGCAGCAGCTTCAGGCGGCGCTCCGGCCGCCCCGGCCCGGCGTTGCGGCCGGGTTCCGGGTCCGCATTGCGGGCGGGAGGCAGGCTCAGCACCCGTTCAAGCACCTGCCGCAGCTGCACCGACCGCACCGGTTTCAGCGCGAATTCGCAGGCCCCGATTGCCTCGCAGTCGGCCCGGCTCAGCGCGTGCTCCACGGACGAAAGGATGATCAGCGGCACCGCCTCAAAGCCCGGCATCGAGCGGATCCGCGCCGCCAGGGCGCGCCCGTCCATGGCCGGCATCTGGTAGTCAAGGACGACAAAATCGAACCGGCGCCCGTCCAGCTGCGCATCCGCCAGAATTTCCAGCCCCTCATGCGCAGATGCCGCCAGGGTGCAGGACACCCCCCAGGTGCTCAGCCGTTCCGACAGGATCACCCGGTTCAGCTCCAGATCGTCCACCAGCAGGCCCTGCAGCCCGGCGAAATTCTGCGGGCGTCCCGCCGGCGCGGCTTCCGGGCGGCCGCCCGCCCGCAGCGGCACGCGGAGTGTGAACACGGACCCTTTGCCGGGCTCCGACTCCACCTCCACCGATCCGCCCATCAGCGCAAGCAGCCGGGAGGTGATCGCCAGCCCCAGACCGGTGCCCTCAAAGTTCCGGGTGGCGGCGTTGTCGGCCTGCTCGAAGGCCCGGAAAATCCTGCCCGCACGGGCCGGCTCGATGCCAATGCCGGTGTCGCGCACCTGCAGCTGCAGCATGTGGCTGCCGGAGTCCTGCAGCTGCCCGGTCACCTCGATGTAGACATACCCCTCGCGGGTGAACTTGACGGCATTGCCCGCCACATTGGTGATCACCTGCCGGATCCGGCCGGCATCGCCCTCAAACACTTCGGGCAAGGCCGGATCATAGCGCATGGTGATCTCGACCCCTTTCTCCGCCGCCTTCGGCGACAGCAGGGTGACCACGTCTTCGACCGCAGTCTGCAAGTTGAAGGCTTCGATGCTGAACTCGACCTTGCCGGCCTCGATTTTGGAGAAATTCAGGATATCGTTGATGATTGTCAGCAGGGCGGACCCCGACTTGGAAATGGTCTCCGCATACATCTGCTGGTCTTCGTCCAGCTTGGTTTCCTGCAGCAGTTCCGCCATGCCGATGACCCCATTCATCGGCGTGCGGATCTCATGGCTCATATTGGCCAGGAACTCGGATTTCGCCCGGTTGGCGATATCCGCCGTCTCCCGGGCCTGCTCCAGCGCGAATTCGCGCTCGTCCCGCTCGGCAAAGGTTTCCTCCAGCACGCCGACCGAGAAATCCAGCGCCCTGAATTCCCGCGATGCGTACCACGGCAGCCTTTCCGCCGGGCTGCGCAGGCCGGAAATCGCATCCGACATCCGCTTATGGATCATCTGCAGCGGCCGCAGGGCCAGCCCATGCACCAGCAGCAGCACCAAAAAGGACAGAACCAGCACCGGCACCACCGTCCAGATGATGATCTGGCGCACCGAGGCCGCCACCAGCGCCTCACCCTCCAGGGTCGACCACTCGACCACCATGGTGCCGAAAACCGCACCTTCCAGCTCGATCGGACGCTCATACATGACCCGGTCGCCGTCAGGCGGCGCACCCGCCGCTTCCGCGGACGCCAGCAGTTTGCCTGCCGGGCTGCGGATCTGGATGGACACGATCTGCGGCTTGCGGGTGACGGCCTCGATCAGACCGGTTTCCAGCACCGGCACATCCTCGACAATGATCGATTCCAGCATCAGCCCGCTCAGCAGCGAAACCGTGAGGTCGGCCTGTTCCGCCAGCTGCTCTTCCAGCCTCTGCGCCTCCTGGCGCTGTGCCAGATCGCCGACCACAAAGCCCACGGCTGAGGCCGCCAGCAGCAGCGACAGCACGATCTGGAAAAGGATGCTTGTCCGTTTCATTCAATCAACGCGGTGCTCTAAAAGGCCAGGCTGCGCTCCATCGCCCGGCGGATGATGTCATAATCGTGATCGTCCCCCAGCAGGAAGCCGTTCTTTGAAATCCGGCGCACAATCTCCTCGTTTTCAGAGGACAGCATCACCTTGCGCATCGCCTCCAGCACCTCTGCCGGCATCTCCGGCGACGCCAGCCAGGGCTTGGTCACATTGTCAAACGACGCCAGCACCCGGATCGGAACCCCCTTGGCGACCAGCTTCTTGTAAGTGCTTTCCTTCAAGGCACCCGCTGTGTACTTGCCCGCGCCCACGGCCTCGCCCACGAGGTCATGGCGGCCGAGATAGGCAAATTCCAGCAGATCGGCACTGCTGATGCCAGCTTCCAGCAGATATTCCTGCGCCAGGTAGCGGCCGATGGTCGACAGCTCGTCGCCGAAGGCGAAACTGAGGCCTGCCAGGTCCGTAACCGACTGCACCGTGCTGTCGCTGTGAACCACGATCACCCCCTTGAACCGCTTCTGGCCGTTCTGCGATTCCATTGCGATGATCCGGACGCCCGGGTTTTCCTTCATCACATGCACATAAGAGGCCGGGCCGAACCTTGAGAAATCCACCTCGCCGCTTGCCAGCTGGCGGATGCCTTCCTCATATTCTTTGGCGATCTTAAGCCGGATCGTGACAGGCTCCCTCAGCTCCTCGCTCATCCGCTTGGCCAGGAAGGATAGAAAAGGCTGGTACTTTTTGACCGTTGCGGTTGGTTTATCCGCTGCGTAGGTGCCGAAAACCAATTCAGTTCCGGCCATGGAAACACCGGGCAGCAATGCCGCAAGCCAAGCCGCCAGAATCGCACCCGGTACGGCGCGCCGCAGCCCCGTCCCGAAAATCGCAATGATACCAAAGGTCCACTTAAACAGTTTCACGAGTCTAGCCTCCTGACTGACATCGGCTGGCACGGCGGGCAGGCCGCGCGTCTTGGTTACATGGCAGAAAGATCAGAATACAATGTTAACGCTCCTGCAATTCTCGGAAAAATTTTGCGGTTCTTTTATTATTCGGCCGCTATATTAACCCTTCAGTAAGGTTTTCGTAATCTTTTAGGCAAATTCGCCATAATTTCAGAAGAACAGACTCAGCTGGCCCGACAGGAACCACCGTGAAGCAAACCTCTATTTCCGCCAGGACCATCCGGTCCGTCCGCCGCTCAGCACAAACCGTTGTGCTGGCAACGCTTTTATCCGCGCTTCCGGTTGCGGCCCTTGCCATCCCCTCGCCGGAACTGGTGATCGGCTCGGTCTCTTCGCTGTCCCAGGTTCTCGCCGTGGGAATTGCCATGATTTCCGGTTTGGGCGCAGTCATTGCGGCAAAACTTGGTTTTACTCCCAAGCCGGGCAACTCACCGCGCCGCTACCCGGTCAAGCTGATCTCCGTCCTTGCGCTGGCAGCCGTGGCACTGGCCGCAGGCAACTACTGGCAGTATTCCTCGCACGCGCAGGCCGAGCTGGCAAGACTGCAGGCCACTTTGACGCGGCCGGCGCAGTTTGACGGCACCACCATCAAGGATGCCTCGCTCAAGGAGACCAGCTTCTCCAAGCAGGAGGACCACCCGCTGGCGATGAGCACCGCGGACGCCGCAGCGGCGCTGGAGGACGGCCGGACACTGTTCTACGACATCCGCGAAACCGGCGAAAACGCCATGGGCACCCTGCCCGGCGCCACCCATATCCGCTTCCCCGATTTCGTCCAGAGCCAGCCGGTCCAGCCCGGCCAGAAGGTCGTGCTGTTCTGCCACAACGGCAACCGCTCTTCGGAAACCTGCGCCAAGCTGGCTGCGATGGGCATCGACTGCAGCTTCATCGCGGGCGGCATTGAGAAATGGATCGTGGAAGGCCGCGACTTCTCCGACAAGGATGTGAAAACCCTCTCCGACCTGCGCGCTATTCCCGAATACCCTGGCAAGGACGTACTGCTCAGCACCGCAGACTTTGAAGAACTGCTGACCACCGAAGACCTGCAAATCGTCGACACCCGCTATCCCGGCGACTTTGAAACCGGCCACCTCCCCGGCGCCATCAACATCCCGATCCGCAAGATGACCACCGGCAGCCTCATGGCACGCATCGCGGAACTTGACCCCTCAAAACCCACTATCGCCGCCTGCTACGACCGCCGCAGCTGCTTCATGAGCCAGGTGCTGGGGCTGGAGCTGTCGCAGCAGGGCATCGACTTCCGGGGCCGTTATACCCTGCCGTG
>JABXIA010000067.1 GCA_013373325.1 Paracoccaceae bacterium
AAGGCGGTGACGGTGTTGTCCTCGATCTCGACGTTCACGTCTTTGATCGCGTGGCTGTCGCCGTAATAGACGTTCACGTCCTTGGCGGCGATTTTGATGTTCTGGGTTTCCACGGTCTTTTCCATCAAGGTCATGTCGTTCATTGCACTATGCCCCTTTTACCAGCGGCGTTCAAAGCGGCGGCGCAGGATCACAGCAAGCGTGTTCATGGTCACCAGGAAGAGAAGAAGGATGATGATGCCGCCCCAGGCGCGTTCGTAGAATGCGGGGTCGGCGCGTTTCGCCCATTCGTAGATCTGGGCGGGCATGGCGGAGTTCGGCGCCAGCAGTCCGTCCGCCAGGGTTTCCGGCGCGTTGGAGGCGATGAAGCCGACCATGCCGATGAGCAGCAGCGGCGCGGTTTCCCCCAGAGCCTGCGCCAGCCCGATGATGGTGCCGGTCAGGATACCCGGCGCGGCCAGCGGCAGCACGTGGTGGAACACCGCCTGCATCTTGGACGCGCCGACACCCAGCGCTGCGTCGCGGATCGACGGCGGCACCGATTTCAGCGAGGCGCGGGTGGAGATGATGATGGTCGGCAGCGTCATCAGCGTCAGCACCAGACCGCCCACCAGCGGCGCCGATGTCGGAAGGTGCATGTAGTTGATGAAGACCGCGAGGCCGAGAATGCCGAACACGATGGAGGGCACGGCCGCGAGGTTGGAGATGTTCACCTCGATCATGTCGGTGAGCCAGTTCTGCGGCGCAAACTCCTCGAGATAGATCGAGGCGGCGACGCCGATCGGCAGCGCCAGCGCCAGTACCACCAGCATCATGAACAGCGAGCCCAGCATGGAGACGCCGATACCGGCGGCCTCAGGACGGGCATCGGAGGCATCTGCGCCAAAGATGAAATCAAGGTTGAAGGTCTTCTCCAGCACCCCAGCAGCGGCCAAAGAATCAACAAGATCAAGCTGTTCGGCTGAGATGTTCTTGTCATTGACGATGCTGTCGCGGGTCACCCGGCCCTTCAGGTAGCCGTCCACGCGGCTGGAGGCGAGGAAGCGGAACTCCACCGTCTGGCCAATCTGGTCCGGGTTGGCGATCACATAGTCGCGCAGCTGGGCGGCGACGTCCTTCGACAGGATGCCGGCCAGTTCTTTGGATTTGAGGCTCGTCTCAATGCCCAGATCCTCAATCGCGGCTTCCATCGCGCCCTTGATGATCGGGGCGTAGCCGAAGGTGGTGACCTTCTTGATGTCGGCCAGATCGCGGTTGCCCTTCTTGTCGAGCTTGGCTTCCAGCAGTTCCACATTCAGCGTGACAAAGGTCTGCTGGAAGGCACCGGTGCCCTTGCCGACGATGGTGGTCACCAGCACCAGCAGCATGATCAGGCCCGCGGTGATGGCGGCAATGCCATAGGCCTTGAACCGGGTTTCTGCCGCGTTGCGCTTCTTGGTGTGCGGGGATTTCTCCAGCAGCGAGCCGCCGTGTTTGCGGGGTGCAGCGCCTGCGGGATTTTGGCTGAGGTCAGTCATTATTCATACTGCTCCCGGTATTTGCGCACGATGTAGAGCGCCAGAACGTTCAGGCCGAGGGTCAGAACAAACAGGGTCAGGCCCAGGGCAAAGGCAACCAGCGTTTCCGGGCTGGCAAAGTCGGTGTCTCCGGTCAGCTGGCTGACGATACGGGTGGTGATGGTGGTCATCGATTCCAGCGGGTTGGCGGAGAACTTGGCGATCGCCCCTGCCCCCATCACCACGATCATGGTTTCGCCAATGGCGCGCGAGGCGGCCAGCAGCACCGCGCCGACGATGCCCGGCAGCGCGGCGGGCATCACAACCTGGCGCACGGTTTCCGATTTGGTGGCACCAAGGCCCAGCGAGCCGTCACGCATCGCCTGCGGCTCCGCGTTGATGATGTCATCGGACAGCGAGGAGACGAAGGGGATCAGCATGATGCCCATCACAAGTCCCGCAGTCAGCACCGAGGTGGCACCGGCCATCCATTCGACCCCCAGGAGGCCGCCTTTGCCAAAGAGGTCCGCCAGCGCCGGGCCGACGGTCAGCAGCGCAAAAAGGCCGTAGACGATGGTGGGAATGCCCGCGAGGATTTCCAGCAGCGGCTTGGCAAAGGCACGCACGGTTCCGCTGGCGTATTCGGACAGGTAAATGGCGGCAAACAGGCCCACCGGAACCGCCACCAGCAGCGCGATGAAGGAGATGTAAAGCGTGCCCCACAGGAGCGGCAGGATCGACAGTTCACTGCCGCCGCGGAAATTGGGTGCCCAGGTGGAGCCGAAGAAGAAATCTGTCCAGCTGTGCAGGCCGAAGAAGTTCCTGGTTTCAAACAGCATCGACAGGACGATGCCGACGGTGGTCAGGATCGCCAGCGAGGCGGCCAGCACCAGCAGCGCCAGCACCGCGCGTTCCACCACGTTGCGGGCGCGGAAATCCTTGTGGGTGCGCACGTAGGCGGAGGCAAAGCCGCCAAGAGCCAGCAGCGTCACAACCACAGTCATGGCGGTGCGGCCGGCGTGGGACAGATTGCGGTAGGCCTGCGCGGTCTTCAGCACTTCAGGGCGCACCTCGGAGCCGAGAGCGACGCCCACTTCACCCATCAGGGCCCGCAGGTCCTGTTCGCCAGCAACGGCATTGCGGGCCTCACGGGTGCTCAGCAGCCCCTGCTCCACTGCCAGATCCAGCCCTTCGGCAACCCGGCGCACGTCGCTCATCACCAGGCCGATGGAAGAGCTTTCCGGGACCGCCGCTGCCGGGATCATGCCAGAGACGCGGGTCTCGATGAACATTGGCTGGGCGAGCAGCCAGACCAACAGGGCGGCAATGGCCGGCACAAAGGCCGAAAGCGCAACATGGTAGCCGTAATAGGATGGGAGCGAATGAAGGTTTTTCACATTCCCCGCAGCGGTGGCAATCGCGCGGCGTCGGCCTCCGTAGAAGCCGGCGGCGGCAAGCGCGATCAGGAGGGCAACAAGCCAGAAAGTGGGCATGAAAAGCTCCGGTTTTGGCGGTGGCGTATCAGCTGCGGCAGCCCTGCCGCGGAAAGAATGCGCCGGGGCGGAAGGCTCCGCCCCGGCAAAGATCTGATCACAGGCGGGGCCGCTTAGGAGTTGCCGCCCATCACGGTCTCATTGGAAACCACTTCCTGGGTTTCGGTCAGTTCCGGATCGGCAACCAGGCCGTATTCGGCCAGCGGGCCGTCTTCGCCGGCAACCTCGTCAGCGACGAAGAACTCAGCATATTCCTTGAGGCCCGGGATCACGCCGATGTGGGCTTTCTTCACGTAGAAGAACAGCGGGCGGGAGACCGGATATTCGCCGGTTGCGATGCTTTCGGTCGAGGGCACAACGCCGGACATGGTGGCAACCTGCAGCTTGTCGGTGTTGTTCTCGTAGAACGCCAGGCCGAAGACGCCGATGCCGTCTTTGTTGCTTTCGATGCGGGCCAGGGTTTCGGTGTAGTCGCCATCGATGTCGACCGATTTGCCATCGGTGCGCAGGGCAATACAGGCCTTCTCAGCGGCCTTGTGCTTGGCCTTGTCGGTGTCGCCTTCGGCGTGGGCCAGCAGGTGCTCAAACGCGCCGGTGGCTTCGCAGCCAGCCAGGATCACCTTGTCTTCGAAGACTTCGCGGGTGCCGTGCTTGGTGCCGGGCACGAAGGCCTGGATGTCCACGGCGGGGAAATTCGGGTTCACGTCTGCCCAGGTGGTGTTCGGGTTGTCGGCCAGTTCACCGTCAACCATCACCTTGTCGGACAGGGCGAGGAACCAGTCGGTGGGGGTGAATTCGAAGGAGTTCGCGTTGATGTCGGAGGCAAACACGATGCCGTCATAGCCGATGCGGACTTCGATGATGTCGGTCACACCGTTTTCGGCGCAGGCGGCGATTTCCTTGTCCTTGATGCGGCGCGACGCATTGGCGACGTCGATGGTGTTTTCACCCACGCCTTCACAGAAACGCTTGAGGCCGGCAGAGGAGCCGCCGGATTCCACAACCGGGGTCGGGAAATCAAAGTTCTCGCCAAAGGCTTCTGCCACGATGGAGGCGTAGGGCAGAACGGTGGACGAACCGGCAACCTGCACCTGATCGCGCGCAGCGGCTGCGGTGGCGGAAACGGCGGAAATCGCCAGGGCGGAAGCGGTCAGTTTCACAAAGGACATTTGTGTCTCCAAGAGTTTCAAAGGTCGATCACCCCGTGATGATCTTGCCGCCTCTCCTAGAAGCTGCTGATGAGGCTTTTGTGACAGCTGTGTAACGCCTGTATGACAAAGCGGGGTCCGGCAGAAAAAATTCTGATACAAACGGTAAAACCGCCGCCGCGGAAGAGCAGCAGCCGCTTGGTTCGCTCTGGCAGGCGGAAGCGGCCTAATCCGGCAATATCACCGTAAAAACAGACCCTTGTCCCAGATCGCTTTCGACGCGCAGGCGCCCGCGGTGGCGATTGACGATATGTTTGACGATTGCCAGCCCAAGACCGGTTCCGCCCATCTCGCGGGAGCGGTGGCTGTCGGCGCGGTAGAAGCGCTCGGTCAGCCGCGGCAGGTGAATGGGATCGATTCCCGGGCCATTGTCAATCACCTGGACATGCGCGGCAGGCGCACGCACCGAGGGATCACGGTCTGTTCGGCTCAGCACCACCCGCACCTGATCACCGCCATACTTCACCGCGTTTTCCACCAGGTTGGTGAACACCTGCTGCAGCTGGTCCGGGTCGCCGGTGACACAGACCGGGTCCTCCGGCGACTCCAGCGCCATCGCGGCGCCGCGTGCCTCCGCCACCGGTGCCAGAGTTTTGAGCGTGGAGGCCAGATGCGCGCTCAAATCCACCTGTTGTTTGGGGCGCACCCGCTCTTCGCTTTCCACCCGGTTCAGCGACAGAAGATCCCCGACCAGGCGGTTCATCCGGCTGGCCTCGCCCTCCATGATCGTGAGGAACCGGTCGCGCGCGGCGGCATCATCCCTGGCAGGGCCGCGCAGGGTTTCGATGAAGCCGATGAGAGCAGTGAGCGGAGTGCGCAGTTCATGGCTGACATTGGACACGAAATCACGCCGCATCTGGCCGGCCTGTTCGCGCTCGGTGATGTCGTCGAAACAGGCCAGCACCGCTCCGCCGCCCACAGCACCGACGCCCGGCACGTAGCGCAGGGTGACCGTGTAAGTGGTGTCCTGCGCGCCATCGTTGGAAAGATGCCGGGCGGTGCGGGGTTGCTTGTCGTGCAGGCAGGTCTCGATCGCTGAGGCAACGCTGGGCTGGCGCAGGATGGTGGCAAAGTGGCGGCCCTGGATGCCTTGCCCCAGCAGCGCCTCAGCACCGCTGTTGATGGCGATGAAGCGCTCGGTCTGGTCCACCATCACAGCAGGCAGCGGAATGGCCGCCAGAAATCCTTCTATCAGATCGGTCGTCATCTGTTCCCCGCTGTTGACCAGTCCGGCCTGCCTAATACCGCAGTGTAAACCTGGTGTTGCAGCAACCGTTCACGCAGCGTAAAACCGCCCGGCTACCGCCGGTTACAGCGGTTTCAGCTCCGCCCGGAAACGGCGCATGTTGTCCTGATAGAGGAGCGCGCTTTGCGTCAGCTTTTCAGCCAGCGCCGCGTCCACCTCCCGCACTACCTTGCCGGGGCTGCCCATCACCAGGGAGTTGTCGGGGATCTCCTTGTTTTCCGTGATCAAGGCCCCGGCCCCGATCAGGCAATTCTTGCCGATCTTGGCGCCATTCAGGATGGTGGCACCCATGCCCACCAGGGAGTTTTCGCCGATGGTGCAGCCGTGCAGCATCGCCTTGTGGCCGATGGTGCAGTTTTTGCCGATGGCCAGCGGATAGCCTGCATCAATGTGCATCACCACGTTTTCCTGGACGTTGGTGCCTTCGCCGATGCGGATTTCCTCATGGTCGGCGCGGATTGTTACGCCGAACCAGATCGAGGAGCCCGCTTCCATCACCACCTTGCCGATCAGGTTTGCATCGGGGGCGACCCAGGTATCCTCGTGGATCTGCGGCTGATCAGCGCCAAGTGCGTAAAGGGTCATGACTGTTCCTCAAACTGGGTTTGCAGGGTACGCACGTGATCCTGCAGCCGGGGCTGCTGGATGCGGCGCATGCGCTCAGCCTCGACGATGGTCTTCAGCCTGGCCTCGGTCTCGTCCAGGTCGTCGTTGACCAGCACATAGTCATAATAGCCCCAGTGGCTGATCTCATCCCAGCTTTTCATCATCCGCTTGGAGATCACCTCATCACTGTCCTGCGCCCGGGTTTCCAGGCGGCGGCGCAATTCGGTGATCGAGGGCGGCAGGATGAAGATCGACAGCGCGTGTTTGCCCAGATCGGAGTTGCGGATCTGGATCTCGCCCTGCCAGTCGACGTCGAACAGCACGTCCTGGCCGGCCTCGATGGTGTCCTTTACCGGGCCTGCAGGGGAACCGTAAAAGTTACCGAACACGTGGGCGTGTTCCAGCATGCCGCCCTCGGCCACCTTCTGTTTGAATTCTTCTTCGGACAGGAAGTAATACTCACGGCCGTGCTCCTCGCCGGGGCGCGGCGCGCGGGTGGTGGCAGAGACCGAGAACGCAAGTCCCGGGTCCCAGGCCATCAGGCGGCGTGCCAGCGTGGATTTGCCTGCGCCCGAAGGCGATGAGAGGATGATCAAAAGGCC
>JABXIA010000064.1 GCA_013373325.1 Paracoccaceae bacterium
CCCCACTCCACCCAGGACCCGTCATAAAGCGAATGATCGGTCTTGCCGATACGCTCCAGGGCGAGGCTGAGGATGGCGGCGGTAACGCCCGATCCGCAGGAAGTAATCGCAGGTTTGCTCAGATCGACGCCGGCGGCCTCAAAGGCGGCACGGATGCCATCGGCGTCCTTCATGGTGCCATCCGCGTTCAGCATCTGGCCGAAAGGCACATTGCGGGAGCCGGGAATATGGCCGGCCCGCAGCCCCTCGCGCGGCTCCGGCGCGTCGCCGCGGTATCGCTCGGCGGAGCGGGCATCGATGATTTCGTGGTCGCCCAGCTTGGCGGCGGCAGAGACCTGGGTCACATCGCGCACCATGTGGTTCTGCACCCGCACGGTCATATGGCGGTCGCGGATCACCGGCGGCAGGTCCTCGACCGGATGGCCTTCGGCCTGCCATTTCGGAAAGCCGCCGTCCAGCACCGCGACGTTGGTCTGCCCCATCAGCCGGAACAGCCACCAGACACGGGCCGCCGAGAACAGCCCGGCACCGTCATAGACCACCACCTGGTGGCCGTCGCCAACGCCCATGGCGCGCAGCTTGGACATGAATTTTTCAACCGGCGGCACCATATGCGGCAGGTCGGAGCGGTTGTCGGAAATCTCGTCGATATCAAAGAACCGCGCGCCAGGGATATGGGCGGCCTCATACTCCGCCTTGGCGTCGCGCTCCTGCTGCGGCAAATACCATGATGCGTCCAGCACCCGAAGATCCGGGTCCTTCAGATGGGCCGCAAGCCAGTCCGTGGAAACCAGCGTCTTCGGATCGTCCTGCATCAAAGCGTCTCCCTATCTGCATTTAGCGCCATGGGTACATCCCGGGGCTGGGCGGTGCAAGCCATCCTGACGCCTCACCCGCCAATGCATGCATCTTGCCCGCGTTTTACGAAGCAGCAACAAGTATACTGCATAATTGCGGCACGTTTCCGATAAGGTATTCAAATGCCCAGTCTGCGCAGTTACTTCGCATTTTTCCTGACGTCAGCCTGTTTAGGAGCACCGCCACCCGCCAGCGCAGAATGCACACAATTTGAAAATGCATGCATATCCGTCAATGACTTAAAGGCGAGCATCCGGATCGGCGGGACCACATCTGACCTGCAGGAACTGGCACAGTTTCAGCATTTGACCGATCTGTCGCTGATAGCTGAACCGGGATATCAGGGCCTGGTGGATTTGTCGCCGCTCGCTCAACTTGCCAGCTTGCAAAAGCTGGCATTGGTGGGGCTTACCGTATCCGGCCTGACGCCACTGACCGGGTTGCCGGAACTGCGGCGGTTGAGCCTTGATTCTGTTCACGCGCCCGATTTCACTCCGCTAACGCAGATGACCGCGCT
Source organism: Paracoccaceae bacterium (assembly GCA_013373325.1). Classification (GTDB taxonomy): domain Bacteria; phylum Pseudomonadota; class Alphaproteobacteria; order Rhodobacterales; family Rhodobacteraceae; genus Leisingera. The sequence goes on from JABXIA010000064.1 coordinate 1,376, forward strand.
TGAGCACCTGTCCATCTGGGGTATCGGGGAGGTAACCGACCTTTCTTTCCTGCGCGGCTATACCCGTCTGCAAAGCCTCAATATTGCTGGCACCGGTGTCACGGATCTGACTCCTCTGGAAGGGGTCGCGACGCTGGAAAACCTGCTGGCCTTCAACACCGGGATATCCGACCTGGCACCTCTTGCCGCAGCAAACCTGCGCGTGGTCTGGATCTCCGGCTGCCCCGTCCAGAGCCTGGCGCCGCTGGCGGCCTCCAGCAGGCTGGAAATGCTCCGCGCGGACGGCACCCGCGCGCAAAGCCTGGAAGGGCTGCAGGATAAACTCGCCCTGCATACCGTGGTCCTGACAGGCAGCCGCGTTACCGACTTGTCGCCCTTGGCAGGCTCGCGAAGGCTGGCAGAGCTGGACCTTGCGGATACGCGAGTCCAAGATCTTGCCCCCCTGTCGAACCTTACTCTGCTGCGCAAACTGATTTTGGACGGAACCCCAGTCAGCAGCCTTGAACCGCTCGCAGGCAGCAGCCTTCGGGAACTCTCAGCAATTGGCACCGCAGTGACCAGCCTGGCACCGGTCCGGCATATGCAAGAGCTTAAGGAGCTCGGCATTTCCGGAACAGGCATCCGGGACCTGCAACCGCTCGAAGGTCTGAAGAACCTGTCGATCCTGCGGGCCGTTGGCCTGCCTCAAGATATTCTCCTGCCGCTGCTCAGAACGGAAAACCTGAGAATCCTCTATGCCGGGCCGGAAAGCGGACCGCACAGGCGGCTGCTTGGGCGGAAGCAAATCGCCAGATACGTCACCGGTGCGCGTCAGAAAGAATGACGAGCCCGTAGCTTATCGCGCGTCCTTCAGCAGCCGTTGCTTCTGGCGGCCCCAGTCGCGCTTGGCCTGGGTTTCACGCTTGTCGTGCAGCTTCTTGCCCTTGGCGATGCCCAGCTTGATCTTGGCGCGGCCGCGGTGGTTGAAGTAGATCACCAGCGGCACCAGGGTCATGCCCTTGCGCTGGGTCAGGTTCCAAAGGTCCGACAGCTCCTTGCGCGACACCAGCAGCTTGCGGCGGCGGCGTTCTTCGTGCTTGAAGACCTTGGCTTGCGCGTAAGGCGGGATGTAGGAATTCACCAGCCACAGCTCACCCTCCTCCACCGCAGCGTAAGAGTCTGCGATGTTGGTGCCGTTGCCGCGCAGCGCCTTGACCTCGGACCCCTCCAGCACGATGCCGCATTCGATATCGTCCTCGCTCGCGTAATCGAAACGCGCCCGCCGGTTCTCGGCGATCACCTTGTAGGTCGGGTCTGATGTCTGCTTCTTCTTGGCC
>JABXIA010000397.1 GCA_013373325.1 Paracoccaceae bacterium
CTCATCCACGAACAGCAGCGTCCCCTGCCCGTTCTGGCGGCGGATCCTGGCGGCCTCAAACACCTTCCTTAGATCCGGCACACCGGTGAAGATCGCCGAGATCTGCACGAAATGCAGGTCAGTCTCCTGCGCCAGCAGCCGCGCAATGGTGGTCTTGCCCACCCCCGGCGGCCCCCAGAAGATCAGCGACGACAAGGAACCCGAGGCCAGCATGACGCCCAAGGGCGCCTCCGGCCCCAGCACTTGCTCCTGGCCGATCACATCCGCCAGCGACTGCGGCCGCAAGCGGTCGGCCAGCGGCCGGTTCCTGCTGGCCTGCTGCGCCTCGCCCTTGCCAGGCTCCGGGCTGCCGAACAGGTCCGCCATCAGGTGCGGAACCGCAGGGTGACGCGCTGGCCGCGGCGGTTCAGGTCCAGCTGAATCCAGCGGCCGCTGTTTGCGAGGATGGCATAAACGTCCTCGGTGCCGGTGACGGGCTGGCCGTTCACCGCCAAGAGCGCATCGCCGGGCTGCACCCCGCCGCGGCCCGCATAAGGGCCGGGATCAGTGACCACCACGCCCTCCGCCGACAGCGGCAGGCCGAGGCGGGCGATAACCTGCGGATTGATCTGCGCCACGGTCAGGCCGGGCAGTGCAGTCCGCTCATCCAGCTGCACCGGGTTGGCGGGCGGCTGGTCCGGCGCGGTGATCATCGGCACCGCCACCGCCTCGCGCTCGTCCCCGCGCAGGCGGGTGATGTCCGCGGTGCCGCCCAGGCCGGAGACCGACATGCGGAACACCATTTCGGAGGGCGAATTCACCACCTCGCCGTCCACATGGGTGATCACATCGCCCACCTTGAACCCTGCCTTGGCGAACGGGCTTTCCCGGTGCAGGTCGGAGACCACCATGCCCTCCGGCACCTCCATCCCCAGCGAGGCAGCCAGATCCGCATCCACCGGCTGCCCGGCCATGCCGGCCCAGGGGCGCTGGAACTCCTCGGCGCCGTCGCGGGCCTGATCAACGAACTGCCGCACCAGATTGGCTGGGATCGCAAAGCCGATGCCGTTGGAGCCGCCGGAGCGCGACAGGATGCGCGTGTTGATGCCAATGAGATCGCCGTTGACGTCAATCAGCGCACCGCCGGAATTGCCCGGGTTGATCGGCGCGTCGGTCTGGATGTAGTAGCCAAAGCCATCGCCCGCCCCCATGCCGGTGCGCGCAAGCCCGGAGATGATGCCGCTGCTGACAGTCTGGCCGACCCCGAACGGGTTGCCGATTGCCAGCGCCAGCTCGCCCACCTCGACCTCATCGCTGTCGCGCAGGTCCAGATGCGGCAGGTCTTCGGCCTCATCCAGCTGCAGGATTGCCAGGTCGCTGGCCTTGTCGCCCAGGATCACCCGCGCATTGTACTCGCGCCGGTCATTGGTCACCACGCGGATTTCGGTGGCGCTGCCGACGACGTGGTAGTTGGAGACCACGATTCCGTCCGCGGACAGGATCACCCCTGACCCCAGAGAGTTCTCCACCCGCGGCTGCGGCTGGGCGAACCCGCGGAAGAAATCATCGAAGAACGGATCGTTCATGAACGGCGAGCGTCGGCGCTGCTGCACCTGGCGCACCACCTTGGCGTAGATGTTCACCACCGCCGGAGAGGCTTCCTTGACCAGCGGCGCAAACCCCAGCGCGATCTCTGCCCGGGACTGCGGCACCCTGGTTTCAGCGGCGGCGGGCAAGGCCAGCGCAGGCAGGGCAAGGCACAGGGCAAAGGCGGTCAGGGCTGGGCGGATCATGGGGGCTCCGTTTGTTGCTGCGCCAAGGATATGCGGAGAGCGCACCCGGATTGCAAGGCATCAGCGGCCTGCGGGCCAAGGCATGCCTGTCAGCCCCGGCGTTTTAGGAACTTAAGCCCGGACCAGTCAGCATCGACTGCGCAGACCTTGACGTCCACCCAGCCCAGCGGCAACACCGCAGCGCGCAAGCTGTCCTCGTTGATGCCGCTGTGCAGTCCGGAGCTTTTCTTGGCCCAGGACAGCCACAGCATGCCGCCCGGGCGCAGCACGGCAATGGCCCGCTCCGCGGCCTGCTTTTCCGTGCCGGGAACGGTCAGAAAGACATGCGCCGCGTCATAGCGCGCGTTTGCGGATTGGCGGTCAAACGACACACCCTCCGCGCCCGCCATCAGTGCGGAGTACTGTTCCGGCGCGCTGGTGACAGCCACCCGGAAGCCGGGCTTGAAGCCCAGTTTCTGAAACAGCGGCTTGCCGGAATAACCGGCGGGGTTTGCGGTGCTCATGGCGCCATGATCCGCAAAACCCGGCGTCTGGCAAGGGGCGGCCCTGCTTTCATCTTTCCCCAAATACTCCCCGCCGGAGGCACGCGCCGCAAGGCGCGTCCCCTGCTGGCAGGCCTCAGGCCTCTGCCAGCTCCGCCTGCGGAGCCGCCGCGCGGCGTTTGGCAACCGCTTCGGCCAGATGCTCCAGCTCTGCCACGGTGTCCTCCCATCCCAGGCAGCCGTCGGTGATCGACTGGCCGTAGGTCAGCGCCCCCTTGCCCAGATCCTGGCGGCCCGCCACCAGATGGCTTTCCACCATCACGCCGGTGATGCGGCTGTCGCCGCCGGCAACCTGTGCCGCCACATCGCGCAGCACCGCGGGCTGCCGCATCGGGTCCTTGCCACTGTTGGCGTGGCTGGCGTCGATCATCACATGGCCGCGGATGCCGTCCTTTTCCGCCAGTTTGCAGGCCGCATCGACCGAAGCCGCGTCATAGTTTGTGCCGCCGCCGCCGCGCAGGATCAGGTGGCAGTCCGGGTTGCCGCTGGTGGCCGCAATTGCCGCGCGGCCCGATTTGGCCAGCGCC
>JABXIA010000336.1 GCA_013373325.1 Paracoccaceae bacterium
CACGCCACCGACCGCGCCACCATCCTCGGCCTCGGCGGCTTTGTCGCCCATGACTATGACGACGCCAAGGCAGAGGCCTTCCTGGCGGAGCTGGACAAGACCCATACCATGCACCCCGAAGGCTTGGGCGCGCTGCACTTCGACCCCAAGGCCGACATGATCTTTGACTACGATCACGCGCTGCCGGGCCACGCCAACGGCATGATCCTGATGGCAACGGATGCCCAGGGCGACGTGATCCTGAAACAGGTCTATTACTCGATCGGCGGCGGCTTTGTCGTCACCGAAGAGGAACTGGCCGCAGGCAAGGCCACCGACGAGGGCGACCCGGTCCCCTTCCCGTTCAAATCCGCGGCTGAGATGCTGGAGATGGCCAAGGCCAGCGGCAAGTCGATTGCCGAGATGAAGCGCGCCAACGAGATCTCCCGTGGCTGCTCCGAGAGCCTCGCCAAAGGCACCGCCCGCATCTGGCAGGTGATGAACGACTGCATCAACCGCGGGCTGGAGCGTGACGGCATCCTGCCCGGCGGCCTCAAGGTCCGCCGCCGCGCCAAAGGCATCCATGACGCGCTGATGGCCGAACGCGGCATGAACCTGACCGCGCCGCACACCATCAACGACTGGATGAGCGTCTACGCGATGGCGGTGAACGAGGAAAACGCGGCCGGCGGCCAGGTTGTGACTGCGCCCACCAACGGCGCCGCAGGCACTCTTCCGGCGGTAATCCGCTACTACCTCGACCACGTGCCGGGCGCGTCTGAGGCCCATGTCGAGGATTTCCTGCTGACCGCCGCCGCCATTGCCGGCCTGGTCAAATACAACGCCTCCATTTCCGGTGCTGAGGCCGGTTGCCAGGCTGAGGTCGGCTCCGCGTCGGCAATGTCCGCCGCAGGCCTCTGCGCCGTGATGGGCGGCACGCCTGAGCAGGTTGAAAACGCCGCCGAGATCGCACTGGAGCATCATCTGGGCATGACCTGCGATCCGGTGAAGGGCCTGGTGCAGGTCCCCTGCATCGAGCGCAATGGCCTGGCGGCGATCAAGGCGGTCTCCGCCGCCTCCCTCGCCCTGCGCGGCGACGGACAGCACTTCGTGCCGCTGGACGCCTGCATCGAGACCATGCGCCAGACCGGCGCCGACATGCACGACAAGTACAAGGAAACCTCGCTCGGCGGCCTCGCTGTGAACGTGCCGAACTGCTGAGTTTTTCGCTGTCCAAAAAAGACGGCGCAACAAAAGGTTCGAGTCTGGCCTTGGGAGGGCGCGAATGCGCCTTCCCGGGGGGAAGGTCAGGCGCGGGCCGTGCCGCTGCGCGTCACGTCCCAAAGGGGACGCAACGTTCCTCCTTTCCCCGCAACTCCAGCTTGCGCCTTACACCGTGCAGGCCTAGCCTGCCGCCATGACACAGGACCGGCCCCTTCTCGGCATCGCCCTGATGCTGGGCTTCTGCATGGTGATCCCGCTGGGCGACGCCATTGCCAAGCTGCTGACCGACCGGGTGCCGGTCGCCCAGATCGTGTTCATCCGCTTTGCCGCCCAGGCCGCGATCCTACTGCCGCTGGCGCTGGCCCTGCGGCTGCCGCTCAGCCTGTCGCGCCGGGTGGCGCCGCTCCTGCTGCTGCGCACCCTTCTGCAGATGGGCGGCATCGCCGCGATGTTCACCGCCTTCCGCTACCTGCCGCTGGCTGATGCTGTCGCCATTGCCTTCGTGATGCCCTTCCTGATGCTGCTCCTGGGCAAATACGTGCTGCATGAACAGGTCGGCCTGCACCGCCTCGGCGCCTGCGTCGTCGGCTTCACCGGCACCCTGCTGGTCATTCAGCCCAGCTTTGCCGCCGTCGGCTGGAACGCGCTCTGGCCGCTGCTGGTCGCTGTGATCTTTGCCCTCTTCATGCTGATCACCCGCAAGATCGCCAAGGAAACCGATCCCATCGCGGTTCAGGCCGTGGCCGGTGCCATGGGCACCGCACTGCTGGCGCCACTATTCCTGATCGGCGACGCTGCCGGCATCGCCGCGCTCTCCACCGGTCTGCCGCCGCAGGACACCTGGAGCCTCTTGGCCGCCGCAGGCGCGCTTGGCACCGCCGCGCATCTGATGATGACCTGGAGCCTGCGGTTCGCCCCCACATCCACCCTCGCCTCGATGCAATACCTGGAAATCCCGGTGGCGGTGTTCTTCGGCTGGCTGATCTTTTCGGAACTGCCGAATACCCTCGCCGCCTTCGGCATCCTCCTGACCATCAGCGCAGGGCTTTACGCGGTGATGCGCGAGCGCAAGGCGTCCGAAACCGAAGAACGCATCAATCCGGCCTGACGCCCGCCCCGGAAACCAGCCTGCGGCCTACCGGTCCCGCCGGACCTCGCTCAGCACATCCGCCAGCAGCCGCCGCGGCACAATCGCCAGCAGCCCCGGCCCCTCTGCCTCCAGCCGCACCGGACCTGTTGCCCGGTTCGAGGTGCCGATCCGCCCCATTGGCGACATCTGCAGGCCGTCGATGGGCCACTCCAGCCCTTCCGAGCGCCCCGTCACCGCCTGCATCGGAAACAGCGAAATCACCTCCCCTGCCCTGGCCGGCAGCGTCACCGCATGGGTCAGGTGAAAGATCACCTCCGTCTCCCCCACCAGCACACAAGGCGTCTCATGCCCCTGCACCAGCGTGCTGAACGCCGCCAGCTGGTGGTCCACCCGCGCGCCCAGGAACCCCACCGCCAGCACCGCCGGCGCCGCTATCATCCTCAGCGCCTTGTCGAAATCGGTGCTGTCCTGCTCCGCCACCGGATGCAGGACGTCTGGCGGCAGCTGCGCCCGCACCTCCTCAGGCAAAGAGTCGAAATCGCCGATCACCGCCCGCGGCACATGCCCGGCGGCCAGCGCCGCCGCCGCACCGCCATCGGCCGCCGCCAGCACCGGCGCCAGCATCAGCGCCTCCGCCAGCGCCCCCGCAGCCAGCTCACCGCCGCCCACCAGGGTGATTGGTTCCAGGACGTCTACAATCTTAGTATTCATGCAGCGCATTCCCGCTTATTTTGGAAACAAGCCATATTGTGAACACAAAATGATACGATCAATTGCACGGATTCGAGCAAAATTGGTCCTTCCAGCCTTTATGGTGAATGACAACAGATGTGACGAAGACGAGCGAGCTGATGGTACACAACAACAAAGTCTTGACCGTATCCTATGGAACCTTTTCCTGCACATTGGAAGGGTTTGAGGATTCCTTCGACACGATGAAGGCGATTGCCGAGTATTTCCGCGACCTTGCCGCGGATGACCGCTACTTCGGCGCCGAACCGCCGCAGCCAGACGCCGACATGCTGGCCCGCATCGCCCGGCGCGAGATCGCCCGCCAGGTCGAGGCCCGCACCAGCGACACCGGCATCCACCTGCGCGCCGCCACCCCGGCCCTTGGCGCTGCCGCTGCCGGGGCCGCCGCACCGGCCCCTGCTGCCGCTCCGGCACCCGCCCCCGCCGCTGAACCGGTTGCAAAGCAGCCCGCCCCTGCCCCGGCGGAAGACCCGGTTGCAGAAGCCGACACCGCCGAAGCCGCTGCTCCGGCAGAGACCGCACCCGCAGCAGCCCTCCCGGACTCCGAGGTTGAGTTCTTCGAGCCGGAAGCCGAGGCCCCCCGGGACGCCGCAGAAATCGCGGCAGCTGAGGCCCCGGAAGAGGCTGAAGCAGAGGCCGAGGACGCTGCGGACGTGGCCGCGGACGTCATTGCCGAAGCCGAAGCCGAAGC
>JABXIA010000395.1 GCA_013373325.1 Paracoccaceae bacterium
ATCTGCTGGCCGAACTGCTTGCGCTCGGCGGCGTATTCGATCGAGTGCTGCAGCGCCCGTTCGGCGCGGCCCAGGCAGGTGGCCGCGACCTGCAGGCGGGTGGCGCCCAGCCAGGTGTTTGCCACCTCGAACCCCTTGTCGACCTCGCCCAGAATGGCCGAGGACGGCAGACGGCAGTCGTCGAATTCCAGCACCGCATTGGTATAGCCGCGGTGGCTGACGTTGCCGTAGCCGTCGCGCACCTCAAACCCCGGGGTGCCCTTGTCGACAAAGAAGGCAGTGATCTTCTTCTTCGGCCCGCGCGGCGTGTCCTCTACCCCGGTTGCCATGAAGCAAATCGCGAAATCGGCGATGTCCGCGTGGCTGATGAAATGCTTGGTGCCGTTCAGGATCCAGTCATCGCCGTCCTGGCGCGCGGTGGCTTTCATGCCGCGCAGGTCCGATCCCGCGTCAGGCTCGGTCATCGCCAGACAGTCCCACTTCTCACCCTTCATGCAGGGGAACAGGTATTTCTCTTTCTGTTCCTCGGTACCTGCCAGCAGGATGTTCGACGGCCGCGCAACTCCGGTCCAGTGCAGCGCGTAATTGGCGCGGCCCAGTTCCTTTTCGTACATCAGCCAGGTCAGGGTATCGAGGCCGGCACCACCGGCTCCCTCGGGCATGTTGGCGGCATAAAGCCCCGCTTCCATCGCCTTCTTCTGTACGTCGCGGATTATATCCATGTCCAGGTGGCCGGTGCGCTCGATCTCCGCCTCATGCGGATAGAGCTCCTTCTCCACAAAGGCGCGGGTGGTCTCTACGATCATGGACTGTTCTTCGGTCATCCCGAACTGCATGGCGGTGTTCCTTCGGCAAATCTGTTGCGGATCAGATTACGCCGCTTGCCTGTGCCCATCATGCATGGATAGAAATAATCATGCAAAGTTGGACAAAAGATACCGCTGCAGTGCAGCAATTGGATGTGCTGCTGTTTGATGCCTTTTCGGCCCATTGCCTGGCCAACACGGTAGAGCCGCTGCGTGCCGCCAATACGTTTGCCGGGCGGCAGGTCTATGCCTGGCGGTTCCTGACGCTGGACGGCGGGGCGGCGGTGTCCTCGTCGGGCATGGAGGTGCGGGCGCACGGGAAACTGGGCGATTGCAGCGGTGATCTGCTGATTGCGATGCCGTCTTATGACTTCCTGCGCCATGCCAATGCGGCGACCGCCCGGGCGCTGAAATCTGCTGCCCGCCGCTACAAGGGACTAGCGGGTTTTGACACCGGCGCCTGGCTGCTGGCGCAGGCCGGGCTGCTGGACGGGCGGCGCGCCACCATCCACTGGGAAGAACTGGACCGTTTCACCGAGGCTTTCCCCGAGGTGCAGGCCGAACGCGCTCGGCAAGTCTGGGACGGAGACCGCATCACCTGCACCGGCGCGCTGGCGGCCTTTGACACGATGATGGAGTTGATCGGCGACCAGCATGGCGCCGCCCTGCGGCTTGAGGTTGCCGCGCTGTTCATGGCACCTGAGGCGACCGAAACCCAGGATCCGATCCTGGTGCGCGGCAAATCGGTTGCCCGCGCGGTTGCGGTGATGCAGGCCAATCTGGAAACGCCCTTGCCGATCGCTGCCGTGGCCAGAAAAGCGGGGCGCAGCCAGAAGGATCTGGAGGCGCGGATGAAAGCCGAACTGGGGGCATCGCCGCAGGCGGTCTACCGGCGGCTGCGGCTGATACAGGCCAGAAAGCTTGTGTTAGAGACTGTTCTAAGCGTTTCCGAAATTGCCCTGCGTTGCGGATACGACGACCCGAGCGCACTGACCCGGGCCTTCAAGGCAGAGTTCGGAACCACTCCGCGCAACTTGCGCAGCAGCGGTTAGACCTGCTTCGCCGCCATCCACTGGTTCAGCCGCCACAGCCCCCAGGCCAGCGGAATCGCGGCCAGCCCGCCGATTACATAGGCCAGCGGCTCATCGGCAAAGGATTCAAACATCTGCGTATAGGCATGGATCGCGGCAAAGGTCAGCGCCGCATTGAACAGCCCGCGCTGGTGCCGCTGCGCCGCCCAGAAAATCACCGCCGCCAGCACTGCTGCCCAGAGCACCGAATAGACGTTTTCGGAGATGAACAGCGCGCTGTCGCGGAAAGCATCGCGGGCAGCGGAAAAGGATTCCCAATCCTCGTAGCCGTCGCTGTAACGGCCCGGCCCCCAAACGGTTTCGCCCACCACGTCCCCCCACAGCGACCCGACCAGCGCGCAGAGGTTTGCAACCACAAATCCCAGGATCGCCAGGATGCGCAGGTGCCGGGCATCACGCTCCGCCAGCCGGGAGGCACCCCAGACACAGAGCACGATCAGCAGCACCATCTGCAGAATCGTCAGCGTAGATTCCGGCGAATAGAACACATAAGCCGCGTGGAAATAACTGGTGCCGGTCTCCAGCATCTGGGCAAAGGGCGCAATCGCCAGCGCGGTGACAAAGCGCACGTCCACCTGCCAGCCGGCCAGTGCCAGCGCCGCCGCGTAGTAAAGCAGCGCCAGGTTCCGCAACGGTGATCCGATGCCGTATTGCTGCAGCAGCAGCTCGACCCCGGCCAAATGCATCGCCAGTCCCATCAGCAGGATCGCGCCCAGCACAAAGCCCGCGGACCAGGCACCGTGCCGCCAGCGCCAGGTGCAGATCAGCGCCACCAGCGCTCCGGCGGGCAGCATCACCCAGCCGGCAATGTCCTCGTATTTATCGACCAGCTCAATCCCGGCGCCGCCCATCAGCATGCCCGCGCCGATCAGGGTTGCGGAATTTCCGAACATCCGCAGCGTCTCGCTGCCGCGGGCCAGAACCGCCAGCCCGCCGCCCAGCATCAGGATGCCGGTGACCGCTACCGCCAGCGGATCCGCCAGCCAGAAGATGAACCCGGCAGTGGCGGCGATGATCCCGAAACACAGGATCGCGTTTACCGCCAGCGATACCATCACCTCGCGCGAGCGCGCCTCGATGGTGCGGGCCTGATCCGGGGTCAGCACACCCTCCTCGACTAGGGCATTAGTATCGGCAATGGCGTGCATCAGCGGTCCCTCGCGGCATCAAAATAATACCGCCCAGCATGGACCGGCCTTCGCGAGGGTGAAAGGGGAGGAATTCCCAGCCCTTACCCTTTGGGCCGGCTTGGCACCCAGGCGTAGCCGTTTTCACACAGGATATAGGCCTCGCGCAAGCCGTGCGGCTTGTCCTTTGGTGCTTGCAGAATGGTGAAACCCGCGGCCTCCGCCCGTTCCGCCGCGTTATCCGGATCAGTGTCATAAAGCCGGATCTCGATCCCGGCCCCGCGCGGCGGGTTTTCCGGCAGCAGCCCCAGCAGAGGGTTTTCCGCATAAGTGCCGTCACTGTGCAGCTGGAACACCTGTCCGCCATAGGTGACGATGGCAAAATCCTTACTCACCTGATGGCCCTTCATGGCGAAAACAGTCTCTAAAAAAGAAACTTCAGCCGGCACATCCCGCACCAGCAAGTTGATTCCGATCCCGCGCAGGGAGCGGCCAAAGCTGTCTGCGTCCACAGTCTGGTAGTCCATGCCAATTCCTCCGCATAAGAAACACTTGCACCCTGCCGTTGAAACCCGCGCTGCGGCAATGCCAAACACGTCAGCTTTCGGCGCCTTTCCACCGCCTGCATGAAGCTTTGATGGCAAAGCCGGCAATCCGCTTGCCTTCCCGCCCGCAATCGGAAAAATTGGATTATGTCAGAAAACATTTTTCCGAGCTGGCCCGACTCCGCCCCGCAATTGATCGAAGTAGCCGCCGGCCGCGCGCCAGCCGACACGGTGATCCGGCAGGGCATTTGGGTCAATGTCCACACCCGCGAACAGCTGCCGGATCATGATATTGCGATCAAGGCGGGCCGCATCGCTTATGTCGGGCCGGATGCCTCTTATTGCACCGGAACGGACACGCAGATCATCGAGGCAAACGGCCGCTACATGATCCCCGGCCTGTGCGACGCGCATATGCACATCGAAAGCGGTATGCTCACCCCCGCCGAATTTGCCCGCGCAGTGATCCCGCATGGCACCACATCCATGTTTACCGACCCGCATGAGATCGCCAATGTGCTGGGTCTGGACGGCGTACGCTGCATGCATGACGAGGCGCTGATGCAGCCGGTCAACATCTTCACCCAGATGCCCAGCTGCGCGCCCTCGGCGCCGGGGCTGGAAACCACAGGTTATGAAATTTCTGCCGAAGACGTGGCAGAGGCAATGAACTGGCCCGGCATCATTGGCCTCGGTGAAATGATGAACTTCCCCGGCGTCGCCAACGCCGACCCCAAGATGCTGGCCGAAATCGCCGCCACCCAGCGCGCGGGCAAAACCGTGGGCGGCCATTACGCCTCCCCGGACTTGGGCCCGGACTTCGCGGCCTATGTGGCCGGCGGCCCGGCCGATGACCACGAGGGCACCTGCGAGGCCGACGCCATCGCGCGGGTGCGCCAGGGAATGCGGTCGATGATGCGGCTCGGCTCTGCCTGGTATGACGTCGAGAGCCAGATCACCGCCGTCACCGAGAAGGGCCTGGACCCGCGCAACTTCATCCTTTGCACAGATGACTGCCATTCCGGCACGCTGGTCAACGACGGCCACATGAACCGGGTGGTGCGCCACGCCATTGCCTGCGGCTGCGACCCGGTGACCGCCCTGCAGATGGCGACCATCAACACTGCCACCCATTTCGGGCTGGAGCGCGAGATCGGTTCCATCACTCCGGGCCGCCGCGCCGATGTGATCCTGACCTCGGATTTGCGCGAACTGCCGATCGAGGTGGTGATCGCCCGCGGGCAGATCGTGGCAGAATCAGGCTCTATCAAGGTGGAATGCCCGCATTACAACTGGCCCGCCAGCGCCCGCGGCACCGTGCATCTGGGTCATGAGCTGACGGCGAAGGACTTCGAACTCACTGCGCCGGAAGGTGCCAATGCGGTCACTGCAAATGTGATCGGCGTGGTCGAAAACCAGGCCCCGACCAAGGCGCTGCAGGCAGAGCTGCCTGTGGTGGATGGCCTGGTCGAGGGCAGCGGCGATGTCTGCCAGATTGCGCTGGTCGAACGCCACCGCGCCACCGGCGGTGTCACCAACGCCTTTGTTTCCGGCTTCGGCTACAGCGGCAAAATGGCAATGGCCTCCACCGTGGCGCATGACAGCCACCATATGATCGTGGTCGGAACCGACCGCGCGCAGATGGCGCTGGCGGCCAACCGGCTGGCACAGGTGGGCGGCGGCATCACCCTGTATAAGAACGGTCAGGAGCTGGCGCTGGTCGAGCTGCCGATTGCCGGCCTGATGTCCGACAGCCCCGCCACTGAGGTTGCGGCCAAGGCGCAGGTGATGATGGAGGCAATGCAGGCCTGCGGCTGCGCCCTCAATAACGCCTACATGCAGCACTCGCTTCTGGCGCTGGTGGTGATCCCGGAACTCAGGATCTCCGACCTTGGCCTGGTCGACGTGCGCACATTCCAGAAAATCCCGGTAATCGAGCCTGCCCAATGATAACAACAAAACACCCCGGCCATCCGCCGGACGAAAGCTTCAACGACGCAACCGAGGCCGTGGACCGGCTGGAGCTGCTTTATAATCAGGCCACCGGGTTCCTGTGCGATGAGTTTATCCGCGCGATGGCCGACGGCGCGCCTGACAACCAGCGCATCCGCGCCTTTTACCCGGAGATCCGGTTTTCCACCCTGACATTCGCCCAGGTGGACAGCCGCCTCAGCTTCGGCCATGTCTCATCGCCCGGCACCTATGCCACCACGGTGACCCGGCCGGACTTGTTCCGCAATTACCTGATCCAGCAAATCGGCCTGCTGATCCGCAACCACGGCCAGCCAGTGACCATCAGCGTCTCTGACACCCCGATCCCGGTGCATTTCGCAGTGGCCTCGCGCCCGGACCTGACGGTGCCGCAGGAGGGCGCGGCGGGCTTCACCCTGCGCGATGTGTTTGACGTGCCGGATCTGTCCACCACCAATGACGACATCGTCAACGGCACCTATCAGCCCGCCAATGGCACCGGGCCGCTGGCGCTGTTCACCGCCCAGCGCATCGACTACTCGCTGGCGCGGCTCAGCCATTACACGGCCACCAGCCCGGAGCATTTCCAGAACCACGTCCTGTTCACCAACTACCAGTTCTACGTGGCGGAGTTCGAAGCCTATGCCCGCGCCCAGCTGGCCGATCCGGACAGCGGCTACACCAGCTTTGTCAGCACCGGAAATCACGAGATCACGGACCCCGCGGCAGTGATCCCCGAAGCCGGCAAACTGCCGCAAATGCCCACCTACCACCTCAAGCGCGAAGGCGGGAACGGCATCACCCTGGTCAACATCGGCGTCGGCCCCTCCAACGCCAAGACCGCAACCGATCACATCGCGGTGCTGCGCCCGCATGCCTGGCTGATGGTCGGCCATTGCGCCGGTCTCCGGAACACTCAGGCGCTGGGAGACTTCGTTCTGGCGCATGGCTACCTGCGCGAGGATCACGTGCTGGACGACGATCTGCCGGTCTGGACCCCGATCCCCGCACTGGCGGAAATTCAGGTGGCTCTGGAGGAGGCGGTGGCAGAGATCACCGAATACGAAGGCTTCGACCTCAAGCGGATCATGCGAACCGGCACCGTCGCCACCATCGACAACCGCAACTGGGAACTGCGCGACCAGTCCGGCCCGGTGCAGCGCCTGTCCCAGTCCCGCGCCGTCGCGCTGGACATGGAAAGCGCCACCATCGCCGCCAACGGCTACCGCTTCCGGGTTCCGTACGGAACGCTGCTCTGTGTGTCGGACAAGCCGCTGCATGGCGAACTGAAGCTGCCGGGCATGGCGTCGGACTTTTACCGGACCCAGGTTGCGCGCCATCTGCAAATCGGCATAAGAGCTATGGAACGCCTGCGCGGCATGCCGTTGGAGCGCCTGCACAGCCGGAAATTGCGCTCATTCGACGAAACAGCCTTCCTGTAGGGCGGTTTTTTGCAGTTTTCCTAGAAAAAATGCCCATTTTGGCCTGCGCGGAGCACACAAGAAGTTGTGTTATCATACAACATAACGATAATGTCACGCGATGAGGCCCCACAGTTCGGGCAGTTTAAGGAGACGAAGAATGTCCAAACCGATGACCAAAACCCAGCTTGTTGCCGCTCTGGCAGAGGAAATGGGCAGCGACAAGAAGGTCGCAGGTTCCGCACTGGAAGCGGTCTGCTCGCTGATCACCCGCGAAGTGTCGGGCGGCGGTGCAGTGACCCTGCCGGGCGTCGGCAAGATTTACTGCCGCGAGCGCCCCGAGCGTGAAGTGCGCAACCCGGCCACCGGTGAGAAGTTCACCAAAGAAGCCGACAAGGTTGTGAAAATGACCATCGCCAAAGCGCTGAAGGACAGCGTGAACGGCTGATACCGGACCTGATCCGGACGGTTTGAGGGCTGCCCGCTGCGGGCAGCCCTTTTCTTTTGCCACCGCACATACGGCCGACAGTTCGCCCGCCACCGCAGCGTTCCCGATTGCAAAGCCGGTCGCGGCGGCGCAGGCTGAGGTGAACGCACAAGGGGACCCGCGCCATGGAGAACGTCAATCTGCTGCTGATCCTGGGGGCAGCGCTGCTGGCCCGCGCCAGCCCCGGCCCCGCCACCCTGACCATTGCCGGCACTGCCATGCAGCGCGGCCGCGCCGCCGGGCTGGCACTGGCGGCCGGCGTCAGCAGCGGCTCGCTGATCTGGTCGGTCTCTGCCGCATTTGGCCTGGGCGCGGTGATGCTGGCAAATGCCTGGATGTTCGAGGCGGTCCGCTATTTCGGCGCCGCCTACCTGATGTATCTGACGATCCGCTCCGCCCGTTCTGCGCTGCGTTCCGGTGCCCCGGAGCTGCGCCCTTCCTCCGCCCCGTCGCTGCGCGCCGCCTATGCCAAGGGGCTGGCGCTGCATCTGACAAACCCCAAGGCGATCCTGTTCTTCGGCTCGCTCTATGCTATCGGCATCCCGCCCGGCACCGGACCATCGGCGCTGGTGGTGGTGATCGCCGCCATCGCGGTGCAAAGCACGCTGGTCTTCCACGGCTACGCGCTCCTGTTCTCCAGCACCGCTGCCAGCCGCATCTACATCCGCATGCGCCGCGGGTTCGAGGCCCTGTTTGCCGCAGCCTTCGGTGCCGCCAGCTGGCAGATCCTGGCAGCCCGCCTCAGCTGACTGGGTTTGATTGTCGGGGCTTGATCCCGCCGCCCGCTTCCCCGAAGGTCCGCAGCAGCAGAAAGGGTTGGGACAATGGACGCACGCGCAATTGCCATGGGGCTGGCCTTTGCCCTGATGTGGTCGTCGGCCTTCACCTCGGCAAGGATCATCGTTCAGGACGCCTCGCCGCTGTTCTCGCTGGCGGTGCGGTTCCTGATCTCCGGCCTGATCGGCGTCGCCATCGCCCGCGCCATGGGCCAGACCTGGCGGCTGACTCCGGGACAGTGGCGCGCGACGGTGATCTTCGGCATCTGCCAGAATGCGCTCTACCTCGGCCTGAACTTCGTTGCCATGCAATGGATCGAGGCGTCACTGGCCGCCATTATCGCCTCCACTATGCCGCTGCTGGTGGCGTTGGCGGGCTGGATGCTGTTTGGCGAACGGCTGCGCCCCCTGGGCTATGCCGGGCTGCTGGCAGGCATCCTGGGTGTCGCCCTGATCATGGGCACCCGCCTCAGCGCCGGCGTGGACCTGACGGGCGTCTTCCTCTGCGTGATTGGCGTGCTGGCGCTCACCACCGCAACCCTCGCCCTGCGCGGTGCCACTTCGGGCGGCAACTTCATGATGGTGGTAGGGCTGCAGATGCTGATCGGCTCTGCCATTCTGTTCGTGGCCGCACCGCTGAGCGAGGACATCTTTGTCAACCCAACCTGGCGGCTGGCGGCGGCCTTTACCTATACCACCATCGTGCCGGGGCTGATGGCGACCTTCATCTGGGTGCTGCTGCTGAACCGCATAGGTGCCGTGCGCGCCGCCACCTTCCACTTCCTGAACCCGGTGTTCGGTGTGGCGGTTGCCAGCGTGCTGCTGGGCGAGAAACTTGGGCCGCTCGATGTGCTGGGTGTTGCCATCGTCACCGGCGGCATTCTGGCGGTGCAACTCTCCCGCCAGCCTGCACAGCCGCAAACAGGGCCCTCCCGCGCGGCAAAGCCGGGCTGACACCCGTCCCTGCCCCTTGGGCCCGGCGCCGCTGCCGCGGCGCGGCCCCGTTGCAAGTGCTTGCATTTCCGCCGTAACCTGATCCGCAAGGACAGAAACAGGAGGACGCGGCATGAGCGCGCAAATATCCCAGGTGCTGGACGCCATCGACGCCGCCAACGCCAAGGACCCTAACCTGGAAGACGGCCAGCCCGCTGCGCTGCTTTACGGCCAGCGGATGAGCGCAGAGCAGGCCCGCCTTTTCCCGGGGGCTTCTGAGCCGCTGCAGATCGCTGCCCGCGGCCAGCATGTAGAGCGCTGGAAACTGGAACGCAGCGCCTTCCCCGAAGGCCGCGCCGGCTACCTCGCATGGCGCAAGGCAGAGGCGGAGCACCACGCCGAAGTCGTCACCGCCCTGATGCAGGACGCAGGCTATAGCGCTGAGGACGTGGACGCCGCCGCGAAAATGCTGCGCAAGGAGGGCATCAAGCGCGACGATCAGGTGCAGGCGCTGGAGGACATCATCTGCTTTGTCTTCCTGAAGTGGTACTTTGAGCCCTTTGCCGCCAAACATCCGGCAGACAAGGTGCAGCGCATCGTCGAAAAGACCGCCCGCAAGATGTCGGCAGAGGCCCGCGCCCGGGTGCTGGGCGAATTCACCCTGCCCGCAGAGCTGGCCGGCGCCTTCGCCGCCTGACCGGCACCCGCTACACGGCTTTGCGAGCCGCCTGTAACAGGATTTGCATTTCCGCATCCAGACCCCATGTTCTGCACCAAACGCGAACAGGCGGGAGGACACCATGACCAAATATTTCAAGAACCCGGACGTTATCGCCACCCTCTCCGAGGAAGAGTTCTATGTGACCCAGAACGCGGGCACCGAACGGCCGGGCACCGGCAAGCTGCTGAACAACAAGGAGCCGGGCATCTACGTCGACATCGTCTCGGGCGAACCGCTGTTTGCCTCCTCCGACAAATACGAGTCCGGCTGCGGCTGGCCCAGTTTCACCAAGCCGATCGAATCCGCGCATATCCAGGAGCTGGAGGACCGCAGCCTCGGCATGATCCGCACAGAGGTCCGCTCCACCCATGGCGACAGCCATCTGGGCCACGTGTTCCCGGACGGCCCGATGGACCGCGGCGGCCTGCGCTACTGCATCAACTCCGCCTCCCTGCGGTTCGTGCATCTGGACGACATGGAGGCCGAGGGCTATGGCGCCTACATCAACCAAGTGGAGGTCGTGAAATGAGCACCACCGAACGCGCCGTCCTGGCAGGCGGCTGTTTCTGGGGCATGCAGGAACTGATCCGCAAACGCCCCGGCGTCATCAGCACCCGCGTCGGCTATACCGGCGGCGATGTGCCCAACGCCACCTACAAGAACCACGGCACCCATGCCGAGGGAATTGAGATCATCTTTGATCCCGCCGTCACCTCCTTCCGGGAGATGCTGGAGTTCTTCTTCCAGATCCACGACCCGACCACGGTCAACCGCCAGGGCAACGACCTGGGGATGAGCTACCGTTCTGCGATCTACTACGCGGACGAAACCCAAAAGGCCGTGGCCGAGGACACCATCGCCGACGTCAACGCCTCCGGCCTCTGGCCCGGCAAGGTGGTGACAGAGGTTGAACCCGTGGGCGACTTCTGGGAAGCCGAGCCTGAGCATCAGGACTACCTGCAGCGGCTGCCAACCGGCTACACCTGCCATTTCGCGCGGCCCGACTGGGTGCTGCCGAAGCGAAACGAAGCCGCGGAATAGGCTCTAACAGGGCGCTTTTGGCCCCGCCGCACCCCGGCGGGGCTGTTCACATGTCAGACGCCCAACAGGCAAACCTGCTTCTTCCGGCTAAAAACATTTCCACCGGAGGCAGCGGGTTTTCACCGAAAATCCGCTCAGCAAATCCGAAACTAGGCGTGCGCCACCCGCGGCCGCCCGCTGGCTTCCACCGTCAGCGTGCCTTCGACAAACACCTCCCGCGACTCCACCTGCGCGGTGCGGATATCCCGCTCCACATGCACATGGATGTCCTCGGCGCCCGCTTCCTCTGCCGCACCGCGGGCCTCACCGGCAAGTGCTGTCTCCAGCGCTGCCAGCGCCTCGTCTGAGGCCTGGTAATCCACCGGCCCGCTCTCCAGATGCACCCGGTATTTGCCCTCGGAGGGCGACGTCACGGTGCCGCTGCGCCGCATGGTGACACGCCCCACCACAGCACCGATGGCATTCGCCACGCCCGCATGTTCCGGCAGGATCATGTTGCAGTGCAGCCGCTCCCCGACCGCCGGGTAGTAGCTGGGGGCAGAAGCCCCCAACCCCACCACATCAACATTCAGCGCTGCATCCAGCGCCAGCAGCCCGCGGTGCTTTGCCAGCCCGCGCTGCAACAGAACATGCCGTGCCAGCTGATCCTCGGGCAGGCCAAAACCCTCGGCTTCTTCGGCAAAAGCAGATTCTAACAAGGTTAAAGCGGTCTGTTCGGTCAGCTGATCAATGATCATCTGCGCCAGCGTCTCCGCATCCTTTGCCACCATGTCGCCGCTGCCCACCCGGCGCCGCGCAAACAGCGTCAGCGCCTTCTCTGCCGCCTCCCGGTCCCACGCATCCACCCGGCCCAGTACATGACTGGCATCCGACGGCGTCACGCCGGATACCTGCACCAGCCCGCGGTCCACCAGCCGGCCCAATGAGCCATGCTCCATCCGGGTGCGCAGGATCTGGCCCAAGGGATGCACCTGCATCCCGATCCGCGCCAGCAGCCCGGCCTCCCGCTCGCTCAGCCCAGCCACCGGCACCCCCGGCACCGCGCGGACAAAACGCCCGTCAAACTCACCCACGGTGGAGTTGCGCAGCTGCTCATCCAGCGCCGCATGCACCACCTCTGGCGCGTCGGCGGCAATCAGCGAGACCGGCACCACCCGGCGCGGCCCCAGGGTCAGCCCGCCAGCGAGCCCGCTGGTGACCAGATGCACCTGGCTGTCGCCCCCCAGGCCGGTGGTCCGCATCGCCACTGCCTCGACCATGGTGCGGAACGCCCCGACCCGTGCACCCGCCGGGTCGATTGCGGGCTTGCCGTCCTTGATCAGCGCCACATCCGTTGTAGTACCGCCGATGTCGCTGACCAGCGCGTGATCCGCCCCGGTCATCCAGCGCGCGCCCACGATTGAGGCTGCGGGGCCGGACAGGATGGTCTCGATCGGCCGCTCCCGCGCCTGCTCGCCGCTCATCAGCGCGCCGTCGCCGCGCACAACCATCATCGGCGCCTCAATCCCCAGATCACGCAACGTATCCTGCGCCCGCCCGATCAGCCGGTCGATCATGCCGATAAGGCGGGCATTCAGCACTGCCGTCACCGCCCGCTTGGGCCCGTTCAGCTTGGCCGACAGCTGATGCGAGCAGGTGGCCGGCGCGCCGGTCATCTCATGAATGATCCGCGCTGCCTCAACCTCATGCGCCGGGTTGCGGGTGGCAAAAACTCCGGCCACGGCAAAGCCAGTCACCCCCTGGCCCTCGGTGCGCAGGAACAACTCCAGCGCCTCTGTGTCCAAGGGCGCCGCCTCGCTGCCGGCATGGGTATGGCCGCCGGCAATCACCAGCGCCGGATCGCCCTTCAGCGCATCCCGCAGCCCGTGCCGGTCCAGGTCAGCCTGGTTAAATCCGATATAGATCAGCGCCACCCGGCCGCCCTGACCCTCAACCAGCGCATTGGTGGCCAGCGTGGTGGACAGGGCCGCCAGCGACACCTCCTGCGGCTGTACCCCGGACTGCTCCAGCACCGCCCGGATCGCGCCGCCGACACCAATCGCCAGATCAGCCCGCGTGGTCAGCGACTTGGCGGAGGCGATCACCTCCTTCTCGTCGCGGATCAGCACCGCATCGGTATAGGTTCCGCCCGTGTCGACTCCCAGCAGCAGCGTCATGCCCAGCCCTCTCAAACTCTGTTCGCCGGACCGGGTGTAACGCCTGTATGCGGCCCGTCCATCCTGTTTGCGTCACGAAAGCCGTTGAACCGCCCACCGCGCCGCATCCGCCACCGCCGGATCCGGGTCCTCCGCCAGCCCCTGCGCCACCGCGCGCAGCTCCGTCAGGCCGGAATTTCCTATCGCATAGAGCACGTTGCGCACAAAACGGTCGCGCCCGATGCGCTTGATCGGCGAGCCGGAGAATTTCTCCCGGAACGCAGCGTCATCCAGCACCGCCAGCACCGCCAGCTTCGGCGCCTTCAGCTCTTCGCGCGCGGCATAGCGCATGTCGCTGGCGGCCACCGCAAACTTGTTCCACGGGCAGGCCGCCAGGCAGTCGTCGCAGCCATAGATCCGGTTGCCCAGCCTGCCCCGCAGCTCTTCGTCCACCGGCCCCTTGTGTTCAATGGTGAGGTAGGAAATGCAGCGCCGTGCATCAACCTGGTAGGGCGCCGGAAAGGCATCGGTCGGGCAACTGTCCAGACAGGCCCGGCAGGATCCGCAGCGGTCCGGTTCTGCCTTGTCCGCCGGCAGCTCCAGCGTGGTGAAAACAGACCCTAAAAAGGCCCAATTTCCCCAATCCCGGCTCACCAGATTGCTGTGCTTGCCCTGCCAGCCCAGCCCCGCCGCCATGCCCAGCGCCTTTTCCGGCACCGGCGCGGTATCGACAAAGACCTTCACCTCGCAATCTTCACCAGCCTCGGCAATCAGCCAGCGCGCCAGCCGCTTCAGCCGCTTCTTGACCAGGTCATGGTAATCCTTGCCCCGGGCATAAACCGACACCGCCCCGCGGTCCGCCAGCCCCACCACCGCCATCGGGTTCTCATCAGGTGTATAGCTTTCGGCCAGCATGATCACCGATCGCGCCTCGGGCCACAACAGCGCCGGATCGCCCCGCCAATGGCTGCGCTCCGCCATCCAGCCCATCTGCCCGTGATAGCCCGCGTCCAGAAACGCCTGCAGCCGCCCAGGCACCTGCGGCACATCCCAGGGCCGGCAGATCCGGCAGGACACAAACCCTTCCGCCAGCGCCTGAGCGGCCAGTTTCTCCTTGATGCCGGATCCGTCTTTCATCTGGCTGAAAATATCCTCGGGGTTGAATTGAGCCGGAGGCTCAAGAGGGGGCAGACAGCCCCCTAACCCCGTTAATATCAGAAATCCAGGTCAGTGTAATGCGGCGGCGGCCGGAAGCCCGGCACCTGATCCGCCAGGATCGACCGGAACGCGGGCCGCGACTTGATCTTGGCATACCAGTCCTTGACCACCGCCGACCGGTTCCAGTCCACATCCGAAATGTAATCCAGCGACGACAGATGCGCGGCGGCAGCGAAATCCGCCAGTGTCATCATGTCCCCGGCCAGCCAGCGCCGGTGGTCCAGCAGCCAGGCCATGTAATCCAGGTGGTACTTGATCGCCTTGGCGCCGGCCTTGACGTTGCGGCTGTCGGGATAGCCCTCGCCGGTGATCTTCTTGTTCACCCGCTCATACAGCAGTTTCGACGTCACCTCGTGGTGAAACTTGTCGTCAAACCAGCTGACCAGGCGGCGCACCTCAAACCGGCCCGCGGCATCCTTGGGCATCAGCGGCGGCTCGGGGCGGGTTTCCTCCAGGTATTCACAGATTGCGGCGCTCTCGGCCATCATTTGGCCGTCCAGCCGGATCACCGGCACCTTGGCAGCCGGGTTGCGGCGCAGAAAATCCGGATCCTGCTCCCAGTAGCGTTCCTCGACCAGTTCAACCTCGATCTTCTTCTCTGCCAGCGACAGCCGCACCTTGCGGCAATAGGGGGACAGGGGAACGTGGTACAGGCGCGCCATGGCTACAGGGGATCTCCAGAAAACTTATAACGGTTTCCCCAGCAATGCCTTGCAGGGGAGAAAGATTCAATCCTCGAAACAATCCGCCCGCCCGTCTGCGCGAATGGTGGCCGCCCCGTCCTGGATTTGCCGCGCCCGGCGATGCACAAAGCCGGAGGGCTTGCGGGCCGAGCGTTCCTTTGGATTGGGCAGCACCGCGGCAATCAGCGCCGCCTGACGGGCGCTCAAGCCTTCCGGGCCCACACCGAAATACTTGCGCGCCGCCGCTTCGGCGCCAAACACGCCCTCATCCATTTCGGCCACGTTCAGGTAGACTTCCAGAATGCGGCGCTTGCTCCAGACGATTTCCACCACCGGCGTCAGCAGCGTCTCCAGCACCTTGCGCGGCCAGCTTCGGCCCTGCCACAGAAACACATTCTTCACCACCTGCTGTGAAATCGTGGAGCCGCCGCGGCTGCCGCCCGCCTCGATTGCGGCCTGAATTGCGCGGGCATCAAATCCCCAATGGCGGCAGAACTGCGCATCCTCGGCCGCCACGACAGAGCGCGCCAGCACCGGCGCCATTTCCTCCAGCGGCACCCACATCCGGTCCACCTCGCCCAAACGGCGCTGCTCGGCCCAAATTGTATGGGTGATCGGCGGGTTCACCACCGAGTACAGCAGGATAAGGGCAAGAAACACCCCGGCCACTGCCAGAGCCGCCCGCAAAACCCAGCGCCGCAGCCAGCGCAACGGCTGGATCTTCAGCGCCGCGGTCTTTTTGCTGCTCTTGGATTTCTTCTTTTTTGCAACTGCCTTCGCCATGCCCCTCTATAGGCCAGCATGCCCCCGCTAACCAACCGCCAAAAAGAAAACCCCGCAAGCATTTGCCTGCGGGGTTCCCGTCTTCGTCTCTAACAGGGCTTATTCCGCCGGAACAGCCGCCTGCTCCTGCATCACCGGATGCGGCAGCTTGTCGAGCATCTCCTTCGGGCAGACCTGCAGGAAGTTCGCCTTCTCGATGTCCCAATGCTGCAGAATCTCCGCGGCCTTACGGCTGCCGGTTTCATCCAGATGGCGGGCAATCAGGCCCTTCAGCTCCGCTTCCCAGTGGGCAACGGTGACCGGGCAGGTGACCAGGGATTCCCTGTTCATCAAGTCCTCGGCCTTGCCTTCGGGGTCATAGAGATAGGCCATGCCGCCGGTCATGCCTGCACCGAAGTTGGCGCCGATCGAGCCGAGGATCACCGCAACGCCGCCGGTCATGTATTCGCAACCGTTGGAGCCGCAGCCCTCAATCACCACCTTGGCGCCGGAGTTGCGGACCGCAAAGCGCTCGCCCGCGCGGCCGGCCGCAAACAGGTAGCCATCGGTGGCGCCATAAAGCACGGTATTGCCGATGATGGTGTTCTCGCTCACCACCAGCGGGCTCACCTGCGGCGGACGCACCACAATGATGCCGCCCGACAGGCCCTTGCCGACATAGTCGTTCGCATCACCCGACACTTCCAGCTTCAGTCCCGGCGCGGCAAAGGCGCCCAGCGCCTGACCGGCAGAACCCTGCAGCTTTACCGTCAGGTGATCCGGCTGGAACGAATTCCGCATGCCGAAGTTGCGCACGATATGGCTGGAGGTCCGTGTACCCACGGTTCGGTGGGTGTTCTGGATCGCATAGGACAGCTGCATCTTCTCGCCGTCCTGCAGGAAGCGGGCCGCATCGCGCACGATTTCCGCGTCCAGCGTGTCCGGCACCGCGTTGCGCTCGCGCTCGCGGTTGTAGACGATGTTGGCGGAGCCATCGACGGTGATCAGCAGCGGATTGAGGTCCAGGTCGTCCAGATGCGCAGAACCGCGCGACACCTGTGCCAGGAGGTCGGCCCGGCCGATCACCTCATCCAAGCTGCGGGCGCCGATGGAGGCGAGGATTTCCCGCACTTCCTGCGCATAGAAGGTGATCAGGTTCACCACCTTGTCCGCATTGCCGGTGAACTTGGCACGCAGGCTTTCGTCCTGGGTGCAGACGCCCACCGGGCAGGTGTTGGACTGGCACTGGCGCACCATGATGCAGCCCATCGCGATCAGCGCTGCGGTGCCGATGCCGTATTCCTCGGCCCCCAGCATCGCTGCCATCACGATGTCGCGCCCGGTGCGCAGGCCGCCGTCGGTGCGCAGTGTCACCCGCTCGCGCAGGTTGTTCATCGCCAGCACCTGATGCGCTTCGGTCAGGCCCATCTCCCACGGCAGGCCGGCATATTTGATCGAGGTCGCCGGGGACGCCCCGGTGCCGCCGTTGTGGCCCGAGATCAGAATGATGTCGGCCTTTGCCTTGGCGACGCCCGCGGCAATGGTGCCAACGCCCGAAGATGCCACCAGCTTCACCGTCACCTTGCAGCGCGGGTTGATCTGCTTCAGGTCATAGATCAGCTGCGCCAGGTCCTCGATCGAGTAGATATCGTGGTGCGGCGGCGGCGAAATCAGCGTCACGCCCTTGGTCGAGTGGCGCAGGCGGGCAATCAGGTCAGTGACCTTCATCCCCGGAAGCTGGCCGCCCTCGCCGGGCTTGGCGCCCTGGGCCACCTTGATCTCCAGCTCTTCGCACTGGTTCAGGTACTCGGCGGTCACGCCAAAGCGGC
>JABXIA010000332.1 GCA_013373325.1 Paracoccaceae bacterium
CAGGGCATCCGGGGCGCGTGCCTGGCCCTGCCGGTTCTGGCTGCGGCGGTTCTGGCAGGCGCAATGATCGGGGAGACCTCGCTTGCGCCTGACCTTGTCCTGTCCGTTCTGGCCAACAAGCTGGCCGGGGCGGGTCTGCCGGTGGATCCGGTGGACCAGGGCATCATCTGGAGCTACCGGCTGCCGCGGGCGCTGGTGGCTGCGGCCTGCGGGGCGGCGCTGGCGGTGGCCGGCGTGGTGTTGCAGGCCTTGCTGCGCAATGCGCTGGCAGACCCCTATATCCTTGGTGTTTCGGCCGGCGCCTCGACCGGGGCGGTAGCTGTGACCATCGCGGGGCTGGGCGGCGGCGCTCTGTCGCTGTCCTTTGGCGCCTTCAACGGGGCGCTGCTGGCCTTTGGCTTTGTCGCCGTATTGGCCCGCGCAGCCGGGGCAGGGGGCAGCCGTGCAGCGGCGGCGCAGATCGTTCTGGCGGGCATCGCCGGTTCGCAGTTGTTCAACGCGCTGACCGCCTTCATCATTGCCAAGTCCGCCAATGCAGATCAGGCCCGCGGCATCATGTTCTGGCTGATGGGCAACCTCAGCGGCGTGCGCTGGCCGGATGTATGGCTGGCGGTGCCGCTGGCGCTGGCGGGCTGGATGATCTGCCGGTTCCATGCCCGCGCACTGGACGCCTTCACCTTTGGCAGCGACTCCGCCGCCTCGCTTGGCATCCCGGTCCGGCGGGTTCAGGTGGTGCTGATCTTCGCCACTGCGCTGATGACCGCAGTGATGGTGTCGATCGTCGGCTCCATCGGTTTTGTCGGTCTGGTGATCCCCCATGCCGCACGCTTCCTGGTCGGCCCCGGCCACCGCAGGCTGATGCCGGCCGCGGCGCTGACCGGCGCGGTGTTCCTGATCGCCGCCGACATCGTGTCCCGCATCATCATCCCCGGCCAGGTGCTGCCAATCGGCGTTGTCACCGCCTTGATCGGGGCGCCGTCCTTTGCGGTGATCCTGGTGCGCGGGCAAAGGACTGCGCGATGAAGATCGAAGCCCGCAACCTGTCCTTTACCGTGCGCGGCAAGGCCTTGCTGCAGGACGTGTCGCTGACAGTGCAGCCCGGCGAAACGCTGGCGCTGGTCGGCCCGAACGGCTCCGGCAAGTCGACCTTGATGCGGCTGTTGTCAGGCCTGGTCAAACCCTCGCGTGGCGAAGTGCTGCTGGCAGGCAAGCCGCTGGCCAGCCTGACCCGCCGGGAGATCGCCCAGCGGATCGCGATTGTCGAACAACAGGCCGAAACCGCCGAGCGCATTACCGCGCGCTCCGTGGTTGAACTGGGGCGCACCCCCTGGCTGTCGGCGCTGAAACCCTGGAACGGGCAGGACACGCAACTGGTGGACAAGGCGCTGCGCACCGTTGAGATGGAAGGCTTCGCAAGCCGCGAATGGGCCACTCTGTCCGGCGGTGAGCGGCAGCGGCTGCACATTGCCCGTGCCCTCGCGCAGCGGCCGGGGCTCCTGCTGCTGGATGAGCCGACGAACCATCTGGATATCCATCACCAGTTGTCGATCTTGCACTGCATCCGCAATCTGAAGGTGACAACGGTTGTGGCACTGCATGACCTGAATCAGGCTCTGACCTGCGACAAGGTGGCGGTTCTGTCGCAAGGGCGGCTGGTTGCCTGTGGCGCGCCTGAACTGGCGCTGGCCCCTGATACGATTTCCGAGATTTTCGGGATCAATGCGCGGTGGGTCCGCCAGGCCGATGGGGCGGACCCCTTCCTGTCTTTTCAATTGGCTTGAAGTACAGACGGGCGCCGTCCCGGGCGGATGCCGGGTGTTGTCAGCCCGGTGCGCCGAACAGGCCGCAGGACTGTATGAAGGTGCAGCACTCTTCTGTGAGTGCGGCAAAGCGGGACCGTTCGCGCTGATACAGGTAGACCGCCCGCTTGTCGGGCAGATCGGCAATCGGGCGAAAGGCTGTGGCCTCCGGCATGAAGCGGGCGACCGTCTGCGGCAGCACGGTGACCCATTTGCCGGTCCGCACCATGGTGATCAGCGAATGGGTGTTGTGGATCGTCACATCAGCCTTGCTGCTGGCCTCGACAAATCGCTCGTTCCGGATCAGATCGCACAGGGCATTGCGGACAAAACCCGCAGCGGTCACATCGGCAATTTCCGGCACCGCCTTCTGCCGGTACAGCGGATGCTCCGTGGAGCAGACCAGGCCAAACCGGTCCTCGAACAAGGGAACCGCCCTCACTCCGTTCAGGGGATGATAGCCGGAGGCGATGCCGATATCCGCCTTGCCCTCCGCCAGTGCATCCAGCACCTCCTGGGTGTCTGTATCGCGCAACTCCACTTTGAGACCGGGGTGGCGCGCCGTCATATGCTCCAGCACCGCCGGGAAAACCAGCGCCGCGACGGAGGGAACCGAGACAATCTGCAGCAGACCGTGGGCCGCCTCTGCAGCCAATTCGATGCTTTGCACGGTCTGGTCGAAGCGCCGCACCTGCTGCTGGGCCAGTTCAAACACTTGTGCTCCGAGGGGCGACAGCTGGTTTTTGCGCTCGCCCTCAAACAGCTTCTTGCCCAAATGCTCCTCCATCTGCTTCAGAGTCATTGAAACAGCGGACTGGGTCCGGCCCAGCCTGTTTGCGGCCTCAGACAGGTTGCCGGTTTGGGCTACAGTGCAAAAGGCGCGCAGCATTTCGATTTTCAGGGCCATTATTCAAGTTTTCTGAAGTTATTTACAGTTTATTGAGTTTGACTGATGTGGCTGGCAGAGTCCATCCTGCTGCAAACCTGAAATTCATCATCTGGGGCCGTACTGTGACCAAACTGAACCTGATTGCCGGCGAATGGCTGGCGGGCAAAAGCGAAATCGAAAACCGCAACCCTTCGGATTTGAGCGATCTGGTCGGCATGTTTGCCCAGGCCAGCTCCGATCAGCTGGACGCCACTCTGGAACAGGCGCAAATCGCACAGCGGGAATGGGCGGCTTACGGGCTGGAGCGCAAGCAGGCGGTGCTGATGAACATCGGCAATGAGCTGATGGCCCGCGCAGAGGAATTGGGCACGCTGCTGAGCCGCGAAGAAGGCAAGCCGCTGGCCGAAGGTAAGGGTGAAGTTTACCGTGCCGGACAGTTCTTCACCTATTATGCTGCCGAATGCTTGCGTCAGATCGGTGAAAACGCCGACTCCGTGCGCCCGGACATCGAAGTGGACGTACGCCGCGAGGCAGTGGGTGTGGTGGCCATCATCTCTCCTTGGAACTTCCCGACAGCAACCGCGTCGTGGAAAATCGCGCCGGCGCTGTGCTACGGCAACGCAGTTGTGTGGAAACCGGCGAACATCACTCCGGCATCGGCTGTTGCCCTGACTGAAATCATTGCCAAGCAGGACATCCCGAAAGGCCTGTTCTCGCTGGTCATGGGATCCGGCCGCTCAATCGGCCAGCGCCTGGTCGAAAGCCCCAAGGTGAATGCTATTTCGTTCACCGGCTCTGTGCCGGTGGGCAAAGGCATTGCCTCCGCCGCCATCCAGAACCTGACCAAGGTGCAGATGGAGATGGGTTCCAAGAACGCACTCGCCGTCATGGATGACGCTGACCTCGATCTGGCTGTCACCCTGGCGCTGGGCGGCGCCTTCGGCGGCACCGGCCAGAAATGCACCGCCTCCTCCCGGCTCGTGGTCCACGCGGCCATTCATGATGCCTTTGTCGACAAGCTTGTCGCCGGGGCACAGGCCATGAAAGTGGGCCACGCGCTGGAAGCGGGCGTGCAGATGGGGCCGGTGGTCAGCGAGCAGCAGCTGAATGAGAACCTGGCCTATGTTGACCTTGGCACATCTGAAGGCGCCGAACTGGCCTGCGGCGGTCAGCGCCTGGAGATGCCGCACGAGGGTTTCTACATGTCCCCCGGCGTGTTCCTGAACACCACCAACGACATGCGCATCAACCGCGAGGAAATGTTCGCGCCGCTGACATCGGTGATCAAGGTCGGCAGCTATGACGAAGCGCTGGCGGTGGTGAATGACACCAACTTCGGCCTGACTTCCGGCATCGTCACCCAGTCGCTGGCCCGCGCCACCCACTTCCGCCGCAACGCGCGCACCGGTGTGGTCACTGTCAACCTGCCGACCGCTGGCACCGACTACCACGTGCCCTTCGGCGGCCGCGGCGACAGCTCTTATGGCCCGCGCGAGCAGGGCAAGGCGGCGGCGGAATTCTACACCAGCGTCAAGACCGCCTACATCAGCGCCGGTAAGCCGGTCTGAGACTGAAATCCTGGCCGCGCCGAAGACCGGCCTGCCAGTTTGCGGAAGCGCCCGCCCTCCATGTTTCCCCTGTGGCGGGCGCATCCTGCCCGCCGCCTAGGGCCGGGTGCGCGACTTTGATAACCGAGGTGCTTGAATGACCGGATACCGTATCGACTGCCTGCAATATGCCAACTGGTCCGAGAAAATTTTTCGCCAGCTGCGCGAGGGCGGCGTGGACGCGATCCATGTCACCATTGCCTATCACGAGACCTTCCGCGAGACGGTCCTGAACTTCGAGAAATGGAACCGCTGGTTCGAGCAGTACCCGGATCTGATCATGAAGGGGCAGTGGGCCTCTGACATCGACAAGGCCCGCGAAACCGGCCGCACCGTGGTATTCTTCGGCTTCCAGAATCCCTCGCCGATGGAGGACGACATCGGCCTGGTCGAGATCCTGCACACCCTGGGCGCTCGCTTCATGCAGCTTACCTACAACAACCAGTCGCTGCTGGCGACCGGCTGTTACGAGGCCGAGGATATGGGCATCACCCGCATGGGCAAGCAGGTCATCAAGGAGATGAACCGGGTCGGCCTGGTCGTGGATATGAGCCATTCCTCCGACCGCTCCACCATTGAGGCGGCGGAGATTTCCACCCGTCCGATTGCCATAACCCATGCCAACCCGCATGAATGGTCGCCTGCGCTGCGCAACAAAAAGGATGATGTGATCCGCGCAGTGACCGGCCACGGCGGCATGCTTGGCTTCTCGGTCTATCCGCACCACTTGAAGGGCAAGTCCGACTGCACCCTGCAAAGCTTCTGCGAGATGATTGCACGCACCGCAGAAAAATACGGGGTGGAGCATCTCGGGATCGGCACCGATCTCTGCCAGGATCAGCCCGACAGCATCGTTGAATGGATGCGCGTCGGTCGCTGGACGAAAGAGATCGACTACGGTGAAGGATCAGCCGCCGCTCCGGGCTTCCCGGAAATGCCCGGCTGGTTCAAGGACAACCGCGACTTTGGAAACATCGAGGAAGGCCTTCGCGCGACGGGCATGAACGATGACGAGGTCAGCGGCATCATGGGCGGGAACTGGTACCGGTTCTTCGCCGCAAACTTTGGCCCAAAGGGATAGGTCATGGAAACAACCGCGCAGACAACGATATCACGACGGGATCCGGCACAGGTCATGCGCCTCAGCCGGCTCGGTTCCTTGCATCAGTGCCGCCTCAGCTTCATGCGGGTGCTGACACGCCGCATGGCCCGGGAAAACTGGAGTTTTGCACGCCCCAAGTTCGATATCGATGCCAAGGGCGTCGGCGTGGCGGTATACACCGCTACCAGCCCTGCGCGGACCTACTCCCTGATAGCCTTCGCCCATGACCTGCCGCCGGAGATGCGCTCTGACCGGGTGATCGCGACCGCTTGGGACGCGACTTTCACCCTGTTCGACGGCATGCCAACGGATGTGGACATCGAACGGCTCTCAAAGAACGTGCCCTATCAGGAGGCGGGCCGGGTCAACGAGAAATCCCTGTCGGTCTCCCGCGCCAACCGCTCGGTGCGCCTCTGGGCGCATTTCGTCGACGCGCTGTCCCAGGGCCAGCAGCCGGACCCAGCGCAGGTGGATGCCGTCGGCTACCTGATGCGCACCACTGCCGTCTACGGCTCCGGCAAGCTGGGCGCTGCAGACCGGGAGGCGATTGCCGGCCGCTCCGAGCTCAACGCGCCATTTCAGGCAGAGATGCTGTCAGTCTACCTGACCCGCGTCTTTGTCCGCGATTTGGTGGAGCATATGGCCCGCGCCAAGGGAGGCGAAAAAGCGGTGCCGCTGGCGCCCGAAACCGCGCGGCGGCTGGGCATCGGCAATTCTACCGGTCTTGGCATGGCGCCCTACATCGTCAACCACCCGGTGCTGTTCAACAACTGGATCATGGCACGGGAAGAGGCGATTGCCCGGGTGCGCTCGGTTGAAACCGCCTCGGCTGAGGAAGCAGCCTGTTTCCGCCGCATGCTGCGGCGGAGCGAACTGTCGGCTAGCCGCTGGCACTCCGAACATCCGGTGCAGCTTGAAAAGCTCGCAAGCCTGCACAAGGACCTGGACGCGCTGGCCGCCTGGGTTGCCGCAGATGACCTGCTCAACGATAAACCCTGGGACCGCTTGATCCGCTGGAGCGAGACAGCTTTGAGCCTGGAGGGGCAGGAACTGGCGGCTTCGCTGATCCTGGAGCCTTATGCGGAGCTGGTGGACGGGTTGTCGGACTGCATGTCTGACGCCAACAAGGATGCCTTCATCATCAACGGCGCCATGCCGGTCGCGCAGGTTCGGGAGCTGTTGCAGAACAGCTTTGGCTGGGCGCTGGATCTGGATTGGTCTGCGCGCGAAAACATCGCCCGCGCCTGGTATG
Source organism: Paracoccaceae bacterium (assembly GCA_013373325.1). GTDB lineage: Bacteria > Pseudomonadota > Alphaproteobacteria > Rhodobacterales > Rhodobacteraceae > Leisingera. The sequence continues at coordinate 6,650 of JABXIA010000332.1, forward strand.
TCTCGGAGGAGAAGCTGGAACCGCGCATGGGCGAACGCTTCGACGAGCCGATTGCCGAGTACGAGCAGCCGCTGGCTCCGGCCCGCGACGCCGCTGCGGCCCATGCGGCGCTGGCACATTGGGACGGGGTTGAACCTGTTGCAGCCTTCCTGCTGCGCCACCCGGAACACCGCCACACCGTGCGCCGGGCGCAGATGAGCCTGGTGGCGCCATACGGCGAAATCCGCAGCAACACCATCAGCGACCGGGTGCTGCCGATCGACATGCTGCGGGCGAAACTGTCGTTCTTCGGCGCCACCCATTTCGATCCGCGCTCTGACCGCTGGGTGCGGATCTGCATGTATGCGGGCGCGCCGTACCCGGAGGACCTGTCCACCGCCAACGCCGACCTGTGGGTTTATCCGGAGGCAAACCAATGAGCTATGCGCTGAACGAAGTCGAAGCCACCGCCAAACGCGCCGCCCGCGGCGCGGGCTATGACTGGGGGCTGGCAGAGGAAGCCTCCAAGGCCACCCGCTGGCTGTGCGCGCAGGGGCTGGACGGATCCGCTCTGCTGGCTGCTCTGCTGGAGGCGGGATACGCCGCGGACCTCTCTGCCCATGTGCCGCAGGACCTGCAAGCAGAGTGGCAGGCGAAGGCGCCGCTCTGCCCGCTGGGCACCGGTGCCGCGCTCTCCGATTGCGCCGCACAGCTGCAATCTGCACCGCTCGTAATCGGGCCGCTCTCCCAGCCCGCAATGATCCTGCCCTTTGCCGCCTTGGCCGCACGCCAGCTTGGCACCTGTGTCACGATCGAAGGCGATGGCTTTCAGGCCGTCACTGATGGCGCGGCGCTGCAATGCGAAGGTGTGCTGCCGGAAACGGCAGCCCGGCTGACCATCCGTGCGGCCGGCACCCTGTCAAACCCATATCCGACCCGCACCCGGGCCGAACCGGAGGAGGCGGCCTGGGCCGTCCTGAACCGATTTGCCCATAAAACCTACGCTCCGGCCACCGAGGAGTCGCGCTTGCTGGGCGCCGGCGCCGGACTGTCGGACAACGACTGAAGAGGCGTCAACATGACCGAAATCAGAACCCTTACCCTTGCCGAGATCGAGGACCTGTCCTTCCGCGCCCTGGTGGCGGCGGGCACCTCCGAGGCCAACGCCCGCCCGCTGGCGGTTGCCACCGCCGCGACCGAGGCCGATGGTGTGGCCAGCCATGGCCTCGCCTATATTCCGATCTATGCCGAGCACGTGCAGTGCGGCAAGGTGGACGGGCAGGCGGCACCGGTTCTGACCCGTCCGCGCCCCGGGGTCGTGGCGGTGGATGCCGCCACCGGCTTTGCCCATTCAGCGATTGATATGGGCTTTGAGGCGCTGATCCCTGCGGCACGCGAGCAGGGCGTCGCGGTTCTGGCAATCCGCAACAGCTACAACTGCGGTGTTCTGGGCTACCATACCGCCCGCCTGGCGCGCGCCGGGCTGGTCGGCCTGGGCTTCACCAACGCGCCGGCCTCGATCGCGCCCTCGGGTGGCAACAAGCCGGTTGTCGGCACCAACCCATTCTCCGTTGCAGTGCCGGGCGCGGACGGCGAACCGGAGCTGCTGATCGACCAGAGCGCCAGCACCATCGCCAAAAGCGAAGTGATGAAACACGCCCGCGAGGGCAAGGAGATCCCGCTGGGCTGGGCGCTGGATGCAGACGGCAACCCGACCACCGATCCGGACGCGGGCCTCAAAGGCTCGATGGCGCCTTCGGGCGGCTACAAGGGCGTCGGCGTGGCACTTCTGACCGAAATCATGGCGGCCGCACTGACCGGCGCCACCCTCGGCATCAACGCCTCGCCGTTCTCCGGCACCGCGGGCGGGCCGCCGAAAACCGGCCAGATGTTCATCGCAATCGACCCGGAAGCGACCTCAAATGACGCTTTCAGTGCTGGAATGGCCGGGATCGTGGAAGCGGTGCGCGGCCAAGACGGCGCACATCTGCCCGGAGACGGGCGGCGGGCAAAACGCGTGCTGGCCCGTCAGGACGGCGTCGCTGTCAGCGTGGCAACGCTGGCAAGGATCGAAGCCCTGCTGGGCTGACGCCAGATACCGGCGGTTGCGCGAACCGCCGGACAATCCGCACCCCGGTGCGGCACGTGCGAAACGGGAGGAAACGCATGTCAATAAAACAACCTTTTACGGATCTTGAGATCAAAACCTCAGACGAGGGCTTCTATAAGGGGCACAGCGTCGAGATCGCCTTGCTCAGCAAGGGGATCATGGTTGCTCTGGTTCTCTGGGCTCTGGTCTGGCCGGCAAACGCCACGGGCGTTCTGGGCAGCCTCAACTGGCGTATCCTTGAGGACTTCAACGCCTTCTACATCATCATTGTCGGTTTCTTCGCCTTTTTCCTGTTTGTGGTCGCCGCATTGCCGCAAACCGGTAAGCGGATCATGGGGGGGCCGGGCCAGGGCAAGGAGTTCTCGGATTTCTCCTGGTTCTCGATGATGTTCGGCGCCGGTCTGGGTGTCGGCCTGATGGTCTTTGCAACTGCCGAGCCGCTGGGTCTCTGGGGCTCCAACCCCGTGGTTCTGGCACAGGAAGTGACCGCGAACACCGAGGAAGCGGTTCAGTCCGGCTTCCGCTACACGTTCCTGCACTACGGCTTCCACGCCTGGGCGATCTACGTGGTGACCGGCCTGTCGCTGGCCTACTACGCCTATACCCGCGACATGCCGCTGACCATCCGCACCGCGCTGACCCCGCTGTTCGGCAGGCTGATGAACGGCTTCGCTGGCCATGTCGTTGACGTGCTGGGTGTTGTCGCAACCATCCTGGGCGTCTCCGTGACCATCGGCTTTGGCGTCTCGCAGTTTGTGGACGGCGTTTATGCCATCACCGGCATGGAATGGATGATGGACATGAGCGGCGACGCGCCTGCTCCGGGCACCGTTGGCCTGCTGGCCGGCCTGTTCGCGATCATGGGCCTGTCGATCATCTCGGCGGTGTCCGGCGTTGGCCGCGGAGTGAAGTATCTGTCGAACCTGAACCTGGTTCTGTCGCTGATCCTGCTGCTGACCTTCGTGGTCTTCGGCTCCTTCATGTTTGCCATGACCACCTATGCCTCGGCTTTCGTGGACTACATCCTGCACTTCACATCGCTCAGCTTCGGTGCCTACGGCCCGCAGTCCCCGGCTGACTTCGCAGCAGCCCTGCCGGCTGAGGCAGCACCTTACGCTGACGCGCTGCGCGGTGGTGCCACCAACGCCTGGGGCTCCTTCGATGGCTTCAAGTCCGGCCTGGAAGGTGAAGCCGCAGCTCTGTCCGACGACGTTCTGGCAGCAACCTACGCAGCCGGTGAGGCGCAGCGCCAGTTCGGCTGGCAGGCAGGCTGGACCACTTTCTACTGGGCCTGGTGGATCGCGTTCTCGCCCTTCGTGGGCCTGTTCCTGGCGCGCATTTCCCGCGGCCGCTCGGTGCGTGA
>JABXIA010000068.1 GCA_013373325.1 Paracoccaceae bacterium
GACCTCGGACCCCTCCAGCACGATGGCGCATTCGATATCGTCCTCGATCGCGTAATCGAAACGCGCCCGCCGGTTCTCGGCGATCACCTTGTAGTTCGGGTCTGATGTCTGCTTCTTCTTGGCCATGGGCGGCAGATGTAAGGCCGCGCCGCGGCGGGCGCAAGATGGCGCTTACGCCTTGCGGCTGCGCAGAAGCGTGAAAACACCACTGCCGACGATCACCGCGCTGCCAATGAGGGTCAACGTGTCGGGGCGCTCGCCGAACACCAGCACCCCCAGCACCATGGCGAAGACCAGCCTTGTGTAGCGGAACGGCGCAATGACGGAGATTTCCCCTGCCCGCATTGCGCCCGAGAGAGCGTTATAGGCAATCACCCCGATCACTGTCGCTGCGCCGATATCCAGCCAGCTGCGCGCTTCCGGCCAGACTGCGCCGCCGGTCCAGCCCAGCGCAATGATCCCGGCAACAACCAGCATGGCAAACCCCAGAAATCCCAGCTGGTTGTTGCTCATGTCCTTCGGCGCCGCGCGGGTCGCCAGATCGCGGCCCGCAAATCCCAGCGTGCCCGCCACCGCAAACAGCGAGGCCGGTTCGAACCCGCTGAGGCCCGGCCGCAGGATCAGAAGAACCCCGGCAAAGCCCAGCCCGATTGCCAGCCAGCGCCGCCAACCGACAGTCTCGCCAAAGAACGCCACCGCACCCGCGGCCACCACCAACGGTGTCGCTTGCAAAATGGCGGAGGCCGAAGACAAAGGTGTCAGCGCAATCGCCAAAGTGAAGCACAACCGCCCGACCACCTCCGCCAGAGAACGCAAAACCATCGGGCGCGTGCCGAAACCCGGGTGCCAGGGGGCGTGACCCTGCGCACGCGCCAGCGCGGCAAAGACCGCCATGCCGCCCAGCCCGAACAGGATCAGGATCTGCCCCACCGGCAACGCAAGGGCCGCGGATTTGATGCACATATCCTCAAGCGCGAAGACCGCCATGGCCAGCACCATCAGAAGGCTTCCGCGCAGCGTGTCCATCACCGGCTCCAAATCCTGCAAACTCAATCAGTTGCGTAAGTGGTAGGCAGACCTGGTAAAATGCACAAGTGAAGCACATCAATCCCGCTGCGTCAGAACCGCCTGCCGGTAGTGATGCATGTTGAGGAAGGACGCGCCGGTCTCAAGGCTGCGGTAGCCATGCGGCTGGTCGGCGGCAAAGCGCAGCCCCTGCCCCGGCTCCAGCGCCACCCACTGGCCATCCCGCAGCACCTCCATGGAGCCCTGCAGCACATAGACTTCCTCGGTTACGCCGGTGTCATGCGGCTGCGACTGGTGGCTCTGCCCCGGCTTCAGCGCTACCTGAAAGGTCTCTGCCCCCAGCAGCGGATCAAAGGGAAAGACGATCTTCACCCCGATGCTGCCGGGAAACTGCACCGTCTCATAGACGCCCGTCACTTCGCTCACCGGCCGTGCGGCCTCTCCTAGCAGGGCGGTCAGCGGCAGGTGGAACCCTTTGGCAATCTTCCACAGCGTGGCAATCGTCGGGCTTGATTCGCCGCGCTCGATCTGCCCCAGCATCGCCTTGCTGACGCCTGTGGCCTCCGCCGCCTTGCTGAGGCTAAGCCCCGCCGCCGCGCGGATTTCCCGCAGGTTCAGGGTGATGCCGTCATCGCTCATTCTATCCGCCCGTCAAAAAAGCCTTGTGCGCTATAACGCACGGATTGTAGTGTGCGCTATAACGCACGCCACCCTACCCTGCCCGGCCGCCAAGGAAAACCCGCATGCTCAAAGATCTGAAGCTCTCGCATCTCGTCTCCGGCGCGGTTGCCGTGCTGGTCGGTTACACAGGCTCGGTTGCCATCATTTTCCAGGCGATCGAGGCCGTCGGTGCCACCCAGGCACAGGCAAACAGCTGGATGCTGGTGCTGGGGCTTGGAATGGGGATTACCTGCCTGATCCTGTCGCTCGTGTACCGTATGCCGATTCTGACCGCCTGGTCGACGCCGGGCGCAGCGCTGCTGGCAGTCAGCCTCAACGGCGTGCCGCTGGCAGAGGCGGTGGGTGCCTTTCTCCTTTGCGCAGTGCTCCTGACACTCACCGGCATCACCGGCTGGTTCGCCGCCCTTTCCCGGCTGATCCCGGACAGCCTGGCCAGCGCGATGCTCGCGGGCATCCTGTTCCAGTTCGGGCTGTCCGCCTTCACCTCGCTGCAGACCGACACTGCACTGGTGGCCGTGATGGGCCTTACCTTCCTGGCCGGGCGCAAGCTCTTCCCGCGCTACACGATTCCCGCCGTGCTGTCCGCCGGTGTGGCGTGGTGCGCTGCCACCGGCGCCTTCGGCAGCCTTGAGGCCCTCGACCTGACACTCGCCCAACCTGAGTTCGTGATGCCCGCCTTCTCGCTGCCGGTGCTGATCGGTATCGGCCTGCCGCTCTTTTTCGTCACCATGTCCTCGCAAAACATGCCTGGTGTGGTGGCGCTGAAGGCCTGCGGCTACGAACCGCCGGTCTCCGCCAGCCTGACTGTCACTGGCCTCACCTCGCTGATCCTCGCCCCTTTCGGCGGCTTTGCCTTTAACCTCGCCGCCATTACCGCCGCCATCTGCGCCGGCCCGGAAGCGGACGAGAACCCCGAAACCCGCTATCTGGCAGGCGTAATGACGGGCCTTGTCTACATCCTGGTGGGACTGGGCGGCGCCACCGTGATCAGCCTGTTCCTGATCGCCCCCAAGGCACTGGTTGCGACCGTCGCAGGTCTGGCGCTGCTGGCAACCATCGGAAACAGCCTCTCCGCCGCGCTGGCCCAGCCGCAAGGGCGCGAGGCCGCGCTCATCACCTTCATGACCACGGTCTCCGGCATCAGTTTCTATGGAATCGGGGCGCCCTTCTGGGCGCTGGTGCTGGGCCTGCTGGTGAATCATTGGCTGAAAAGCCCCGAACCTGCCCCGGTACGCGCCTGAGAACCACTGCCAGAGACATTTCGCCACTGAAATCCGGCGCAATCTGCGCCAAAATTACCGAACAGCCCCCCGGCCGGTTGCCTTTATTGCGCAAATCGTGTCCCTGAGGGCAAAGACTAAGGGAACCAGCCTGATGCCAAAGTACCGATCCAGAACCTCCACCCATGGCCGCAACATGGCGGGCGCGCGCGGATTGTGGCGCGCCACCGGCATGA
>JABXIA010000163.1 GCA_013373325.1 Paracoccaceae bacterium
GGCCGCCAGGGCTACAAGGGCCGCACCCATCTGGTGTCCCCCGCCATGGCTGCCGCCGCTGCCCTGACCGGCAAGCTGACCGACGTGCGCGAGCTGATGTAAGGAGCCAGAAGCATGGAAAAATTCACCAAGATCCAAGGCATCGCGGCCCCCATGCCGCTGGTCAACATCGACACCGACATGATCATCCCCAAGGTGTTCCTGAAGTCGATCCAGCGCACCGGGTTCGGCAAGAACCTGTTCGACGAGATGCGCTATAACCGCGACGGCACCGAGATCGAGGATTTCGTGCTGAACAAACCGCAGTACCGCAGCGCCGAGATCCTGATCGCGGGCGACAACTTCGGCTGCGGTTCCTCGCGCGAGCATGCGCCCTGGGCGATTGCCGACTTCGGAATCAAGTGCATCGTGTCGACCTCCTTTGCCGACATCTTCTTCAACAACAGCTTCAAGAACGGCATCCTGCCGATCGTGCTGCCGCAGGAGCAGGTCGATGTGCTGATGAAGGACGCGGAGAAGGGTGCCAACGCCCGCATGACCGTGGACCTGGAAGCGCAGGAGATCACCACTTCCGACGGCGAAGTGATCAGCTTCGAGGTGGACGCCTTCAAGAAGCATTGCCTGCTGAACGGTCTGGACGACATCGGCCTGACCATGGAAAAGGCCGACTCGATCAAGTCCTTCGAGGACAAGGCCGCGCAAGAGCGTCCCTGGGTCTGAACCCCGCCGGACTGCCGGAACATTGGAAACCGCCCTGCCTTGGGGCGGTTTTCTTTTTGCGCGCCAGATTCGCGCCGCAATTCTGCCGCAATTGCGCGGCGGCGCCCTGCTTGTGCACCGGGTGATCAGGCACACAGCATCTGGTGGCAAGGCCGCCAACACCCTCAAATAGAACTGAAAGCCTGATGCAATCCCGCACCAGTGCGGCAGGGAAAGTGTCCATGCATCAGCCGCGACCTCTTGAGCGGAAAGCCGCCAGCCGGGCACAATGGGGCAAAAATGAGGCAGAGCGCCCCGGACCACTTCACGGGGGGCTTCAAATCCGGACGCAAGAGGCCAAACGCCCGCGCTGGTTTGAAGGGAATGAAAGACGTGTTTGCACGTATCACAGGCGCGGCGTTCCGCGGCATACTGGTGGCCATGCTGTTTGCGATGCCGACGCTGATTCTGCCGGCGTCTGCCACCCAGTCGCCGGAAATTATCCTGTTCATCGCGCTCTTGGGCTGCGCCTTGGCCTTCAGCGAATACGCTTCCCATTTCCCCAGTTTCATCGAATTCCGCAACGCCCCGCCCATTAACCGCATGCGGTTTGCCGCGGCGGCTGCGACTGTTGGCGCGCTGAGCCTGCTGGCGGCCCACCCGGTCGCGCCTACAGGGCTGACCGCCTTGGTGCAGCAACTGGGCAGCTGGCTGGGCGGTGGTCTCGACTTTGCCTATTCACCGGTGCAGATGACGGTTCTGATGATGCCGCCGCAGGTGCCGGAACCGGTTGTGCTGATGGTGCGTGACGCAGCCGGGCTGGCCTGTGCCATTGCAGCCGCCGCCATTGCCCTCTTTGCGCTGGTTATCCGGGTCGGCCACTGGCCGGTGGGCAACGGTGCCTTCAATGTTTGGGTCAACTTGCCCCTGTTCGACCCCACAACCGGCGGAGACGTGGTGCAGCGCCTGCAGCGGGACGGCCGCGTCAATATTGCCGGCGGCGCGCTTTTGCCCTTTGCATTGCCCGCCGCGGTCAAACTTGCCTCCGGCCTCGTGGACCCGGGCATCCTGGCATCACCGCATATGATGATCTGGGTGATTAGCGCCTGGGCGCTGGTGCCTGCTTCAATGATCATGCGGGGTATGGCGATGCTGCGCATTGCCGGGCTGATTGCCCTGAAACGGCGCGCAGCCAGCCTCGGCGCAGACGAGACCCTGCAAACGGCATGAAACAGCTGGCAGCGGGTCTCCTTTTGATCCTGGCCGCAGGAACCGGCTGGGCAGAGACGCTGCGGATCGCCACTTTCAACACGGAACTGTCGCGCGGCGGGCCGGGCCTGCTGCTGCGCGATATCAGTCGTGGCAACGATCCGCAGGTTGATGCTGTCGTGGACGTGATCGCCGCCGCGCAGCCGGATGTTCTGGCTCTGCAAGGCATCGACTGGGACCACGAAGGCAAGGCGCTGGCAGCACTGGCCATGCGGCTGGCCGGCCAAGGGCTGGACTACCCCCACCGCATATCCCGGCAACCCAATTCCGGCCTGCCGCCGCCTGCCCCGCTGGACATGGATGGCAATGGAAAGACCGGAGAGCCGCGAGACAACCAGGGCTATGGCCGGTTCCGCGGTCAGGGCGGCATTGCGCTGCTGTCGCGGCTGCCGGCGGATCATGACAGCATCCGCGACTTCTCTTCCCTTCTTTGGCAGGACCTCCCGGGCGCCCTGCTGCCGCAACACCCGGATGGCAGCCCCTTCCCCTCAGCCGAAGCGCAGGCTGTACAGCGCCTGTCCGCAACAGCTCACTGGCTGGTGCCCCTGCTGCTGCCGGACGGCCGCCGCCTGAATATGATGACCTTCCACGCCACGCCGCCGCTGTTTGACGGGCCGGAAGACCGCAATGGCAGACGCAACCACGATGAAATCCGCCTGTGGCAAATGCTGCTAGACGGCGCTATCGGGCCTGCACCCGAACCTCCCTTTGTGATCGCCGGCGATGCCAACCTGGACCCGGAGCTCGGCGAAGGCCGCAAACAAGCCATCCGCAACCTTTTGGCCGACACGCGGCTTCAGGATGCACGCCCGCAAAGCCCCCGGGGCGGCACCGCCACTGTGGAGTGGGAAAGCGCAGGCCGCATGCGGGTGGACTATGTGCTGCCTTCCGCCGGCCTTACCGTGACCGCAAGCGGCGTGGTGTGGCCGGACGGCCAGGATACTCCCGCAGCAACCGCCAGCCGCCACCGGCTGGTCTGGGTGGATTTGCTGCTGGACTGACCCGCCTTCCACAACTTCGTTGCGCAGGCAAATCCTCATCTTACCCCTTTATTTCCAAGGGCCGTTATTGACCCTGCCCCGCTGTCCCGCTACGCCCTTGCCAGCTGTTTTTTTGGAGGATCCCATGCCCAACCCATCGATTCTGATTCTGCCCGGCGACGGCATCGGCCCCGAGGTCATGGCCGAGGTGCGCAAGATCATCTCCTGGTTCGGGGATAAGCGCGGCCTGGAGTTCGATGTGAGCGAGGATCTGGTTGGCGGTGCGGCCTATGACAAGCATGGCA
>JABXIA010000140.1 GCA_013373325.1 Paracoccaceae bacterium
GATGCGCAGGGCGCGGTCGAGGGTGCCTTCGTTACGGGGCATTGCGTGGTCCTTTCGAACTCAGGTTGGAAATTCTGAGCCCATCTTAGACCGCGGCGGGGGGGCTGTCGGTGACAGAGTCACCAAAGCTCAGGTTTCATCCTCAGCCATCCGCTCCAGCCCGGCGCGGTCCAGGATGCGCAGCTGCCCGCGCTGTGTTTCCACCAAGCCAAGGCGGGCGAATTCGCGCAGGCGGCGGGTCACGAAAGCGCGGCCCGAGGCGGTTTCGGCAGCCAGCGCGTCATGGGTGGTGCGGATCTCATCGCTGTCCTGTGCCAGCCGCAGCAGCACCCGGGCGAGCCGGGCGTCAAACCCGGTCAGGGCGACGTCCTCGACCAGTTGCTCGTAGTCGGCAAAGCGGCGGGCGACGGCGGTCAGCACTTCGCTGCGGAACGCCCCGTCCTCTGACATCGCCTGGCGAAAGGCCGCATGCGGGAGGATCTCGCCCTCCAGCGCGGTCTCTGCCACGCCTTCCGCGGCGTAGCTGCGGCCGTCGGTGAGACAGGCAAAGGTCTGCAGGCAGACGTCGCCCGGGCCGACGCGGTACAGCACGACTTCGCGGCCGTTGGCAGCGGTCAGGGTGACCTTAATGCGGCCGGCGGTGAGCCGAACAAAGCCGGGGCAGTCCTGACCGGGGCGGAACAGCACGGTGCCAGCAGGGCAGGACAGGCGGCTCATGCCCGGTTCCGGCGGCTTAGGGCGGTGCGGAATTCCGACAGGCGGAAAGCGCCGAAGGCCTGGCCCGCGGCGAAGTAGACCGCGCCGCCCAGCAGCACCAGCCCCAGCAGGGACAGGTACCGCCAGTAGTCCAGCGTGAACAGCCAGCCCGCGGTGTGCGCCACCGCGTATAGCACCGCGCCCATCACGGCAGAGGCTGCGAGAATGCGCCAGGCGCGGCGGCGGAAGCGGGTGTCGAACCGGGCTTCCTCGCCCATGCCGCGGGCACCGAGCGCCAGCAGCGCCACCATCGCCCAGCCAGCTGCTGAGGCGGCGATGGCGGGAGCAACCCAGCCCAGCACCGGTTTCAGCCCGAAGGCCAGTCCAGCGTTCACCACCATGGCAACCAGGGCATAGCGGAACGGGGTCCTTGTGTCCTCGCGCGCGAAGTAGAGCGGCTGCAGCACCTTCTGCAGCATGAAGGCCGGCAGGCCGGCGCCATAAATAGCGACCGCAACGGCAATTGCGGCGACGTCCTCGGGGCCGGTGGCGCCGCGCTCGTAAAGCACGGAGACGAGCGGCACCGGCACGGTGATGAAGGCCACAGCGGAGGGAACGGCCAGCAGCAGCGAAAACTCACCCGCGCGGGACAAGGCGTCTTGTGATCCAGAGGTGTCGCCGGCGCGCAGGCGGCGCGACAGGGCGGGCAGCAGAACGATGCCGACCGCGATGCCCACGACCCCCAGGGGCAGCTGGTACAGGCGGTCGGCGATGAACAGCCAACTGGCGGCCTTTTCGATATCGGAGGCCACATACTGGCCGACGACCAGGTTGATCTGTGTGACGCCCATGGCAAGCGCCGCTGGCAGCGCCACCCGCATCAGATCGCGCATCTCAGTATTCCAGCGGGGCAATCCGGGCCGCAGCGGGATGCCGGCCCGTTCCGCCGCTGACCAGACCAGGGTCAGCTGTGCAACACCTGCAACCGGGATGGTCCAGACAAGCCAGACAACAACGTCGCCGCCCAGAACGGCCCCGGCTGTCATCGCGGCGCAGGCAAAGATGTTGAGGAGTACTGGAGCCGCGGCGGCGGCTGCAAAACGCCCTGTGGCGTTCAGCACGCCGGAAAACAGCGCCGCCAGCGACATGAACAGGATGTAGGGGAAGACGATGTAGCCGTACCCTACTGCCATATCAAACCGAGCGTCCCCGACGAAACCGCCGGCGGTCAGCCAGACCAGCCCGGGCATGAACACCATGCCAAGACCAACCAGTGCCAGCACCGCTGCGGCCAGCAGGTTGAAGGCCTGCTGGGCATAACTCCGGGCATCCTCGCCGGCCTCAAAACGCTTGGAAAAGGCCGGGACAAAGGCAGCGTTGAACGCGCCTTCGGCAAAAAAGCGGCGGAACATATTGGGCAGGCGGAAGGCCACGATGAAGGCGTCCAGCACCGGCCCCGGACCGATGAAGGCGGCAATCAGGATTTCTCGGGCAAAGCCCAGCAGACGGCTGGCCAGCGTCCAGAACCCGACGGTCAGGAAGCCCGACAGCAATTTGATCGGTTTCATGTATCCGCCCGTTTTGCGCCTTCGGCAATTGCCTCGCGCAGTTTCTTTTCCAGCGTCCGCTGCTTGGATTCCGCGTAGTATTTCAAGCCGAACATGTCCTTGACATAGAAGGCATCCACCACCTGCTCGCCATAGGTCGCGATCACCGCATTGGCAATGTAGACGTTGGCAGAGGCCAGGGTCCGGGCCAGATCATAGAGAAGCCCGGGCCGGTCGCGGGTGTCGACTTCGATAATGGTGTAGATTTCCGACCCTTCGTTGTCGAAGGTGATATGGGTCGGCACCTTGAAGGCTTTTTCGCGTTTCTTGATCTTGTCGCGGGATTTCAGCGCGTCGCGGGTGATCACCTCGCCCTTGAGGGTCTTTTCGATCATCTGTTTCAGCCGGTGCAGGCGGATCGGATCAAAGGGGTGGCCTTCGCTGTCCTGGATCCAGAAGGCATCGGTCACGTAGCCGTCCTTGGTGGTGTAGGAGCGGGCATCGACCACATTGGCCCCGACAAGGGCAAGGGCACCGGCGATGCGGGCAAAGATGCCGGGGTGGTCTTCCATCACGAAACAGGCGCGGGTCGCGTCGCGGTCCTCATCCGGATAGAGCCGGATCATGACCTCTCCTGCATCGCCCTTGGCGGTGAAGTCGCGCAGCATTTCGGCGAAATCCACATGTGCGGTCACATGCAGGCCATGCCAGTAGGGCGGATAGTGGCGGGCGGTCTCGGTTTTGAGGTCGGCCTTGGACCAGTTCGGCAATGCCTCGCGCAGGGCTTTCTTGGCGGAGACGCCGCGGTGTTCGCGGTTCAAGGCCTCCATGCCGCCCTCAAGCGCGGCGCGGGTTTGGCCATAGAGCGCGCGCAGCAGCGCTGCCTTCCAGTTGTTCCAGGTGTCCGGCCCGACGCCGCGGATATCGCAGACGGTCAGCAATAGCAGCAGATCAAGCCGTTTCACCGTTTGCACTGCCTTGGCAAAATCGCGCACTGTCCGCGGGTCGGCGATGTCACGCTTCTGCGCCATGTCCGACATCAGCAGGTGATAGCGCACCAGCCATTCCACGGTTTCGCATTCCGAGGGCTTCAACCCCAGCCGCGGCGCGACCTTGCGGGCGATCTGGGCGCCCAGGATCGAATGATCCTGCTCGCGGCCCTTGCCGATGTCGTGCAGCAGCATCGCCACCATCATCACCTTGCGGTTGAGGCCCTTGCGGAGAATTTCAGACGACAACGGCAGCTCGTCTTCCAGCTCGCCGCGTTCAATGGCGGCAAAGTTGGCGATCACCTGAATGGTGTGCTCATCCACCGTGTAGGAGTGATACATATTGAACTGCATCATCGCCACAATGGGTTCGAATTCCGGAAGGAAAGCGGACAGCACGCCCAGTTCGTTCATGCGCCGCAGGGCGCGTTCGGAGTTTCCGTGTTTCAGCAGCAGGTCCAGGAAAAGCTTTCGCGCCTCCTTGTCGTTGCGCATGTCCTCGTCGATCAAATGCAGATTGGCGGTCACCAGCCGCATTGCATCCGGGTGGATCAGCATGCCGGTGCGCAGGGCTTCCTCGAACAGCCGCAGGAGGTTCAGCCGGTCTTGCAGGAACGCCTTGGGGTCGATCACGTCCAGCCGGTTGTGCACCACCTTGTAGCCGGGCTTGATCCGCGGGCGGCGGCGGAAGATCCGCTCCAGGAGCGGCGCGTTTTTCTGCTGGCTGGCCTCCAGCTTGGTCAGGAAAATGCGGGTCAGATCGCCGACGCGGGTGGCGTGGCGGAAATACTCCTGCATGAAGACTTCCACGCCGCGGCGGCCTGCCTTGTCCTCGTATCCCATGCGGCTGGCGACTTCGACCTGCAGGTCAAAGGTCAGCTGTTCGGTGGCGCGCCCGGTTGCCAGATGCAGATGCGACCGGACCGCCCAAAGAAAATTGGCGGCCTTGGTGAACAGCTCCATCTCCTCGGCGTGGAACAGTCCAAGCGGCACCAGCTCCCTGGCGTCCTTCACCTGGTAGAGATACTTGGCGATCCAGAATAGAGACTGCAGGTCGCGCAGGCCGCCTTTACCCTCTTTCACGTTGGGCTCAACCATATAGCGCTGCCCCTGTTTCAGGTGGCGGGCATCGCGTTCGGCCAGTTTGGCCTCGACAAACTCCGGGGCGTCCTGGGAAAACAGCTCCTTCTTCAGGCGCTTGTCCAGCTCCTTGGCCAGCGGCGCATGCCCGGCCAGGAACCGGTGCTCCAGCATTGCGGTGCGGATGGTGTAATCCTCGCCGCCCAGCCGGATGCAGTCCTTGATGGTGCGGCTGGAATGGCCGACCTTCAGCCGCAGGTCCCAAAGTATGTAGAGCATGGATTCGATCACGCTCTCGGCCCAGGCGGTGATCTTATAAGGAGTCAGAAACAGCAGATCGACGTCCGAGGCCGGTGCCATTTCCCCCCGCCCGTAACCGCCAACCGCCATAACCGCGATCCTTTCGCCCCGGGTCGGGGTTGCCAGCGGGTGCAGCAGCTCGCTCGCCACGTACAGGGCTGTGGTCACCAGCCCGTCGGTCAGGAACGTGTACGAGCGTGTCAGATCCCGTGCCGCAAAAGGTTTTTTGGCAAAGGCCTCAGCAATGACCGCGCGCCCGGCCTTGTTGGCCGCCTTGAGGATCTTCACGGTTTCCGCGCGCAGGGCTGCAGGTGCTGTGTCTTCTGCCAGCGCTTTGATCTGCGAGCGGATGCCACCCGCGTCAAAAATCTCCGCCGGGCCGCAGATCAGCGGGCCCAGCGGTTCAGGATGGCCGTTAACCGAGGGTTGCGCCAGGGCGGCAGGCTCAGAAGCCTGCGCCGCCGAAGCTGCTGGGTGCTGGGTCAATGATCACGACTTTCTGTTCCTGGATGGTGGCAACGGCCAGCCCGCGCTCATTGGTGCCATCGGGCCGCAGACGGAAGATGCCGCCAGCCCCCTGGAAGCCAGCGCCCTGGGTCAGGGCGCCCGCGGTCAGCGCGTCGGACTTGCCGGCCGCAACCAGCGCGCCAATGGCGGCAATGCCGTCATAGGCCAGGCTGCCGATGGAATGCGGCGCAGCGCCGTAGCTGGCCTGGTAGCGGGCGCTGAACTGCTGGACCTTGCCTTGGTCAGGCAGCGCAAACCAGCCGCCCTGAACGCCGGGCAGGGCCAGAGTCTGGGGCGGGATATCCCAGCGGGTCAGGCCGATGTACTGTTTATTTGCCGGGTCAACGCCTGCCTCGGGCAGCAGTTGCGCCAGCAACGGCAGCGCGCCTGCGGTGGTCGAGGTCAGGAAAACCGCATCTGCGCCACTTGCCTGAGACCGGATGCTGGGAATGGCGTTGATCACACCCTGCTGCGACAGCTCGTAACCGACGCTGCCGGCGATGTTCACGCCGCTCTGTCCGGCAGCGCGCTGGATTGCGCTGCGCCCGGCGCTGCCTGCGGCGTCATTGCCGCCGACAATCAGAATGTTGCGCTTGCCGTTGCGGGCGGCAAAGCTGGTCAGCCGGCGGGCGGTGTTGTCAAAGGTCGGCCCCAGGATAAAAACGTTGCCGCCTGCAATCGCCGGGTTGTTCGAAAACGCCAGCACGTTCACGCCACGCTGACGCGCCGCGATTCCAGCGGCATTGGCCGCCTCGGCATAAACCGGGCCAAGGATCACGCGGGCCCCGTCCTTCAGTGCCTGCTGCGCGGCGCCAGAGGCCACTTCGGGGCTGCCTGCGGTGTCATAGACCCGCAGGTCGATCTGCACGCCGTCCAGATCGGCGATGGCCATGCGGGCTGCGTTCTCCAGACTCTTTGCCAGCACGGCGTCACCTTGCTGGGCAGAGCCTCGCGGCACCAGCAGAGCCACCGGAACCGGCTTGGAAGTGTTGATGGTCGGGCCGGTGCCGACGGCAATCGGGTCACAGGCGGTCAGGGCGATGGCGGAAATGGCGGCGGCGGCAGTCAGTGCTGCCTTGCGGGCGCGTTTGAAAACAGCAAACATAATGGCTTGAAACTCCGTTCTCCCGGCGCTGCGGCGCCGTGTGGGTTTAAGGGCGGATCATAAACGACCAAAAAGGCGGGTCCAGCGTTGAATCACCAGAATGTCATATTGTCCCCCGGGCTTTACTTTGTTGCCACGCCGATCGGCACCGCCCGCGACATTACCCTGCGCGCGCTGGATGTGCTGGCATCGGCCGATGTGCTTGCAGCTGAAGATACACGCTCGCTGCGCAAGCTGATGGAGATTCACGGCGTGCCGCTGGGCGGGAGGCGGATCATTGCCTACCACGACCACAGTGGCACCGGCGCGCGGGCCAAATTGCTGGAAGCGATAGGCGAGGGGAAGTCGGTTGCCTACGCGTCAGAGGCCGGGATGCCGCTGATTGCCGACCCGGGTTTCGACCTCAGCCGCGCGGCGGCAGAGGCGGGCCATGCAGTGACTTGTGCGCCTGGAGCCTCTGCTGCGGCCACAGCGCTGACGCTGGCGGGGCTGCCCACGGATGCATTTTTCTTTGCAGGTTTCCTGCCGAATGCCTCTGGTGCGCGGCGCAAACGTCTGGAGGAACTGCGCGAAATCCCCGGCACGCTGATTTTCTATGAATCCCCGAAACGGGTTGCGGCCTCTGTTGCGGATATGGCGGCAGTGCTGGGCAATCGTCCTGCCGCGCTGTGCCGCGAGCTGACCAAGAAGTTTGAGGAGGTGCGCCGCGCGCCGCTGACGGAACTGGCTGCCGGGCTGGAGGGAAACCCGGTCAGGGGCGAGATCGTGCTGCTGGTCGACCGCGCGCAGGAGACAGAGGTCAGCGATGGCGATCTGGAGAGCGATCTGCAGGCCGCCTTGCAGGGCAATTCGGTCAAGGATGCCGCGGGGATCGTCGCCGAGATGCACGGTCTGCCCCGGCGCAAGGTTTATCAGCTGGCGCTGCAACTGGCGAAGGGCGCGTGAACCATGAGCCGCACCCGCCAGCACCGCGGCGCCCGCGCGCATCTGGCGGGAGAGGCGGCGGAGGAGATCGTCGCGCGCCACTATGAAATGCGCGGCTACACCGTGGCCGAGCGCCGATGGCGGGGGCCGGGCGGCGAGATCGACCTGATCCTGCGCGGTCCCGAAGAACTGGTGTTTGTCGAGGTGAAGCACAGCGCCACCAGAGCCAACGCGGCGCTGCGCATCACACCGCGGCAGGCGGAGCGGATCTATGCCAGCGGCGGGCAGTATCTGGAAAACGAACCGAAAGGCCAGCTGACGCCGGTCCGCTTCGACGCGGCGCTGGTCGATGGCTCCGGCGCTGTCGAGATCATCGAAAACGCCTTCGGCTTTGACTGATCCGCGCCTGCCCCATTGAACCCCGGCGTTCTGTGGGCCATGTATTCGGTCAGCTTACGAGGGATACTGCCATGAAAATCGCCTTCCAGATGGACCCGGTCATGGGCGTGGACATCAACGCCGACAGCAGCTTCCGCCTGGCCGAGGAAGCCCAGGCGCGCGGCCATGAGCTGTTTTATTACGGCCCCGACCAGCTAGCCTATCAGGAAGGCCGCATCACTGCCCGCGGCCACGACATGACTGTGCAGCGGGTGGAAGGCACTCCCGCGGTGCTGGGACCGGAACGCGAGGTTGACCTGGCGGATTTCGACGTGGTCTGGCTGCGCCAGGACCCTCCGTTTGACATGCACTACATTACCTCTACCCACCTGCTGGACATGCTGAAGGGGCAGGCGCTGGTGGTGAACGACCCGTTCTGGGTGCGCAACTACCCGGAGAAGCTGCTGGTGCTGAACTTCCCGGAGCTGACACCGCCGACCACCATCGCCCGCGACCTGCAGACCATCAAGGCGTTCAAGGAAAAGCACGGCGATGTGATCCTGAAGCCGCTGTACGGCAATGGCGGCGCGGGCGTGTTCCGGCTGGACGCAAACGACCGCAACCTCACCTCGTTGCATGAGCTGTTCACCGGCTTCAGCCGCGAGCCGCTGATCGTGCAGAAATTCCTGCCCGATGTCAGCAATGGCGACAAACGGGTGATCTTGGTCGACGGCGAGCCGGTGGGCGCGATCAACCGGGTGCCCGCGGCGGGTGAAACCCGGTCGAACATGCATGTGGGCGGCCGGCCTGAGAAGATCGGGCTGAGCGAGCGCGATCTGGAGATCTGCGCCGCCATCGGCCCGCTTTTGCGCGAGAAAGGCCAGATCTTTGTCGGCATCGATGTGATCGGCAATTACCTGACGGAGATCAACGTGACTTCGCCGACCGGCATTCAGGAATTGGAGCGGTTCGACGGTGTGAATATCGCGGAGAAAGTCTGGCAGGCGATCGAAGCGAAGGTCTGAGGTTCAGCCCGGCAGCCGGAAGCTCAGCGCCTCGGCGAAATGCTTGCGCTGCACTTGCTCCTCGCAGGCGAGATCCGCAATGGTGCGTGCGACACGCAGCACCCGGTGATAGCCGCGCGCGCTGAGGCCGAAGCGCTCGGCCGCCCGGACCAGCAGGTCGCGGCTTTCTGCGTCAGGGGCAGCGATTTCCTCCAGCAACGCGCCTTCGGCGTCCGCGTTCTGCCGCAGGCCGGGATGGTCTTTGAACCGGGCGGTCTGCATTTCCCGGGCAATCGCCACGCGTTGGGCAACTTCGGCAGAGCCTTCGGCGCTGGGCGGCAATTCCAGGTCGGCCACATCTACGGGCGGCACGTCCACATGCAGGTCGAACCGGTCCAGCAGCGGCCCGGAAATCCGGCCCAGGTAGTTCGCCCCGCAAATGGGGGCTTGAGAGCAGGCGCGGTTGGCATCGGCCAGGTAGCCGCATTTGCAGGGGTTGGCGGCGGCGACCAGCATGAAGCGGCTGGGATATTTCACATGAGCATTGGCGCGGGCCACCATCACCTCTCCGGTTTCCAGCGGCTGGCGCAGGGTTTCCAGTACCGGGCGGCCGAACTCAGGCAGCTCATCAAGGAACAGCACGCCGTTGTGGGCCAGGCTGATCTCGCCTGGCTGCGCCCGGCGCCCGCCGCCCGCAATTGCAGCCATGGACGCCGTGTGGTGCGGCTCACGGAACGGGCGTGCACGGCTGATGCCGCCCTCATCGATCAGGCCGCAGAGGGAATGGATCATCGAGGTTTCCAGCGCCTCTGCCGGTGTGAGCGGTGGCAGGATCGAGGGCAGCCGCGCCGCCAGCATCGACTTGCCCGATCCTGGCGGGCCGACCATCAGCATATGGTGGCGCCCGGCGGCGGCGATTTCCAGCGCCCTTTTTGCGATCTCCTGTCCCTTCACATCGCGCAGGTCCTTGCTGCCTAGGCCAAGGACGGCCTCACCCGGCCTTGCAGGTTCGATGCGCCGCTGGCCGGTGAAATGCTGCACCACCTCTGTCAGGGTGGCAGCGCCAATCACCTGGGCGGCGTCGACCCAGGCAGCCTCCGGCCCTGAGGGCTTCGGGCAAAGCAGCATCCTGCCTTCCTCAGCGGCCGTGACCGCAGCGGGCAGGGCGCCGGCCACCGGCATCAGCTGGCCGTCCAGCGACAGCTCGCCAAGGGCAATGGTTTCCTCAGCCTTTTCTGCCGGAACGATCCCGATGGCGGCCAGCAGCGCCAGCGCAATCGGCAGGTCGAAATGGCTGCCCTCTTTGGGCAGGCCGGCAGGCGACAGATTGACTGTGATCCGGCGCGAGGGCAGGGCGATGGACATTGCCGCAAAGGCGGCCCGGACCCGTTCACGGGCTTCCTGAACCGCTTTGTCCGGCAATCCAACGACTGAGAAGGCCGGCAATCCAGGCGCAACGGCGCATTGCACCTCGACCTGGCGGGCTTCGACGCCTTGAAAAGCAACCGTGTAGGACCGTGCTGTCATCTCTCCCCGCCTTTCGAAAGGTCAGGGAGAGATGCTTGGAAATCGTGGTTTCCAATTGGTTAACGGGAGTGGCGGTGTGCTGCGAATTCACGCAGTTTTCGCGGTGGTTTCAGTTTCAGTCCAGCGACCAGGGCCGCTTCGGCAGGTCCATCGCGTAGGGTTGCGGGTCATAGCTGACCTCATGGGCCAGGGCCTGCCACTGCAGGACCGCCGGATCGGACAGCAGGAGCTTGCAATAGGCGTGGGTTTCTGCGGAAATCGGCAGGCCGTACCCCGCGATCCGGGCCGCAACCGGGGTGTAGAACACATCCGCCAATGAATACGCCCCGAACAGGTAACCGCTGCCTTGGCCTGAAACCTTGAGGGCATGGGCAAACAGCGCCTCGATCCGGTCCAGGTCGGCCTTCACGCCGCGCGACACCTCGAAGCCTTCATAGATATGGGCCAGCTGCATCGGGCATTCGCTGCGCAAGGCCGAGAAGCCGCCAACCATTTCCGCCGCCAGCCAGCGCGCTGTGGCGCGTTGTGCAGGATCTGCGGGCCAGAGGCCGGCGTCCGGGTGTCGTTCGGCCAGGGTTTCGGCAATGGCCAGGCTTTCGCCCACCACCAGCCCCTCCGGCGTGCGCAGCGCGGGTACCAGCCGTGCCGGGGCCAGATGCGCCATGTCCTGCGCCATGGTTCCGGAATACAGCCCCACCATATGCACGGTGTGGGGCAGGGAGAATTTTTCGAGCATGAGCCAGCCGCGCAATGACCAGCTGGAATACATGCGGTCGCCAATATAGATTTCGTAAGCCATGACAGGACGCTAGCGCGGACCCGCGCATTTCAAAATGGAATGTTTGTGATGGCACACGTCACGGCAGGTGATTGATCTTTCCAGCCTTCCAGCCATCCGGCCCAAGGGAGACCTCACTGACCGAAAGGTTGTCGATCCGGTGGGCAAAGGCCTCCTCCGCTGTCAGCATCTCAGCCCGCTGGATCTGGGTCAGGATCTGGCCGAAGTGGCCGACCACGATCAGGTCGCGGCCCCGGTGCGCATCGACCAGCCCGTCAATCGCAGCGTTGACCCGGTTGCAGACCTGATGCCAGCTTTCACCGTCAGGCGGGGTCACGTCTCCCGGAGTTTCCCAATAGGCGCGGATGCGCTCGGGGTCCTCGGCGTCGACTTCGGCCCAGCTGCGCAGCTCCCAAGCGCCGAAATGAATTTCGCGCAACGCCTCGGCGTGGGGCAGGCGTTCCCGGCTGCCCTGGATCGCACTGGCAGTGTCAACCGCCCGGGACAGGTCTGAGGAGACCACCAGCGCCCCGGCAGGAAGGTAGTCCGACAAGCGGCACAGTGCTGCGGTGTCCGACAAATCCGCAGGCAAATCGGACCAGCCGACCATGCATTTCGCGTGGGTTGGCCCATGCCGCACCAGGAACAGGCGGGTGATCACAGCGTGCCCTTCAGAACCAGCGGCAGCCCGGCGGTCACCTGAACCACAGTGTCCGCCCGTGCGGCCAGCGCGATGTTCAGGCGTCCCTGGGCCTCGCGGAAACGGCGGGCCAGTTTGTTTTCCGGCACAATGCCCAGCCCGGTTTCATTGGAGACAATCACAAGGTCGGCCCGGCAGCGGTCCACGGCGGACAGCAAGTCTTCGGTGGCGGCGTCCAGATCGTGTTCCGCAAGCAGATGGTTGGTCAGCCACATCGTTGCGCAGTCCATCAGGCAGATCTGGGAGGAAACAAGGGGCGCCAGAACCTTCGAAGCTGTTTCCGGTTCCTCAAAAGTGGTCCATCCAGCCCCTCTTTGTTCAAGATGTCGGAACACTTTTTCGCGCATTTCGGTGTCGAAAACTTGCGCGGTTGCCCAGTAAACTTTGTCTTTTCCGGCGGTTGCGCACAGCTGTTCGGCGAATGCCGATTTCCCCGAGGCAGCGCCGCCTAGAATAAAAGTTACATTTAACGGCATTTTTTGCTAACCTGTGAGTCCGAAGCCGTTCCTGTGGGTAACTGCAGGGCCCGGTGAAGACAAGAGACCGCAGCGTCCCGGGGTTCCACTTATTTAAGGCCGGGATAGGCTGCGCAGGGGCCAAGATATAATTTAACTTTTCCATTTTGGCCTTTGGATGAGCCGTAAGTCTTATCCGCTGCGCTGTTGCTGCCGGCCTATGAAAGCCGGGCCTCCAATTGTTGTAAGCACGCCTGCAGGCGGCAGTTTGTTAATTAGTTTCCGGGGGGAAATCACAATGGCACTTGATCAAACAACCGAAAACCCATTGCCGAGACAGGCAATGAAGGCGGAACTTCTGGATGCAGAGACTGAGCGGCGCCTGGCCTATGCCTGGCGGGACGATCGCGACGTGCAATCGCTGCACCGGCTTATCAACGCCTATATGCGCCTGGCCATTTCCATGGCGGCCAAGTTCAAGCGGTATGGGGCGCCGATGAACGACCTGATCCAGGAGGCAGGCCTGGGCCTGATGAAGGCGGCAGATAAATTCGATCCGGACCGCGGGGTGCGGTTCTCGACCTATGCGGTCTGGTGGATCAAGGCATCGATCCAGGATTATGTGATGCGCAACTGGTCGATGGTCCGCACCGGCTCCACCTCGTCGCAAAAGTCGCTGTTCTTCAACATGCGCCGGGTGCAGGCGCAGTTCGAGCGCGAAGCGCGGGTGACGGGCGTGAAGCTGGACCGGCACCAGCTGCATCAGAAAATCGCCACAGAAATCGGGGTTCCGCTGCGCGACGTTGAAATGATGGAGGGGCGTCTGTCCGGTGCCGACTTCTCGCTCAATGCGATTCAATCTGCGGATGAAGAGGGCCGCGAATGGATTGACGCGCTGGAAGATGAAGCCTCGCAGGCTGAGGAACTGGTTCAGGAGCGCCATGACCGGCGTCAGCTGCGCAAATGGCTGGTGGGCGCGCTGCAGGCGCTGAACGACCGCGAGCGGTTCATCATCACCGAGCGCAAGCTGCGCGAACGCCCGCGCACGCTCGAAAGCCTTGGCACCGAACTTGGCCTGTCCAAGGAGAGGGTGCGCCAGCTGGAGGCAGGCGCCTTCCAGAAGATGCGCAAATGCCTTGAAGGCCAATCGCGCGAGGTGCACAAACTGCTTTCATGAGAAAGCGATTGAACGGCCTGAAAATGATTGCAAGCGCCGCCGTTCTGGCGGCGCTTTGCGTGTCCGGTGCCGGTGCGGACGAGCTGTCCGGCGCAGCTGAGACACTGCGGGGCGCGGATGTGGTGATTCTGGGCGAGGTTCATGACAACCCGGTCCATCACCAGCGGCAGGCGCAGATTCTGCTGGAACTGCAGCCCAGGGCCGTGGTGTGGGAGATGATCACGGCAGTGCAAGCGGAGGGGTTGGAAGCCGGTATTCTCGGTGATGCAGAGCAGGCGGCCAAAGCGCTGAACTGGGCCGATAGCGGCTGGCCGGAGTTCGGCCTGTATGCCCCGGTTTTTGCAGCGGCCAAAAGTGCGCGCCAATATGGTGCCTTGGTACCGCGGGAAGATGCCCCTGAAGTCATGAGTGACGGGATTGCGGCTTATTTCGGCACAACGGCTTCCGTCCGCTTTGGCCTGGATCAGCCGTTGCCGAAAGCGGAGCAGGCCGCAAGGGAAGAGGATCAGCAGATCAATCATTGCAACGCGATACCAGAGGAAATGCTGCCAATCCTAGTGGACTTCCAGCGCTTTCGCGATGCTGCGCTGGCGGCAGCTGCTGACAAGGCCTTGGCAGAAACCGGCGGCCCGGTTGCTGTCATCACCGGCAACGGCCATGCCCGCACTGACCGGGGACTTGCCGTCTATCTGGCGAAGGCACGTCCCGACGCAGAGATCCGCAGTTTGGGGCAGTCGGAGGACGGGCAGATAAGCGGGCAATTTGATCTGGTGCTGGATGCGCCATCGGTCGAGCGGCCTGATCCCTGTCTGGCCTTCCGCAAGGATGGCTGACTGCTTCACACTTTTGCCGCGCCGCAGTAAGGTCGCGGGAAACCGGGCGAGGATGCGCAGATGCTGGCTGGCAAACATATTCTACTGATCATCGGCGGCGGCATTGCGGCCTATAAGTCGTTGGAGCTGATCCGCCGCCTGCAGGATCAGGGCGCGCGGGTGACGCCGGTGCTGACCAGGGCCGGCGCTGAGTTCGTGACGCCCCTGTCGGTTTCGGCGCTGGCCGGGACTGCTGTGCATCAGGAGCTGTTCGACCTGACGTCCGAGGCCGAGATGGGCCACATCCAGCTGTCGCGCAGCGCCGACCTTCTGGTGGTGGCGCCGGCCACCGCCGATCTGATGGCGAAAATGGCGCAAGGGTCTGCAAATGACCTCGCCTCGACGCTGCTGCTGGCAACCGACACCCCGGCGCTGCTGGCGCCTGCGATGAACGTCCGCATGTGGGAGCACCCGGCAACGCAGCGCAATCTTGAAACCCTGAAAAAGGACGGTTTGTCTTTCATCGGCCCCAACGACGGCAGCATGGCCTGCGGTGAGTTCGGGCCCGGCCGGATGGCGGAGCCGGAGGAAATTCTTGCGGCGATTGCGGCCAGGCTCGCGGATGGTCCGCTGAAGGGCAAGCGCATCCTGGTGACCTCCGGCCCCACGCATGAGCCGATTGATCCGGTGCGCTACATTGCCAACCGTTCCTCCGGGGCGCAGGGGGCAGCGGTGGCCCGTGCTCTGCGCGATCTGGGAGCGGAAGTGGTGTTCATCACGGGCCCGGCAGCGGTGCGCCCGCCTGAGGGCGTGCAGGTTGTACCGGTGGAAAGCGCCCGCGAGATGGAGGCGGCGGTGCAGGCGGCTTTGCCTGCGGATGCCGGCGTTTTTGCCGCTGCGGTTGCGGACTGGCGGGTGGCCAGCGCCTCTGACCGGAAGCTGAAGAAATCCAAGGACGGGCTGCCGGTACTGGAGTTCGCGGAAAACCCCGACATTCTGAAAACTGTCTCGCAGATGAAGGCGGGCCGCCCCGGTCTGGTGGTCGGCTTTGCCGCGGAAACCAACGACGTGATCGAGAACGCTACCGCCAAACGCAAGCGCAAGGGCTGTGACTGGATCGTGGCCAATGATGTCTCCCCCGCGACCGGCATTATGGGCGGCAGCGAAAACGCGGTGATCTTGATCTCTGACGAAGGCGCTGAGGAGTGGCCGCGGATGGGCAAGGACGAAGTTGCCCGCAGGCTGGCGGACCGGATTGCGGCGGCGCTGGCCGGGTGAACTTGAGTATTTTTGGAAAGATGAAGGGGGAGCGGGGATGGTGACTATCCGTGTGATCCACGATGAAGGGGCGGACCGGGACGTGCCGCTGCCGTCTTATGAAACTGCTGGTGCCGCCGGCGCCGATGTACGCGCCAACCTGCCGGACCGCGGCTGCCTGATGCTGCAGCCGGGGGAGCGTAAGCTGGTGCCGACGGGTCTGCGGATTGAGATCCCTGCGGGCTATGAGGTGCAGGTCCGCCCGCGTTCGGGTCTGGCACTGAAGCATGGAATCACCCTGCCCAACACGCCGGGCACCATCGACAGCGACTACCGCGGGCCGCTGGGCGTGATCCTGATGAATGCAGGGCAGAAACCCTTTGAGGTTCTTCACGGCGAGCGCATCGCCCAGATGGTGGTGGCCCCCGTTCTGCAGGCGCGGTTTGAAGTTGTCGACTCGCTGGCAGGCACTGAGCGGGGCGACGGCGGCTTCGGCTCCACCGGGCGCGGCTGATGCTGCGCATTCTCATCCTTGCCGCGCTGATCTGGTGGGGCGGACGCTTCCTTGGGCTGCCCCGCAATCTGCGGATCATACTGCTTGCGGTGCTGTTCATCGCCGTGCTGGCCGTGCAGCTGACGCTGCCGGACGGGCACCCGCTGCGCGAAGGCACCGGCGGCTCGGCAGCACCCTGGCTGATGCTCGGCAGCTTTGCCCTTGTGGCCGGGTTCTATGCGCGTATCGTGACGGCTTTGAAAAACCGCGCCCAGCCTCAGGAACCAGAGATGAACCAGCCCGCCGGCACCTTCACCGAAAGCGAGCTTGACCGCTATGCCCGCCATATTGTCCTGCGGGAACTGGGCGGGCCGGGGCAGAAGAAGCTGAAGAAGGCCAAGGTGCTGGTGATCGGCGCGGGCGGGCTGGGCGCGCCTGCGCTGCAATACCTCGCGGCGGCCGGCGTCGGCACTATCGGGGTGATCGACGACGATTTGGTCGATAATGCCAACCTGCAGCGCCAGGTGATCCACCGGGACGAAGACATCGGCAAGCCCAAGGTGTTCTCGGCCCAGGCCGCGATGCAGGCGCAGAACCCCTATGTCGATGTGCACCCCTACAACCGCCGCCTGACCGAAGAGATCGCGGCGGAGCTGTTTGCTGAATATGATCTGATCCTCGACGGCACTGACAATTCCGAAACCCGCTATCTGGCCAACCGCACCGCTGTTGCGCTGGGCAAGCCGCTGATTTCCGGCGCGCTGTCGCAGTGGGAGGGGCAGCTGAGCGTCTTCCATCCAGCCCAGGACGGCCCTTGTTACCAGTGCATCTTTCCGGAGGCGCCCGCAGCCGGTCTTGCGCCCAGCTGTTCCGAGGCCGGGGTGGTCGGCCCGCTGCCCGGCGTGGTCGGGTCGATGATGGCAGTTGAGGCAGTCAAGCAGATCACCGGCGCGGGCGCGGTACTGCGGGGCGAGATGCTGATCTATGACGGGCTCTACGGTGAAACCCGCAAGATCCGCCTGTCCCGCCGGGCGGATTGCCCGGCCTGCGGCGGTAAGGCGGAAAGCTGACCCCTGCCAGTGAACGAAGCCTATTTCATCGCGCTCCTTTGCGGCACCCTGTTCGGCGGCCAGCCGGAACAGGTGCATGATTTCACCTATCCCGGCGGTGCGGCCTCGATCCGCACCGATTGCGAGAACGGAAACCGGGTCATCGAGTTCGGTCTGGACAAGCGCAGCAGCCTCGACAGCCTTCAGCAGGCGCTGTTTTCGGCAGAGATCACCGGTAAGGAGCCGGTGGTCGTGCTGATCGACACCGATGGCAAGATGGGCCGGTTCGAATGGCGCATCGCCCGGGCGGCAAATATCGCTGACGTGCCCATCCGCATCATTCCTGCAGAGCTGACGGAGGGTGACGGGGCAGGCGGCTGAGCCTTCTGCGCGTCGCTGGGAAAGGCCAATTGCAGCCCCCACTCTTTGCCGCTAGCGTCACCTGCAAAGGAGATCATTCACATGTCCAATCCGCTTCTGTCCCGCTGGGACACGCCGTTTGAAATTGCCCCGTTCAGCAGCATTTCCGATGAGGATTTTGCCCCCGCGCTGGAGCAGGCGCTGGAAGCGCACAAGGCACAGATCGACGCCATCGCAAACAGTTCCGAGCCGCCCGGCTTTGCCAATGTGATCGAGGCGCTGGAGACACCCTGCCGCGAGCTGGAGCAGGTGCTGGGTGTGTTCTTCACGGTGGCCGGCGCCGACAGCAACCCCAGGCGGGAAGAGCTGCAGCGGGCGTTCTCTCCGAAACTTGCGGCGCATTTCTCCGCCATCACCGCCAACAAGGCGCTTTATGCACGTATCAAGGCGGTGTGGGATCAGCGGGCAGAGCTGGACCTGACGGATGAACAGCAGCGGGTGCTGATGCTGACCCACCGCGGTTTTGTCCGAGGCGGCGCGGCGCTGGAAGGTGAAGCCGACACCCGGATGCAGGAGATCAAGGGGCGGCTGGCCACCCTGGGCACCCAGTTCACCCAGAACCTGCTGGCGGATGAGCGCGAGTGGTACATGGAGCTCAGCGAGGACGATCTGGAAGGCCTGCCGGAGTTTGTGGTCAAAGCGGCCCGTGCGGCCGGCGAGGACAAGGGCAAGGACGGCCCGGTGGTCACCCTGTCCCGTTCGCTGATCACGCCCTTTCTGCAGTTCTCGCCGCGCCGCGACCTGCGCGAGAAAGCCTTCAACGCCTGGGCCGCCCGCGGCGCCAATGGCGGCGGGACCGACAACCGCGCCATCGCAGCGGAGATCTTGCAGCTGCGTGAAGAACGCGCGCAGTTGTTGGGCTACGAGAATTTCGCAGCCTATAAACTCGAAACTGAAATGGCCAAGACGCCGGAGGCAGTTCGCGGGCTCTTGATGGAGGTCTGGGAGGCGGCCAAGTCGCGCGCCGATGAAGACGCGCAGATCCTGACTGAAATGATGCAGGCAGACGGCGTCAACGGCGATCTGGAACCGTGGGACTGGCGCTACTACGCCGAGAAACGCCGCAAGGCAGAGCATGACCTGGATGAGGCTGCGCTGAAGCCCTACCTGCAGCTGGAACGGCTGGTCGAAGCGTCTTTTGCCTGCGCGAACCGTCTGTTCGGGCTGGAGTTCAAACCGCTGGATGTGCCGCTTTACCACCCCGACTGCCGCGCCTGGGAAGTGACCCGGAACGGGAGCCATGTGGCGGTGTTCATCGGCGACTATTTCGCCCGCGGCTCCAAGCGCTCCGGCGCCTGGTGCTCCGCCATGCGGCAGCAGGCCAAGTTCCCGGAGGTGCAAGCGCCGGTGGTGATCAACGTCTGCAATTTCGCCAAGGGCGATCCGGCGCTTTTGTCCTGGGACGACGCCCGCACCCTGTTTCATGAATTTGGCCACGCGCTGCACCAGATGCTGTCGGATGTGACTTACGAGAGCATCTCGGGCACCTCGGTGGCACGCGACTTCGTGGAGCTGCC
>JABXIA010000114.1 GCA_013373325.1 Paracoccaceae bacterium
AAAGCCGCTGCCTCCGGCGGGAGTATTTGGAGCAAGATGAAAGAACCGGGAGCCATTTGCCGGCAGCCCTGCGCGCCGTGCAACACGGGCAAAACTTGACATCCCTGCCTGTGCCGGCGACAGGACGGGGATGATTTCTTCGGTTTCCATGGTGGCCCTTGGCGGCGCAATCGGGGCGGTGTGCCGCTATCTGGCAGGTCTGGGCATCATCCGGTTGCTGGGGCATCACGATTTCCCGGTGGCGATCCTGACGGTGAACATCCTCGGCTCGTTTCTGATGGGGATGTTCGTGGTGGCGGCGCTGCGGGACCTGACCTGGCTCAGCCCGCTGGTGATGACCGGTCTGCTGGGCGGGTTCACCACTTTCTCGGCGTTCTCGCTGGAGACCGCCAATCTGATCGAGCGCGGCGCCTTCGGGCAGGCGGCGCTCTATGTAGCTTTGTCCGTGGGCCTGTCGGTCGGCGGATTGTTTCTGGGCCTGATGGCCGCAAGAGGAGTGTTCGCATGAGCGGCGTTCAGATGATTACCGTCAGCGAAGACGATGGCGGGCAGCGCATTGACCGCTGGCTGCGGCGGCTGTTTCCGCATGTGAACCAGGGCCGCATCGAGAAGATGTGCCGCAAGGGCGAGCTGCGGCTGGACGGTGCCCGCGTGAAGGCCAATACCCGCGTCGAGGCGGGGCAGGTGGTGCGGGTGCCGCCGCTGGCGGACAGCGACCTGAAACCTGCCGCCCCGCGCGAGATGCGGGTTTCCGATGCCGACGCCAAGATGATCCGCGACTGCGTGATTTACCGCGACGATGACGTGATCGTGCTGAACAAACCCGCCGGGCTGGCGGTGCAGGGCGGCTCCGGCACCACCAAACATGTGGACGGTCTGGCCGAGGCGCTGAAGTTCGGGCTGGAAGACAAACCCAAACTGGTGCACCGGATCGACAAGGACACTTCTGGCGTGCTGGTGCTGGCAAGGAACCGCAAGGCAGCCCAGGGGCTGACCGCTGCCTTCCGCCACAAGAACACCCGCAAGATCTACTGGGCCTTGGTGGCCGGCGTGCCAACGCCGTACCTGGGCGAGATCAAGAACGGGCTGGTCAAGGCGCCGGGGCATGGCAAATCCGGCGAAGGCGAGAAGATGATCAACGTGCATCCGCACGACATCGACGACACGCCTGGGGCCAAGCGCGCGCATACGCTTTATGCCACGCTCTACCGGGTGGCCAGCCGCGCCGCCTGGGTGGCGATGGAGCCGATCACCGGCCGCACCCACCAGCTGCGGGCGCATATGTCCGGCATGGGCCATCCGATTGCGGGCGACGGTAAATACGGCGGCTCGGGTCAGGAGAACCTGGGCGACGGCTGGGGGGCCTCGATCGGCGGGGTGATCTCCAAGAAGCTGCATCTGCACGCGCGCCGGATGGTGTTTGAGCACCCGGTGACGCACAATCCGGTCTCGGTGGTGGCGCCGCTGCCGGAGCATATGAAGGAAAGCTGGGACACTTTCGGCTGGACCGAGGATCTGGCAGCGGACGACCCGTTCGAGGATCTGAAGTGAGCGCGGACCTGCGGCTGATCCTGTTTGACGTCGACGGCACCCTGGTGGACAGCCAGGGCGCGATCACCGGCGCGATGGTAGAGGCGTTTCAAGGGGTTGGCCTGGACGTGCCGCCGCGCGAAAGGATCCTGTCCATTGTCGGCCTGTCGCTGCCGCTGGCGATGCAGGAACTGGCGCCGGAGCAGGACGCCGCCACGCTGGAGGCGCTGGTGGAGGGCTACAAGTCCTCCTACATGCTGGCGCGCGAGGCGGCGGGCGCGGCGCATTCACCGCTCTATCCCGGCACGCGGGCGATGCTGGCGGAACTCAATGAGGTGCCGGAATACCTGCTGGGGGTCGCCACCGGCAAATCTCAGCGCGGCGTGGAGGCGCTGATCGCGGCGCATGGGCTGAATTGCTTTGTGACCCGGCAGGTGGCCGATCACCACCCGTCCAAGCCGCATCCGTCGATGGTGCTGACGGCGATGGCGGAGACCGGTGTGGAGCGGGCAAGCACCGTGATGATCGGCGACACGCGGTTTGACATTGAAATGGGGCGCGCAGCGGGGGTCACCACCATCGCCGTGCCCTGGGGCTATCACCCGGCAGAGACATTGGGCGCCGACTACCTGATCCGCGATTTCGCGGAGCTGCGCCCGCTGCTGGCAGAGATCTGGAAGGGCTAGGATATGAGCGGCTGGGCACAAAAGCGGTTCTGGAAAGAGGTCACCGTGGCAGAAACCGTAGAAGGTTTCGCAGTGGAGCTGGACGGCCGCCGGGTCAAGACGCCGGCGAAGGCGCCGCTGACGGTGCCGACACGGGACATGTGCGAGGCAATTGCCGCCGAATGGGAGGCCCAGACCGAATCAGTTGATCCGAAAACCATGCCATGCACCCGCTCTGCAAATGCCGCAATCGACAAGGTGACACATCAGCACAGCGAAGTTGCGGCGATGCTGTCTGAGTACGGCGACAGCGATCTCTTGTGCTACCGGGCGGACTCTCCGGTTGAACTTGCGGCCCGGCAGGCCGCCGAATGGGACCCGGTTCTGGACTGGGCGGAAGCGGAACTGGGGGTGCGCCTGCAGTCCCGGACCGGGGTTCTGCACCAGCCGCAGGAGGCCGCGGCCCTGGCGGTTCTGGCAGAGAAAACCCGTGCCATGACGCCTTTCCAGCTGGCCGCATTTCACGACCTGGTAGGCATTTCAGGCTCTTTGATCCTTGGGTTTGCGGCCGCTTCGGGCTGGCGCAGCGCCGATGAGATCTGGCAGCTGTCGCGCCTGGATGAACGCTGGCAGGAAGAGCAGTGGGGTGAGGACGAGGAAGCCCAGGCCGCAGCCGAGGTGAAACGGCAGGAATTCCTGCACGCCAAGCGATTCTACGATTTCTCCTGACCGGATAAGAAATTACTTATCCAGGGCCGGACCTGAAATAAAATTCCGCGCGGACCCCGTTCGTGCGGAATTCGTACATCGAAATTCCTGATACCGCCCTTGACGTTTGCTGATGAATGCGCCCAAACTCAGCCACGAATTAGGGGCAAACCCTTCTTCAGTCTCATATCCGGCGGGGGATCGCCGGAAAATAAGAACCGCCGAATGGCGGGCTATCAGGAAGAGGTAAATATGAAAAAATCCGTTATTTTGGGCGCAATGACCTTTGCCGGTCTTGCGGCTGGCGCAGCATCTGCCGGCACGCTGGACGACGTGAAGGCCCGCGGCAAGCTGAACTGCGGCGTCACCACCGGCTTGGTCGGTTTTGCGGCCCCGAATGCAAACGGTGAATGGGAAGGCTTTGACGTTGCCGTGTGCCGTGCTGTGGCTGCAGCCGTGCTGGGCGACTCCAACGCTGTCGAATTCGTGCCGACCACCGGCAAGACCCGCTTTACCGCGCTGGCGTCTGGCGAAATCGACATGCTGGCCCGCAACACCACCTGGACCTTCAGCCGCGATGTTGACCTGAAGTTCGAATTCGTGGGCGTCAACTACTATGACGGCCAGGGCTTCATGGTCCCGAAAGAGCTGGGCGTGTCCTCGGCCAAGGAACTGGACGGCGCCACCGTCTGCATCCAGACCGGCACCACCACCGAGCTGAACCT
>JABXIA010000351.1 GCA_013373325.1 Paracoccaceae bacterium
AGTCGCGGCCGTTACGGGAGGAACCGCCAGCTTTTTTATGTGCCATTCTCTCTCTACTTAGCCTTTGGCCAGTTCTTTGGCCTGCTCAACCCACTCGGGCTTCACTTTGATCGCCTCGATACCAGCAATGTCGTCTGCGGACAAGGCTGCGATCTGGGCGAAAGTGGTCAGGCCGGCTTCTGCCAGTTTCTTGGCAGCAGCGGGACCAACACCGGTCAGGGCAGTCAGGTCGTCCGAACCTGCAGCAGCTTCAGCGGCCGGAGCAGCTTTGGCTTTGGCAGCAGCTTTCGGAGCGGCTTTGGTTGCGCCCGAAGCCAGAATCTCGGTGATCCGGACCAGGGTAAGCTTCTGACGGTGGCCTTTGGTGCGCTTGGAGGAGTGCTTCCGGCGGCGCTTGACGAAGTGGATCAGCTTCTCGCCTTTGATCTGCTCGATCACTTCTGCTTTGACGGCTGCGCCGTCAACCAGCGGAGCACCAACAACCGGAGCGTCGCCGCCCAGCATCAGAACTTCGTTGAATTGGATGGTGTCGCCGGCATCTGCAGCAAGTTTCTCAACGCGGAGCACGTCGCCCGCCTGAACCTTGTACTGCTTGCCGCCAGTCTTGAGGACCGCAAACATGTGCGTCTTTCCTTTTCTAACCGCGTCCTACGGCCCCCTTGCGGGCGTTTCGGCAGATGCCGCCTCGAACAGCGCGCCCTTGGATGGGCGTATGACAAATAAACCCCGGCGCACGGATTCCGGGCCGGGATGCGGGCTTATGGTTCGGAATTCCGGGGGTGTCAACCGTTTTCCACAGGCTTTTCAGACGCCCTGCGGAAATCAGATATCCTGGCCCGGTGTCAGCTCCGCCATACGGTGCGCGAGCTCCTCGAACCGGTTGGCAGTGATCTCGTACTGGACCGCGTTCAGCAGTTCATAAACCCGCTGCATAGGCTCCTCCTCCAGGGCCTCGACATAGGCCTGCACTTCAGCATCCGAGAATTCCTGATAGGTATAAGCAGAAGCGGCAAGGCTGGAGGCCTGCAGGCTGAGGCGCAGCTCGCCCTCCTGCTCCTTCATCAGCGCCCGCAACTCATCGGCGTCAAGTTCCAAGTCAAT
Source organism: Paracoccaceae bacterium (assembly GCA_013373325.1). Taxonomy (GTDB): domain Bacteria; phylum Pseudomonadota; class Alphaproteobacteria; order Rhodobacterales; family Rhodobacteraceae; genus Leisingera. The sequence continues at coordinate 1,102 of JABXIA010000351.1, forward strand.
CACACCAGCAGCAGCGGCGGCCATCAGGAAGCGGAACTGGATCTGCTGCAGCGCCTTTACACCAGTGCCCGCAGCATCGATTGCGCTGCCCATCCGCTGGTACATCGCGACTCTCTTGCTGCCCGCCTTGACCAGATCAGAGATGATACGGTTTCCAGCCAGCTGCTTCACCTCGTCATCCTCAATCAGATGAGACGAATTTTCCGCTCGCACCAGACGCTTCCCAAGGTCACTGGCATAGAAAGCAGCAGCATGGTCCAGCGCGGCATCGTCCAGGGTGTTTTCCAGGATGTCCAGCGCCAGGCCGCGCATCTTGTCAGTGTCAAAGACGTCTTCGGACATTTCGGTCCACTGGCTGCCAAATGCGCCGGCATCAACGCCCAGCATGTCCGGGGCAGTAGAGGCTGACAGCGCAATGCTGTCGAGCGCCACATCGAAGCCGGTGATCTTTAGAAATGCCTCCACCTGCGTACGGTCCGCGGCAGCAACGGGCTGCACGGCACCCCAGCAGCCGAGCCACATCACGGCAAGACAGCGCATCAGGAAAGCGGGGAACGGAAGGAACATCTGCATAGTGCAAATCTAAGCAAAAACCTTTGGCTGGCAACGGAAATCCGGCTTTTTTTGCCAAAGCCGCATTTCCCGCTTGCGCCGGCCCGGAATCAACCTTAAACGCTGCCCCACCAGACCCCCGCGGAGAGGTGCCGGAGTGGTCGAACGGGGCGGTCTCGAAAACCGTTGTGGGTGCAAGCCCACCCAGGGTTCGAATCCCTGTCTCTCCGCCACTTTCCCTGCAGATCGTTCCCCAAACCGGCTGTAAAGTCTGCGCTAAGCCGCATTTTCCCCATCCGTTATCCGCCGCGCACGCCGGGCGAACTTTTACTTCTGCGCCCAGAAATCTGATAATAATAAACAAAAGGCCGGGCATTGCTGCCCGGCCTTTGTTTTGCTTCGTTGTGCGCGGATCAGGCGCGGCGGCGGCGTCCGCCGGCGCGGCCGCCACGGCCGCGGCCTTCTTCACCCTCGGCTGCCGGGGGCTTGTTGAATTTGATCCACTCGCCGCCATGCGGGTCGTTGTTGGTCAGGAAGTTGGCGGCGCGGATGGCTTCCATCTCTTTACCGGCGCGCGGCTTGGTGGAGCCGAGGCCGAACATGGTGACAAACGCCTCGTCGTCCATGGCCTCCGGCAGGATGATGCCAGCTGCTTCGACGGCAGCCTTCTTCTCGGCGATTGCCTTTTGGGTCACCGGCAGCGCCACCGGGTTCATGATCGCAGAAGTCATGCCCGCGCCCATTGCCATCGGCAAAAAGGCGTTGTTGATGCCGTGACGGTTCGGCAGGCCGAAGGAGATGTTGGACGCGCCGCAAGTGGTGTTCACGCCCAGTTCTTCGCGCAAGCGGCGGACCAGGGCAAACACCTGCAGGCCGGCAGTCGCCATGGCGCCAACCGGCATCACCAGCGGGTCAACCACGATGTCATGCGCCGGAATGCCGAAATCGGCAGCACGCTCAACGATTTTCTTAGCAACGGCAAAACGCACGTCGGGGTCTTCCGAAATGCCAGTGTCGTCGTTGGAGATCGCCACAACCGGCACGTTGTATTTTTTGACCAGCGGCAGGATCTGCTCCAGGCGCTCTTCTTCGCCGGTGACCGAGTTCAGCAGCGGACGGCCTTCACAGACTTCCAGGCCAGCTTCCAGCGCGCCGGGAACCGAGGAGTCGATGCAGAGCGGCACGTCAACCAGGCCCTGAACCAGCTCGACGATCTTCTTCATCAGCGGCGGCTCGGTCTCGTTCGGGTTCGGGTTGGAGTTGTACACGACGCCCGCGTTGATATCGAGCACGGTTGCACCGGCCAGCACCTGCGCCACAGCGTCTTTTTCAACGGTGGAAAAATCGCCGGCTTCCAGCTCGGCCGCCAGTTTCTTGCGGCCGGTCGGGTTGATGCGCTCACCGATGACGCAGAACGGCTCGTCAAAGCCCAGGACCGCGGTTTTTGTTTTTGATTCTACGACTGTACGGGTCATTGTGGATCCTTAGGAGTTAACCGGCTTGGCGGAGTCGCCGCCGTTGTTGATGGCCCAGGTGGCATTGGTCTTGATGCCGCCCAGCGGGAAGAAGTGAACCTTCTCGATTGCAAAGTCAGGGTTGGCTGCCTTGTGGGCTGCCAGACCCGCCAGAACCTCACCCGGCTCATGCGGCAGCAGCAGCTTGGACACGTCCTTGGCGCGCTTCTGCAGAACCTTCAGCGACGGGCCGACGCCGCAGGCGATGGCAAATTTGATCATGGTCTGCAGCTTGGCCGGGCCCGCGATACCGATGTGAACCGGCAGATTCATACCGCGCTCGTTCAGCTCGTTCACCCAGTCGATCACCGGCTGGGCTTCAAAGCAGAACTGCGTCGCCAGCGCCATCCGGGCGTCGGTCCGCTTGGAGAATTCCTGTTTCCAGTCCAGCGCCGCATAGGTGTTGGCGCGGCCGCCTTTGGGGTCGATGTCCAGGTTCGGCTCGGGGTGGCCTGCCACGTGCAGGTTGGTAAAGCCTGCCTGGTCGAACAGGCCGGTCTCCAGCAATTGCATCGAGCTGTCGAAGTCGCCATGCGGCTTGGCAACGCCGCCCGCCAGGATCAGGCCCTGCTTGACGCCTGCCTCACCCTGATAACGGCTGATCCAGTCAGCCAGGGTCGCCTTGTCCTTGATGATCCGCGCCGGGAAGTGCGGCATCACATCATAGCCTTCGCCAGCGATACGCTTGGCGGTCTCGACCATGTCCTCGATCGGGGTGCCTTCGATGTGCGCGATGTAAACGCGGGTGCCGGCGGGCAGCAGGTCGCGGAAGTCCTCCACCTTTGCAGCCGTACGGGGCATCACCTCGATGGAATACCCCTTCAGGAAAGCCTCCATCTCCGGGGTGGCGGATTGGCCTGCGCCAGTGTCGCGTTTCTTAAAGTTCAGCAAAGCCATCACGGCCTCCCAAAGTGGTAGGGGTCACGCCCATCCGTCATTCGCAATCAGTGCCTTCAGGCGATCCTGATCATACTCAGCTTCCAGGCGCTTTGCTTCGGCTTCGGCTACTTCAGCCGCCTCGCCTTCAGCCGAGAAAGGTGCGGCCTTGCGCCATTCAGCCAGATAGGCGTCCGCGTCTTTTGCGTTCACCTTCATGGCTGCGCGGTCAATTGCCTGCTCGAACCGTTCTTCGAGCTGACGCTTGGCGCCGCGGCGGCCTTTGCCAACGATGACCTGCGCGGGGATATCGCGCCAGTATACGATCGTAACGTCGGGCATGCCTTGCTTTCCTCCTAGCCTGGATAGACCACGTTCTAGTGCGGTGACGCGCCGCAGGTTGGTCGATTTTCGACAACACGATGGGATTGAGCGACGTTTTGCTGCCGCGACACTAGCTTTGTGCACCTGTGAATGCCACAGCAGCGAACCGCCAAAATATTCATGTGAATTATGAGTTTTCCGGGAAGCAGCGGAAATTGCTTCACTTCTGCCCCTGCGGCGCTTGCGCCGCTGCACCTGCGCACCTATTGTCATTCTTAACACGATAATCGGAGGGCGTGAATCATGGCGCCCAGGCGCTCGAAAGGTGCGGGCGCGTTTCCCAAAGCGGTTGAGACCCCTGCACCGGCCCGTCCCGATCCTGATGCGCTTTATGCTGCGCTGGATCTGGGTACAAATAGCTGCCGCATGCTGATTGCCCAGCCCAAGGGCAGCGGCATTCATGTGGTCGACAGTTTCTCCAAGTCGGTGCAGCTCGGCGCCGGGCTGGAGCGGACCGGTCGGCTGTCGCGGTCCTCGATGGCGCGCACCATTCAGGCGCTGCGTATCTGCCAGCAGAAACTCAAGCGTAACAAGGTCAAGCGGATGCGGCTGGTGGCAACGGAGGCCTGCCGCCGCGCCAAGAACGCCCGGGACTTCATCCGGCAGGTAAAACGGGAAACCGGGCTGACGCTTGAAATCATCCAGCCGGAGGAGGAAGCGCGGCTCGCGGTTATTTCCTGTGCGCCGCTGGTCTCCACCAAGACGGAGCAGCTGCTGGTCGTTGATATCGGCGGCGGCTCGACCGAGCTGGTCTGGATCGACGTTTCCTCTGTGCCGCGGCGCGACCGGCCGGCTGCCATCATGCGGCTGCATAACGGGTTTCACCCGACAGAAAGCCCGTTCCCTGCCGCCAAGGTGGTGGACTGGATCTCAGTGCCGCTGGGAGTCGCCACATTGCGCGACCAGTTCAACGATGTGGAGGACGACGCCGCGCGCTTTGCCCTCATGAGCTGGTTCTTCGAGGAGAACCTTGCTGATTTCGCCCCCTACAAGGACGAGCAGGCGCGCGAAGGGTTTCAGATTGTCGGCACTTCCGGCACCGTTACCACTGTTGCCGCGTCCCATCTGGGCCTGAAGCGCTATGACCGGACCAAAGTGGACGGGCTGCGGATGACCAGCGATCAGATTGACAAAGTGATCCGGGGTTATCTAGAACTCGGCCCTCAGGGCCGCCGCCGTGACCCCCGCATTGGCGAGGACCGGCAGGCGCTGATCATGTCCGGCTCCGCCATTTTGCAGGCGCTGCTGCGCTGCTGGCCCACCGACCGGCTGTCGGTCGCGGACCGCGGCCTGCGCGAAGGCCTGCTTTATGCACAGATGAGCGCGGATGGTGTTCTGGAAGACGGCCCCTATTAAGCGGGGCCGGTAGAATTGGATTTTCCGGGCCGGGGGTGTCGAAACTCCGTGCATCCGGCGCAAATGGTGGCAGACATGGCAAAGACACCGACAGGAAAGAACACTTCGGGACGCGGGCAGCGCGATCTGAAGGTGAACGTTAAAACGGCGCGCGGCCGCAAGCTCAGCTCGACCCGCTGGCTGCAGCGGCAGCTGAACGATCCTTATGTGAAACGCGCCCAAGCCGAAGGATACCGCGGCCGGGCCGCCTATAAGATCATGGAGCTGGACGACAAGTTCCGCTTTCTGGTGAACGGTGCGCGGGTTGTCGACCTGGGCTGCGCGCCGGGCGGCTGGGCGCAGGTAGCCGTGAAGCGGATCAACTCGCTGGGCGAAAAACATGGAAAGGCCGTTGGCCGCATCATCGGTGTCGACTTGCAAGAGGTCGAACCGCTGGCAGGCGCGGAATTCCACCAGCTCGACTTCATGGACGACGGCGCTGACGAGCAAGTGAAGGAATGGCTGGGCGGCAAAGCGGATGTGGTGATGTCGGACATGGCCGCAGCCAGTTCCGGTCACAAGCAGACCGACCATTTGCGGATCATTTCGCTGTGCGAAACTGCGGCCTACTTTGCCTTTGACGTACTGGAAGAAGGCGGCACCTTTGTCGCCAAGGTTCTGGCCGGCGGTGCAGAGGGGGAGCTGCAGAAGCTGCTGAAGCAGAAGTTCACCAAGGTGATGAATATCAAGCCGCCCTCCTCGCGGTCGGACAGCTCTGAAAAGTTCGTGGTGGCCACGGGGTTCCGCGGCTGAACCGCGTCAAACCTGACGGTTGTGGGGCATGGTCAGCGACCGGGCGGCCATTGTGCGCAGCATGATCGCCTCTTCACCTTCTTCGTCGGTCAGCCGGGACACCCGCAGGTCGCGCCCCGCGTTGCAGACCATTCCGCGTTGCCGCATCTGTTCAAACAGCCGCATGCGGCGCAGTTTGTTTTGCAATTTTGTCATGGTGGCCCCTTCTGGATCCGCTGCTTTTCTGCATTCCTAGAGGCAGATTGGGAACAGACAGAGGCGCAATTGTGGCGCGCCTGCCTTATTGTTGAATAAATGGAAACAGTTGCAGAAGCGCCGCAGGGCTATGTCCGCCCCATTTTGTTCGCCATATCGATCAGCGCACCGTTGAATTCCGCACCCAGGATCAAGATGGCGGAATTGAGATACAAAAAGATCATCGCCGCCATTGCGCCGGCGAGGCCTGCGTAAGTGGCAGAGTACTGCGCAAAAGAGCTGACATAGATCGCAAAGCCGCTGCCGCAGAGCAGCCACAGCAGCAGCGTCAGGATGGCACCTGGCAGAATACGCCGGAACCGATGCACCCGCCCCGGCAGCAGAACATGAAACGCCAGCACTGCGCCTGTTGGCAGAGCCAGCGCCAGTAGCCCTCGCAGCCCTTGTTCCCAGCCTTGCGGCACAGTGGCAAACGGCAGCAGCTTGGTGATATGGCGCACATACAGCGGCATGATCACTTCAAACACCGTGACGGCCAGAATGCCCGCTCCGCCAAGAATGACCAGCGCTATGCACAAGGCACGGGACCGCCAGAACGGCCGGGTGTCCGTGTCGTGATAAGCCTGGACCATGGCGGTCCGAACTGCATCGACGCCGTTTGACGCAAAATAAAGCGCAAACAGGCCGCCAAATGTCACCAGCTGTGTGTTTGACGTTCGAAGTACAGCTTTAAGCTCTGTCAGGATCGGCCGTGCCACCGCATCCGGCCAGACACTGAACACCTGTTCCGTCATCGCCTCGACCTCGACCTCCTGCGACAAGAGACCGGCAACGGTGCCCGCAAGCGCTACGGTGAACAGCACAAACGGAAACAGCGCCAGCATCATCGACATGGCGATGTGGCTGCTCATCACCCAGCCGTTCTTTCTGTTGAAACGGCCGGCGGCGGATAACAATGCGGCTGGCCACATGCGGACTGGCGGAAGGATCGGCATAGACGCAACGTCCCACAACTGCAGGGAAAATGCCAGCATCAAATCAGGAAGCGCACAGACAAGCCCGTCACCGGGTATGGCGGGATGCCCGGATCGGTACTAGTCTGACAATCAGGCAGTTTTTGGAGCCCTCTATGTTCTGGATTGTTCTAAGCACCGCCGCCCTGGCTGCAACCTGGACGGCGGCCGGAGTGGCAGCTCTCAGCGCGGCACGCACCGCACGCACGCCGCAAGGAGCGATCGGCTGGGTCGTATTCCTTCTGTCTGCACCGGTGCTGGCCTTGCCCGCCTACATGGTCTTTGGCCATCACCGTTTCAAAGGATACTGGACGACCCGCCGGGCCGCAGAGCAGGCCGTCATCGCCAAGCGCAACTTTACCAGTGCCCGGACACAAGACGCATCTGCATTGGCTGTCAACACGGCCCCCTTTGAAGTAATTGCAGGCTTGAACGTCTGCCAAGGCAACGGAATGGAACTGCTTCTTAACGGCACTGAAACTTTTAACGCCATCTACGAAGCTATTGACAATGCACAGCATTACATCCTGGTGCAATATTATATCCTTCACGCCGATGGGGTTGGTCTGAAGTTGCAGAAGCGGCTGATTGCCGCCGCTGAGCGCGGTGTGACCATCTGGTTCATGACCGACAGCATCGGCAGCCGCAAACTGCCGCGCGACTATAAACACGCGTTGGAGGCTGCAGGCGTCAACATGATTGACCCAGCGGTTCAACGCGGTCCCTGGCACCGGTTACGGATCAATTTCCGCAACCACCGGAAAACAGTGATCGCGGACGGACGGATCGGCTTTACCGGCGGCCTGAATGCCGGAGATGAATACATGGGACTCGATCCGAAGTTCGGCACTTGGCGGGACACGCATGTCCGGCTGACCGGGCCCGTGGTCCAACAGCTCCAGCTATCCTTTGCAGAGGATTGGCACTGGCGAACACAGGAACCTATCCTGGACCTTCTAAACTGGACGCCAGAAGTGTCACCGCAAGACCTGCCGGGGCTTATCGCCTCGACTGGGCCAGGTGACACAACCGGCAATGGCTCCATGCTCTATTTTTCCGCCATCACTGCGGCGCAGTCCAGGATCTGGCTGGCGTCTCCATACTTCGTTCCTGATCAGGATGTTTTTGCGGCCTTGAAGCATGCGGGTCTTCGGGGAGTTGATGTTCGGGTGCTTTTGCCCGAAACCATTGACCACCACCTGCCATGGCTCGCCAGCTTTGCATTTTTTGATGAACTGCGCGACGCCGGGGTCCGGATCCTGCGCTATCAGGGCGGCTTCATGCACCAAAAGTGCTTTGTAGCCGACGACACAATTGCCGGCATCGGGACCGCAAACCTCGACAACCGCTCCTTCCGGCTGAACTTCGAAACCATGGCGCTTTTTTTTGCTCCGCGTCCCGCGTCTAAAATTGCAGACATGCTGGCTGAGGACTTCCTTGATGCGCGCGAACTGACCGAAAGTCTTAGCCAGCAGAAACTCTGGATCCGCCTGCTGGCACCTGTAGCACGCCTGCTCGCACCCGTACTTTAACCTCCCCCGTCAGCGCGTTGCCCGTTAAAGGAAAACAGCCGCCCCATAGCGCTGACAAGGAAAGCTGTGCTGATCCCGAACCCGAACAGGCCCGTGACCGCAGCCAAGGCCGCAAATATCCGCAGCGCAGGGCCCAGCACCACATCGCCGTAGCCAAGGGTGGTGTAGGTCACCAGCGAAAAGTAGACCGAGGTATTCCAGTCTTCGATCGCGCCGACCATAACAAAGGCCGAAGACCAGATCCAAACCTGGGCCGTATGGCTTCCAAGAATGATAAAAATGGCAACCAGCAGCATCAAGCCCAACTGCCAGGGCCGGTAGGGTTTGGAAAACCGTTTGGACATCCTGTTCAGCACCGAGGCGCACCAGACGAGCACCGTGATTTCAAGGATCAGGCAGGCGCTGAGGTAGATTGATCCCCACAGAAGCTGGTTCCACAGCGTCACGCCTAACCTCCCGTCCTGAATTCGATTTCGCACCTCTTGGCTGCACCATAGAAATCATGCAGACAAGACGCAATTGAAGCATTTCCTCCAACGCATTGACCAGACGGAACTGTCTCTCCGCTGGACATCCAGGACGCCAAGGTATTGAGTGGCTTGGCAGCATGTGATGGCCCAAGGCGCAGAGACAGACGCAAATGGTTCTGACAATCCGCAACGTGACCAAGCGCTTTCCGGGCCAAACAGCTAAGACTGCTGTGCTTCGCGGGGTATCACTGAATTTGGAGGGCGGCCGCAGCCTGGCCCTGACCGGAGAAAGCGGCTCCGGCAAAAGCACCTTGCTTCATCTGGCCGGGGCGCTGGATCAATTTGACAGCGGCGAAATCGAGATTGACGGAACGTGCCTCTCCGGGTTGAGTGACAGCCAGCGGTCGGCATTGCGCCGGCGGGATGTTTCACTCGTTTTTCAGCAGTTTAACCTGATCCCCTCACTTAATATTAGCAAGAACATTGCGTTGCACGCCCGTCTTGGCGGCGGATGGGATGAAGGCTGGGTAGATCGCTTGGCTGACCGCCTGGGCCTGTCCGGCCTGCTGCAACGTTACCCCGAGCAGCTTTCTGGCGGGCAGCAGCAGCGTGTGGCAATCGCACGCGCTCTGGCCGTACGGCCCAAGCTGCTGCTGGCGGATGAGCCGACCGGCAACCTGGATGAAACCGCCAGCGCTGCAGTAATGGAGCTGATGCTGGAACTTGTCCGGGAAAGCGGCACAGCGCTGTTTCTGGTCACGCACTCCGAAGCAATTGCAGGGATGCTCGACCAGCGCCTGCATCTGCGGCATGGCATGGCGGCATGAAAGGCGCCGCGCTTCTGGCAATTCTGTCGCATTGGCGGCGGCACCCGCTGCAGCTCGCAACCCTGATTGCCGGGCTGGCGCTTGCGGCCGGTTTGTGGTCGGCGGTCCAGGCAATCAACGCCGAGGCACGTGCGAGTTATGCACGCGCGGCGGAACAGCTTGGCACAGCAGGGCTTGCCCGGCTTATTCCGGAAACCGGATCCATCCCCATTGCCCGCTACGCCGAATTGCGGCGTTCCGGATGGAGGCTTGCCCCGGTGCTGGAGGGTGTTGTCAGCTTCGACCGGCAAAGCTTTGATATCATGGGTGTTGACCTGCTGCAGCACCCGCAGGCGCCCGCGCTTGCCGAAGCCGCAGAAGCTGAGTCCTCAACACCGCTGGAGGCCCTGCGGCCTCCGGGGCGGATCTTTGCCCACTCGGAGACGGCCGCGCTTTTGTCAGAAGCGCAACAAACCCATCCTGTAACCCGCCTAGCGGCCTTGCCGCGGGGCATAGCCATGGCTGATCTCAGCCTAGCCAGTCAATTGCTCCGCCGGCCAGACAGTCTGAGTTATCTGTTGGTTCTGCCCGAACAAACTCCTGGACTGGCCCCGCTTGCCGAGCTTGCCCCCGAGCTTACACATCTCCCTGCCCGCGCCGCGGCCTCAGACACTGGGCGTCTGACGGACAGTTTCCATCTGAACCTTACGGCCTTTGGCCTGTTGTCCTTTGCTGTCGGTCTCTTCATCGTTCAGGGAACCATCGCGCTGAGCCTGGAACAGCGGCGCGGGATGATCCGGACCCTGCGCAGTCTGGGTGTGCCTATGCGGCTGCTGTCCGGTCTATTTATCGCCGAACTCGCCGCCATTGCCCTTGCAGCGGGCATTGCCGGACTTGCGGGCGGTTATCTTGTGGCGGCAGCATTGCTGCCTGGCGTCAATGCGACCTTGGCCGGGCTTTATGGCGCGTCCGTGGATGGCAGCCTGTCGCTGCGGCCCGGCTGGGTCTTTTCCGGGCTGGCAATGACCCTGGGCGGCGCTTTTCTGGCCGGTGCGCAATCGCTCTTTGCGCTTTGGCGCTTGCCCATACTGGCTGCCCCGGCGACCCTGGCCCGCGGCCAGCAAGCCAGCCGGTCGCATATGTTCAGCGCGTTTTGCGGTGCCGCTTCCATTGCTGCAGGATTGATTGTTTTGTATTTTTTCCAAGGGCTTGTTGCAGGGTTTGCATTCCTCGGAGCCCTAATGCTGGGAGCAGCTCTTTTATTGCCGTTGCTAATTTCAGCAGGCCTATCGGTGGGAGCACGGATGGCAAAAGGCGCATTGGCTGAATGGCTTTGGGCCGACACCCGCGCGCAGCTTCCAGGGATGTCCTTGGCACTGATGGCACTTCTGCTGGCCCTGGCTGCAAACATTGGTGTTGGAACCATGGTGTCCAGCTTCCGCCTGACCTTTACGGGCTGGCTGGATCAGCGGCTGTTCGCGGAGGTATATGTCACCGCAACCAGCGATGCACAGGGCGCTGAACTGGCGCACTGGCTGGAGGCGCAGGGCATCACGGTCCTGTCACGCCGCTATCACGACACCAGATTCAAGGGCGCTCCGCTGCGGGTTTACGGATTTGAAGATGACGAAGCCTACCGGTCGAACTGGCCCCTGCTGGACGCCTCGCCGGATGTCTGGGACCAAACGGCAAGCGGTAAAGCCCTGCTGATTAATGAACAGCTTGCACGCCGCCACAAGCTGGCACCCGGGAGCATTCTGGAAATAAAGCCTGGATGGCGCCTGCCCGTTGCCGGGGTCTACTCTGACTATGGAAATCCGAATGGCCAAGCCATGGTTTCGCTGCCAGCGCTTCAAAAGCATGTTCCAAGCCTTCCAAACAGGAACTTCGGCTTGCGCGCTGATCCTCAAGAAATTACCGGCCTGATCAAGTTAATCAGGCAGGAATTTGATTTTCCTAGGGAAAACATCACAGACCAAGCCACAGTCAAGACACGTTCGCTGGCGGTTTTTGACAGAACCTTTGTCATCACCGCCGCCTTGAACTTGCTGACGCTGGGTGTCGCAGGCTTTGCTCTGCTAACCAGCCTGCTGACACTGTGGAGCCAGCGCCTGCCGCAGCTGGCGCCGGTCTGGGCAATGGGTGTGACCCGCCGTCAACTGGCCGCGGCGGAGGTTCTGCGCAGCCTTATTCTGGCGGCCGGCACAGCGGTTCTTGCGCTGCCGCTGGGGCTGGTTCTGGCCTGGGTGCTGCTTTCGGTGATCAATGTCGCTGCTTTTGGCTGGAAGCTGCCGATGTATCTGTTTCCGCTGGATTGGCTGCGGTTGTTCATGCTGGCACTTCTTGCTGCGGTGATTGCTGCCGCTCTGCCAGCCTGGCGGCTGAGCCGGATTGACCCGGCAGATCTGCTCAAGGTATTTGCCAATGAACGCTAATATCATTCTAGTTGCCTCGAGCCTCATCTGGGCAACTGCCGTACAGCCGCAAGGCTATGCCGGGCTGGGAACGGACGCGGAGGGGTTTGCTATCCCCAAACCCGATACCCGGCTGACCTTCCCTGCGGACCACGGCCTTCACTCTGATTTCCGTATTGAATGGTGGTACTTGACGGCCAACCTTGAAGGCGCGGATGGCGCGGATTATGGCATTCAATGGACACTGTTCCGCTCTGCTCTGGCCCCCGGAGAAGCAGCAGGCTGGCAAAGTCCGCAAATCTGGATGGCGCATGCCGCCGTCACCACAAAAGACAAGCACCTGTTTGCCGAACGTATCGCGCGCGGCGGTGTAGGACAGGCTGGCGTGCAAACGCATCCCTTTTCAGCATGGATCGACAACTGGCAAATGCGTTCCGCCGATGAGACGCTTGAAGAAATTTCTCTTTCCGCCTCCGGAATGGAGTTTTCCTACGACCTGAATCTAATGGCGGACGGCCCGCTGGTTCTGCAAGGCAACGCGGGCTACTCCGTCAAGTCTGCCAGTGGTCAGGCGAGTCATTATTATTCTCAGCCGCACTATATGGTTTCCGGAACACTGTCGCTGCCGGACGGGCCGATTGATGTCACCGGTCATGGCTGGCTGGACCGTGAATGGTCAAGCCAGCCGCTGGCCGAGGATCAAAGCGGCTGGGACTGGTTTTCGCTCAGCTTCGACAGCGGCGAAAAGCTGATGGGGTTTGTCCTGCGCGGTGCACGCGGCGATTTCACCTCCGGCACCTGGATATCCGCTGACGGCACCGCCGAGCCGCTGGCACCAGGCGCTTTTCAAGCGCAGCCGCTGAATATCAGCGATGTTCAAGGCCGCGAGATGCCCACGCATTGGCATGCCTCTGTGCCAGACAAGGGTGTTTCCGTCGAAATTCTGGCGCTGAATCCGCAAAGCTGGATGGGCACCTCATTCTCTTACTGGGAAGGCCCGGTCGCGGTCATAGGCAGCCACAGCGGCAAAGGCTACCTTGAGATGACCGGCTACGAATAAGGGCGCCCGCAGGCGCCCTTTTTAACTTAGCGGACCACAAAGACCGAACAGTCCGAATGGCGGATCACCCGGGCCGCGTTGGGCCCCAGCAGGTAGTCCTTCAGGTCCGGCTTATGCGCGCCGATCACGATCAGCCCGCTGCCTGCGGTTTCCGCAACCTTCAGGATCTCCTGATAGGCGGTACCGGTCGCCACCAGATGCCGGACCTTGGCATTGCGCTCCTTGCCCAGAACGCTTTCGCACAGGCCGGTCAGCCGTTGAGTGGTGTCTTTGACAGCCTTCTCGTGGTGGTGCTCCTCAAAAAAGCCTGAGACCCAGCTTTCGCCAAAGTCTGGCAGCACGTTGACAACATCCAGCTGCGCGCCATCCAGATCGGCCAGCCGGGCAGCCTGGGACAGGACCTTTTCGTCCAGGTTCTGGTCGTTCAGCTCCAGAGCGCAAAGAACGGGTTTGCTCATGCCGTTACTCCTTCTTCTTCACGCGCGCGGCCGCGCTGCATCAGGGCAACTAGCGCCACCAGCAGAAGCGCCGGCAGGAACATCAGCTCCTTCGGCAACTGGCTGGCAGGCGCCTGGATCGCAATGATCTGCACCGGTGCGTCGGCGTAGAAATCGAAGCTTTCCAGGTTCGGGGCCGCCGGGGTGCCGAACATCGGCTCTTCAAGCTTGACCGCGCCGTCTTCCTCCAGCAGCAGCAGGCCGTAGGCGTCCACGGCCGCCTGCCCATCCGTACCATCGGCGGTCATAATCATCGTGGTGCTCTTGATTTCAGAAGTATCGAAATCAGGCCCCTCCACGGTGACCCGCAGCTCCGCTCCAGGTTCCGCGTCACTCAACGCTTGCGCCAGCTGGGCCGGCGGCACCTGCGCATAGGGCGGCATCACCCGGTCCATGAAGAAGTCCGGCCTAAACAGCGCAAAGGCTGCAAAGATCAGCAGGATGCTTTCATAGATCCGGTTGCGGCTAACAAAATAGCCCATGGTGCCCGCCGTAAAGACCAGGATCGCAATGGTGGCTGATATGGCCACCAGTATCCCTTGCATCCAGTTCACGTCGATCAGCAGGAGATCGGTGTTGAAGATGAACACAAACGGCAGTGCCACAGTCCGCAAGCTGTAGAAGAAGGCGGTGAAACCTGTGCGGATCGCATCCCCGCCAGACACCGCCGCGGCGGCAAAGCTGGCAAGCCCCACAGGAGGTGTCACGTCAGCCATGATCCCGAAGTAGAACACAAACAGGTGCACAGCAATCAGTGGCACGATGAGACCGGACTGGGCACCCAGTTCCACGACCACACCCGCCATCAGCGAGCTGACGACGATGTAGTTGGCGGTGGTTGGCAGGCCCATGCCCAGCACCAGCGACAGAAGGCCAACCATCACCAGCATCAGGATCAGGTTGCCGCCCGAGACGAACTCGACCAGATCAGCCATCACCTGTCCGACGCCGGTCAGGGTCACGGTGCCGACGATCACGCCAGCCGTTGCTGTGGCCAGCGCAATACCGATCATATTGCGGGCGCCGTCGATCAGGCCGTTCCACAGGTCATGCACACCTTCGACGAAGGCGTTTGCCATGTCGCTCTGCCCGCGGAAAATGGCCTTGAGCGGTTTCTGGGTCAGCAGTATCACAAACAGCAATGCTGTGGCCCAGAATGCCGACAGGCCGGGCGACTTCTGCTCAATCATCAGGAAGTAGACCAGCACGATGATCGGCAGCAGATAATGCAGGCCTGCCTTGTAGATCTCGGCAACAACCGGCAGTTCGACCTCCTTGGCGTTGGGGTCATCCGGCACCAGGTCATCAACACCCGAAGCCAGCCACAGCAGCGCGATGTAGGCAACCACGACCAGCGCCGACAGGGTCAGGCCGGAGGCACCGGGCATCGCTGCGACAATCCATTTCACCGGATACTGAACACCATAGCAGAGCGCCGCAAAGCCCGCGAAGAACAAAGCCATGCCGCCAATAGTGCGGCCCATGGACACCACGTGGTTGCCCAGCGTCGGCATGTTCCGCTTCACGGCCTCAAGGTGCACGATATAGACCAGCGCGATGTAGGAGATCGCGGCGGGCAGGAAG
>JABXIA010000188.1 GCA_013373325.1 Paracoccaceae bacterium
CTGCACGCCCGCCGTCAGGCAGCTTCCAAGCTGAAAGAGGACAAGGACGTCGCGAAACTGTTCGAGGTTCTGGGCCCGCGCTACAAGGACCGTCAGGGCGGCTATGTCCGTGTTCTGAAGGCTGGCTTCCGTTACGGCGACATGGCTCCGATGGCCATCATCGAGTTCGTCGACCGCGACGTTTCCGCCAAAGGCGCTGCCGACAAGGCCCGCCTGGAAGCAGAAGAAGCAGCTGCTGAAGCAGACGAATAAGACGCGCTGAACCTGTCTGGGTTCACAGTCTGGCCCCCGCTCCGCCCGGAGCGGGGGTTTTTCTTACGCCACGGCAGCTCGCGGCGTTTCAGATTCACTTTCCATGTGAAAGGGAATCGTAATTTTCTTCTGCCTTAACGTTGTCATCCGAAATTTCCGGGACAGATGTGATGGCAAAGAACAAGACATCCGCGGCCAGGCGGTTCTCACTGGCAAACCTCAGTACCAAGGTGAAAATCGTTTCCGTCGCGGTGCTGCCGCTGCTTTTGGTGCTTGGGGTGGGGGTGCTTGCCGTCTTCAACCTGGGCCGGATGGACCAGTCGGCCAAGGCGGAGGATCACACCCAGGAAATCCTGACCGGCTCGCAGACCCTGGCAGAGGCGGCTTCGCAAATGGAGGCGGGCCTGCGCGGCTACCTTCTGGCGGGCCGGGAGGAGTACCTGGTCCCGTTCGAGGCGGGCAAAAGCCAGGTTGCCGAAACCCTCGCCAGCCTGCGCAATCTGGCGGCAGGCGATGCAGAAATGCTGGCCACCCTGGACGAGGCAGAGCAGACCCTGACCGGCTGGCAGGAAAACGTGGCCGCCGGCGCCATCGCGCTGCGCCAGGGAATCGGCGACGCCATGACCATGAACGACATGGCCGCCGAGGTGAAGAAATCCAAGGGCCGGGTCTATTTCGAGCAATTCCGCACCGAGATGACCAACGTCATCGAGGAGGAGGAAGTCGAGCTGAACAACCGCCGCAACACCTTCATGTCGCTGGTCAATGCAGGCATTGCGGATCCGGACTATCTGAACACCTCGCTTCAGGCGGTGGAGCAGACCCACAAGGTGATCAGCCGCGCCAAGGACCTGCAGGCCGCCGCGGTGGACATGGAGACGGGCATGCGCGGCTTCCTTCTGGCAGGCGACCGGGAGTTTCTCGATCCCTACATGGAGGGCAACGGCCGCTTCAACGAAGTTATGGCCGACCTCCGGCTGGCGCTGGCAGACAACCTGATGCAGTCAAACCGCCTGAACAAGGTTGCGGGGATCATTGACGAATGGCGCAATGAAGTGGTGGTGCCGATGCTGCAGCTGCGCCGGGTGATCGGCAGTGCCGCCACCATGGATGACATGGCCGACCTGGTCGCAGAGGGCCGCGGCAAGGAGTATTTTGACAGTTTCCGCGCGACTATGGATACCCTGCAGGCCGCCGGCACCGCAGCCATGGCGGAACGCCGCGCCGCCAACGAGGAACTGGGCGCCCAGACCCGCACCATGATCCCCGCGGCTATCGGCGGCGCCATCCTGATCGGCGGCATCCTGGCGCTTGTGATCGCCTCCGGCATTGCGTCGGGCATCCGCCGCATCGTGACGTCGATGCGCGGCCTGGCCGAGGGCAACAACGCGGTGGAGATCCAGGGCCAGAACCGCGGCGATGAGGTCGGCGACATGGCCCGCGCGCTGGAGAAATTCCGCGACGAACTGGTGCGGATGCAGGAGGCGGAAGCACAGAAGGCAGAAAGCAAGGACGCCGAACTGGCGGGCGTTGTGCGCGAGCTGAGCGAACGGCTGTCGCGGCTGGCCCACGGCGATCTGACCATCCGCATCGCTGAGCAATTCCCGGAGGAATACGAGCAGCTGCGCGCCGATTTCAACGGCTCGATCGACAATCTGAACGCCACCGTCCAGCAGGTGATCGAGGCCACCACGAGCATCCGCAGCGGTGCCGCCGAGATCAGCCAGGCTTCCGATGATCTGTCGCACCGCACCGAAAGCCAGGCGGCAACGCTGGAAGAAACCGCTGCTGCCATTGATGAGCTGACAGCATCGGTGAAATCCGCGGCAGAAGGCGCCCGCAACGTGGAAAGCACCGTGCGCGAAGCCCGTCAGGAAGCCGAAACCAGCGGCGAGGTGGTGCAGGAGGCGGTTGCCGCCATGGGCGGGATCGAGGACAGCTCGAAGAAGATCAGCCAGATCATCGGCGTGATCGACGACATTTCCTTCCAGACCAACCTTCTGGCGCTGAATGCCGGGGTGGAGGCCGCCCGTGCAGGCGAAGCGGGCCGCGGCTTTGCCGTGGTTGCCTCCGAGGTGCGGGCGCTGGCGCAGCGGTCGTCGGACGCGGCGATGGAAATCAAAACGCTGATCTCCGACAGCTCCCGTCAGGTGGACCAGGGCGTCGATCTCGTGGGCCGGGCAGGCCAGGCGCTGGAGTCCATCGTGGGCCGCGTCAGCCATATCTCGCAGCTGGTCTCTGAAATCGCCGAAGGCGCCGAGGAACAGTCCACCGGCCTGCATGAGATCAACACCGGCGTCACCCAGCTGGATCAGGTGACCCAGCAGAACGCCGCAATGGTGGAGGAAGCCACCGCGGCGGGCCACATGCTGAACAGCGACGCGATGAAGCTTGCAGACCTGGTGACGCGGTTCCAGGTGGACGGCAGCAGCACCGCATTGGCAGCCCCGGCCGCACCAGCGGCGCAGCCCTCGGCACACGGCGATGACGACTGGGGCAATGAGGATTGGGCAGCCGAACCCGGCCCGGCCCCGGTTGCAGCCGCCGCCAGTGACGGCAATGCCGCCCGCGACATGTGGCAGGACTTCTGAGGTCTGCGCGCAGGAAACTGCCAAGGGCTCTCCCGCAGCGGAGGGCCCTTGCGCTTTATTGGGTGCAGGATTTTCAGGGGTGACAGCCCCGCGAATCTCCGCTAGCGTCCGGCCCATGACCCGTACCTATGCCGCATTCTGGTATTTCTTTTATCCGCGCCACATGGCGGACGGAGGGGTCAGCGCATTCCCGGGTTAGACAGACCGGAACGCACCAGGATACCACCAACCGCCCGCAGCCCGCAGGCGGTTTTTTTGTATCCGCCGCAGCGCCACGGGCCTCCCGCCAAGGAAGCTGAAAACATGACACCGCAAACCGAAAACCTCCGCATCACAGGTATGCAGGAACTGATCTCGCCCGAGGACCTCGCCGCGCAGATGCCCTCGACGGCTGCCGCTACTGATACCGTTCTGGCCAGCCGCACCGCCATTCAGGATGTGCTGCACGGCCGCGACGGGCGCGTGATCGCCGTGGTCGGCCCCTGTTCGATCCACGACCCCAAGGCGGCAATGGAATACGCCGAACGGCTGGCCCCGCTGCGCCAGAGGCTGGCAGGTGAGCTGGAGATCGTGATGCGGGTCTACTTCGAGAAGCCCCGTACCATTTCCGGCTGGAAGGGGCTGATCAACGATCCCGGCCTCGACAACTCCTTCCGCATCAACGAGGGCCTGGGGCTGGCCCGCCGCCTGTGCCTGGACATCAACGCGCTGGGTCTGCCGGTCGGGACCGAGTTCCTGGACACCGCGGTGCCGCAGTACATCTCTGATCTGGTGGCCTGGGCCGCCATCGGCGCCCGCACCACGGAAAGCCAGATCCACCGCGAAATGGCCTCCGGCCTCAGCTGCCCGGTCGGTTTCAAGAACGGCACCCGCGGCAATGTGCAGATCGCGGTGGACGCGGTGCGCTCGGCCGCCCATCCGCATCATTTCATGGCGCTGGC
>JABXIA010000115.1 GCA_013373325.1 Paracoccaceae bacterium
CAGGTTGCGGCTGCCGGGCTGACCCACACCATCGCTGCCCCAGTAGTACCGCTGCTCGTTGCCGGGGCTCAGCGACAGTTCCCGGCGGAACCGGGTGAGATCGAAGTCATAGGCGTTTTCCCGTTCGGCGTATTGCGCATTGTCCACGGTTTCAGCCGTCAGGGTGATGCCCAGCCGTTCCAGCGCGCGGGCGTAGATTTCGGTGACCGTTTTCATCTCGCCGTCGCCCTGGCGGATCAGCACGCTGAGGTCCAGCGCGGTGCCCTCCCCATTGCGCAGCACCCCATCGGTCACGGACCAGCCGGCCTCTTCCAGCAGTTTCATCGCTTTGCGTAGGTTGCCGCGGTTGCGCTTGCTGCCGTCACCCTGGGGCAGGGTGTAGCCCTCCAGCGTGCCAGGCAGCAGGCTGTCCTTGAACGGCTCCAGCAGCACGCGCACTTTGTCCTCTGCAGGGCCGGGGCGCATGCCCAGAACCGAGCCGGAGAAATAAGAGGTGATACGCTGCTGGGTTCCGCCGGTCACCGTGCCGTTGATGTATTCAAAATTGAAGGCCAGCAGCAGTGCCTCGCGCACGCGCCAGTCGTCCAGCGGTGCGCGGCGGGTGTTCATCACCAGCCCGGTCATGCCGGAAGGGCGCTGATGCGGGATCTCGCTTTTGACAACGTCGCCGCGGCTGATCGCGGGGAAGCTGTAAACACTGTCCCATTTGTCGGCATTGAACTCGCGCACCGCGCTCAGCTCGCCCGCCTTGAAGGCCTCGAACAGCACGGTTTCATCGCCGAAGAAGTCGATGCGCAGCTCATCAAAGTTCTGGGTGCCGCGGCGCAGGGGCAGGTCCTTGCCCCAATAGTCCGGCTTGCGGGTCAAAGTGACAAAGCGGCCGGGCTCATAGGTGCTGACCACATAGGGGCCGGTGCCGATGGGCGCGCCTTTGACTTCATCGGTGCCGAATCCCAAGCCGTCCCACTGCGCCTTCTGCAGGATCGGGCGCAGTCCGGCGATCAGCGCCAGCTCGCGGTCCTCGACGTTGAAGGTCAGCCGGAGGCTGCGCGGCCCGGTCTGTTCGATGGTCTCCACCTTGGTCCAGAATCCGCGGTAGCGCGGATGGCCTTTGGTGCCCAATGTCTCGTAGGACCAGATCACATCGTCGACGGTCACCGGGCTTCCGTCAGAGAATCGGGCCTCCTGCCGCAGGGTGAATTCGACCCAGGAGCGGTCCTCCGGAACCTCAATCGATTCGGCCAAAAGACCGTAAAGGGTGAACGGCTCGTCCCAGGAACGGCTCATCAGACTCTCGTATCCCCAGAACCGAAGCTGCCACGGAGCGGTCCCCTTAAGGGTGAACGGATTGAGGCTGTCAAAACCTCCGGTGTTGCCGAACACAACTTTGCCGCCCTTCGGGGCGTCCGGGTTCGCATAGGGTAAAGACACAAAATCCGGTGGCAGTGCGGGGTCCCCGTACATAGCTATGCCATGGTCCGATTCTGCCAGCGCATAATTCGCGGTAATTGCCAGGGTGATTCCAGCCAGTGCCGCGCGAAGAGTCCGGAAATTTTCTTTTCGCTGATTCACAACAATCCCGCTCTGCCCTTATTTTCTTGCCTCTGCACGCTACGTGCGCTTTTTCGTCTTTTCAAACTTTTAGCTTGGACGAAAGCCGGAAATTGCTTATAAAGAGATCACTGCTCGATAGGTTTCTTGCCTGTATGAAACCTGCCTCAATAACTAACGCCCGCCTTGTGCGGGCGTTTTTTTCTTGCGGTATTTCCCGTCCGTTATGGCCGTAAATGCCCCTGCGTTGCGCCGGGGGGCTGCGTAGTCTTACGCGTTTCCTTTGCATCTGCAGCATGTCACAGTGGCGGCAGTTTGATTGAGCCAAAGCGGAGAAGCTGATGTCCTTGCAAGGGAAGACTGCCGTCATCACCGGATCGAATTCAGGCATTGGCCTGGGGGTTGCACGCGAAATGGCGCGGGCAGGGGCCAACGTGGTGCTGAACTCCTTCACCGACCGGGAGGAAGATCACGCGCTGGCCGATGCGCTGGCCCGTGAATTCAGCGTTCAGGCGCGCTACATCCAGGCCGATATGTCCAACGGCGCCGACTGCCGGGCGCTGATCGAAAAGGCCGGCGCCTGCGATATCCTGATCAACAACGCAGGCATCCAGCATGTGTCGCCGATTGACGAGTTCCCGCAGGACAAGTGGGACGCGATCATCGCGATCAACATGACCTCCAACTTCCACACCATGGCCGCGGCCTTGCCGAAGATGCGGGCAGCGGGCTGGGGCCGGATCGTCAATATCGCCTCGGCGCACGGGCTGACGGCCTCTCCCTACAAATCGGCCTATGTGGCGGCCAAGCATGGCGTGGTCGGCATGACCAAGACCGTGGCGCTGGAAACCGCGGAGGAGCCGATCACCTGCAATGCGATCTGCCCCGGCTATGTGCTGACGCCGCTGGTGGAGGCGCAGATCCCCGCCACCATGGAGAAGTACAACATGGGCCGGGAAGAGGTGATCAAGAAGGTGATGCTGGAGCGCCAGCCCAGCCGCGAGTTCGCCTCCGTCGAGCAGCTGGGCGGCACGGCGGTGTTCCTGTGTTCGGACGCGGCGGCGCAGATCACCGGCACCGCGATCAGCGTCGATGGCGGCTGGACCGCGCTGTAACGGCCAAGGCCATGGCGGGAGGGGGCCAGCCCCCTCTTGCCCCTTGAAGGGGGCAATTCACCCCCGGGATATTTCCGGCCAGAAGAAAAGGCGGACCGGCACATGACTGTGAAAATCAATCTGGCCCTGCAAGGCGGCGGTGCGCATGGGGCCTTCACATGGGGGGTGCTGGACCGTCTGCTGGAGGATGAAGGGATCGAGGTGGCCGGGATCACCGGAACCTCGGCCGGTGCGCTCAACGGGGCGGCGTTTAAGTCCGGCATGGTGCAGGGCGGGCGCCAGGGTGCGAAGGCGGCGCTGGATGGCCTGTGGCAGCGCATGGGGGCGGTGGGAGACATGCGGTTTACCCATTGGTTGACCCGGTTCGATGCGGTGGCCTGGGCGACCGCCTGGGAGGCTGTCCTGCCGTTCACCCCGATGGAAGCGGTGAGCCAAGTGATCTCCCCCTATCACTATGGCCCCTTTTACGAGAACCCGCTGCGGGAGGTGGTGGAGGCGTTCCGGTTCGAGGACGTTTGCGCAGGCGCGGGTCCGGAACTGTTCGTTTGCGCGACCTGCGTGCGCAGCGGCAAGATCCGGATCTTCGAGGGAGACCAGATCAGCACGGACGCGATCCTCGCCTCCGCCTGCTTGCCGGATCTGTTTCAGGCGGTGGAGATCGAAGACCCCGAAACCGGCCGCATGGAGGCCTATTGGGACGGCGGCTATACCGGCAATCCGGCCCTGTTTCCGCTCTTCGGCGGCGACCTGCCGGGGGATGTCGTGATCGTCAACATCAACCCGCTGGAGCGCGAGGACATCCCGAAGACGCCGCAGCAGATCCGCAACCGTGTGAATGAGATCAGCTTCAACTCCTCGCTGCTGCGGGAACTGCGGGCGATCAATTTCGTGCAGCGGCTGCTGGCCGACGGCACCATTCAGCGCGGCCGGATGAAACAGGTGCGGGTTCACATGATCGCGGATGACGCTTTGATGACGCGGCTGTCGGTCACCACCAAGGTGATTCCGGTGCCGCAGATCCTGGCGCGGCTGAAACAGGCAGGACGGGACGCGGCAGAGGGTTTCCTGACGCGTGACCGGGAAAACCTCGGGGTGCGGTCCTCCGCCGATCTGCCCGCGATGTTCGGCTAGACGCCTTCTTTTTCGAGCGCCTTGGACTTCTTGCCGTTTTCCAGCGGCTTCGAGGGGTCCTTCGGGTTCGGGTAGACAAGGCCCGCCGAGATCACCAGCTTGGCCGAATCCTCCACCGACATGTCCAGCTCGATCACGTCTTCCTCGGGCACAAACAGCAGGAAGCCCGACGTCGGGTTCGGGGTGGTCGGAAGGAAAACGCTGACCAGCCCGCCGCTGGTTTCGGCCCGCTTGGCAATCTCGCCCTTGGCGGAGGTGGAGATAAAGCCGATCGCCCAGATGCCCTTGCGCGGGTATTGCACCAGGCAGGCCTTCTCGAAACTGCGCTCGGACTGGGCAAAGACGGTCTCGGAGATCTGCTTGATGCCGGAATAGACCGTGCGCACCACCGGCATCCGGTCCACCAGGCTTTCGGCGAAATTGATCAGGGAGCGGCCAATCAGGCCTTTGGCGATCCAGCCCACGATGATGGTGAACAACAGAAAGATGATCAGCCCGACGCCGCGCAGGTTGATGCCGATATACTGCTCGGGGCGGAAGGTGTGCGGCACCAGCGGCAGCACCACGCTGTCGATCCAGCCCATCACCGACCACAGGAGCCAGACCGTCAGCCCCACCGGCGCGATGACGACGATCCCGGTAAAGAAGGAAGCCCGCAGGCTGGCAAACAGGCCGCGGCGGCGGTGAGGTTCATCGTCGAAAGGCGTTGTCATAGGTCTGCTTTTTCTGAAATTCCGAATGGAACCTATGCACTGTTCGGGGGCGGAGCAATGGGGTCCGCCCCCGAATTCATGTCATTGCGTCAGTTTGTTGAGTTCCTGTGCGATCTTTGCCGCCAGCCGGGCATTGTTGCGCACAAGGGCGATATTGGCGGTAAGCGAGCGGCCGTCGGTCAGCTCGAAGATACGGGCCAGCAGGAAGGGGGTCACATCCTTGCCTGCGATGCCCTGTGCGTCGGCTTCGGACTGGGCCTGGGCGATCACCGGCGCCAGATCTTCGGCGGCGATCTGGTCGTCCGCCGGGATCGGGTTGGCCACCAGCTGGCCGCCCGGCAGGCCCATCGCCTGACGGGTGGCGTGGGCGCGGGCGATCTGCGCCGCGTCATCCATGCGCAGCGGCGCCTTGAGGTCCGATTGCGCCGACCAGAAGGCCGGGAAGCTGTCCTGCCCGTAGGCGATGACCGGCACGCCCTGGGTTTCCAGCACTTCCAGCGTCTTTGGCACGTCGAGGATCGCCTTGGCGCCCGCGGCCACAACCGTCACCGGGGTCTGCGCCAGCTCCAGCAGGGCGGCGGAGATGTCAAAGGTGGTCTCCGCGCCCTTGTGGACGCCGCCGATGCCGCCGGTGGCAAAGACGGAG
>JABXIA010000058.1 GCA_013373325.1 Paracoccaceae bacterium
GCCACGCCCGAACCGATGGCGATGCCCTCGCCAAACCGCTGGAGCGCGCCCGCATGTGACTCGGGATGGGCGATGCGCGGGATCGTGGCCAGATCGGCGGGCGCGATGCCGAAGACCTCGACGCCCGCGGTACCGCCGGGCGCGGCCGCCATCACCTGGCCCTTGATCAGCGGCGCCACCCGGGTCACGCCGTTCACGGCGCGCAGCCTCTCGGCGATGGGTTCGTAATCGGCAATGGTGCGGCTCCGCACACCGGAGGCGTTGACCTCGCTTGCGGCATAGACCGTGACATGGGCATTGGCGCCGAGGATGGTATCGACGAATTCCTCGCGAAAGCCCGAGCGCACGGCCAGCGTCGCGATCAGCGCGAAGACCGCAAGCGTGATGCCCGCGAGGCTGATCCAGGTCATGGTACTGACCCCGCCCTCGGCCTTGCGGGCGCGCAGATAGCGCCAGGCGATGATCCATTCGAAACGGGAAAACGGCGGTGGTGTCGTGGCCATGTAGGGGTCCTGCCCGGGAAATTTGCCTGCAACCTGTGCTGCCTAACGCGCGGGGTCAAGGTGCGGTTGCATATCCGCCGGTAATCCGCCGGCGAGCCAGCCGCGCCGTGCGGCAAAAAAAGGGAGCGTTGCCGCTCCCCCTTGCAAAATTTGTCAGCCGGTTTCCCGTGCTGCTCAGAACCCGCGGCCGGTGCGGTGCTTATCGTAGATGGAAACCACCTTCTTCACCGCCTCTTCCGGGCTCAGCTCCTCGCTCTCGCCGGTGCGGCGCGAGGTCAGCTCCACCACGCCGTTCTTCAGGCCGCGCGGGCCGACGGTGATGCGCCAGGGCAGACCGATCAGGTCCATGGTGGCAAACTTGCCGCCCGCACGCTCGTTGCGGTCATCATAGAGCGGATCCAGACCGGCCGCGCTCAGCGCCGCATAGAGCTGGTTGCAGGCCGCGTCCGCCTCGTCATCGCCCTGCTTGAGGTTCACGATGCCGCAGTGGAACGGGGTCACGCCCTCGGGCCAGATGATGCCGTTGTCGTCGTGGCTGGCCTCGATGATAGCGCCCAGCAGGCGCGACACGCCAATGCCGTGGCTGCCCATGTGGACCGGCACCGGCTTGCCGTCGGGGCCCTGCACGGTGGCGCCCATCGACTCGGAATACTTGGTGCCGAAGTAGAAGATCTGCCCCACCTCGATGCCGCGCGCCACCCGGCGGCGCTCTTCCGGAATCTGGTTGAACAGGGCCTCGTCATGGGTCTCGTCGGTGCGGGCATAGCGGGAGGTGAATTCCTCCAGCACCGCCTGGCACTGTTCGACGCTGTCATAGTCGATGTCGCGGTCGCCGAAGGTCAGGTCGGTCACGGCGCTGTCATAGAACACCTCGGACTCGCCGGTTTCCGCGAGCACCAGGAATTCATGGGTATAGTCGCCGCCGATCGGGCCGCCGTCGGCGCGCATCGGGATCGCCTGAAGCCCCATGCGTTCATAGGTGCGCAGGTAGCTGACCAGGTGGCGGTTGTAGGCGTGCAGCGCGTCTTCCTTGCTGAGGTCGAAGTTGTAGCCGTCCTTCATGTAGAACTCGCGGCCCCGCATCACGCCGAAGCGCGGGCGGATCTCGTCGCGGAACTTCCACTGCACCTGATACATGGTCAGCGGCAGATCCTTGTAGGAGGACACATGCGCCCGGAAGATGTCGGTGATCATCTCCTCGTTGGTGGGGCCGAACAGCATGTCGCGGTCGTGGCGGTCCTTGATGCGCAGCATTTCCTGGCCGTAATCGTCATAGCGGCCCGACTCGCGCCACAGGTCGGCGGGCTGCATGGTGGCCATCAGCATCGGGATATGGCCCGCGCGGATCTGCTCGTCATGGACGATGCTTTCGATCTTCTTCAGCACCTTGAAGCCCAGCGGCAGCCAGGAATAGATCCCGGCGGAGGATTGCTTGATCATCCCGGCGCGCAGCATCAGCCGGTGGCTGACGATCTGGGCTTCCGAGGGGTTCTCTTTCAGAACCGGCAGAAAATAGCGGGACAGGCGCATCTTGGCTCCATCGGTGATGTGGGTTCGAGTTCCCGCCCGGTTTAGTGGGTGATGGGGGTGCGGGCAAGAGGAGGATCTGTCCTTGCAGGGAAGCGTGTTAGCCTGCATTAAGCACTTTTGCCTTCTTGGGACGTGGCGCGCATCGGCACGGCCCGCGCCTGACCTTCCCCCCGGGAAGGCGCATTCGCGCCCTCCCAAGGTCAGGCCCGGGCCTCATGGTGCAGAAGGTGCGCCCCTAAACCTCCACCCCCAGCCCCTCTGCCAGCGCCTGGATCTCCGCCCAGGTCGCTTCCGGCAGCAGGATCGGTTTCTCTGCATTCTCCGCCCGTGCATCCGACTCGCGCTCGCCGGGGATTTCGACCCGGTCGAACCCGGGCGCCGGCGGGCAGTTGCGGAACTCGTCCAGAATGCCCTCGGCAATCTCCTGCAAGCGGCTGGGCTCCTGATACAGGCTGCAGTCCAGCGCCAGCATCAGCCAGTTGCATTCGGTGGTGACCGGCCCCAGCATCGCCTCGGCGATCATCTCAGCCGCCACCGACAGCGCATAGCCCTTGGCACCGCCTGCAGTCAGGATGGCGCCGCCCTCGAAATAGGCCTCGGGGTCGGTGCTGGGGTTGCCGTCGCGGTCGATCAGCACGCCCTCCGGCAGCTTGGCGCCAGCGATCCGCGCGCCATAGACCCAGCCCGCAGCCGCCGCCGAGGTGGCGAAATCAACGATCACCGGCCCGCGCCGCCCGCCTGGAATGCCGATGGCATAGGGGTTGGTGGACATCAGCGCCTTGCGTCCGCCGTAAGGGGCGACCAGCCGCCAGGCCTCGCGCCCGCCGCCGCCGATGATGATCGCCAGGCAGCCCTGCCCGGCGGCATATTCAGCAAAGGCGCCCAGCCGGCCTGTATGGCCTGCTTCAGTAACCGCGATTGCCGCGATGCCGGTCTCCTGCGCCCGCGCCACCACATCCCGGATGGCAATCGACATCGCCGGAATGCCGATGCCGCCATGGCCGGTCACACTCCAGGCGCCGCGGGCGTTCTGCTGCAGCTGCGGGCGCACCCCGGCGGCCAGATAGCCGCTGTCGTAGTAGCCGGCATAGGGCAGGATCCGCCACACGCCGTGGGATTCCACCCCCGACAGGTCTGAATCCACCAGATGCGTCGCCACCTCTGCCGCGATGTCTGCGGGGCAGCCCTTGGCCGTCAGAATGGCCTCTGAGATCCGCCGCGCCTCTGCCTGCGGCACCGCCGCCCGCCGGGTGTCCGTGCTGTATTTGCTGCGCGTCATGGCGAATCATCCTCCCTGCCCTGCCCCTTGGCATCAGGCTAAGGCTCCGGCAAAGCCTTCCGCGCCTGTTTGCGGCATTGCTTCCGCATTCCTGCTTCCAGACCGCAGCGCCATGCCGCTTTCCTGCCATTGTGGCGCAAAAGAACTTGAACCGCTGTTCAAGATTCGAAACTGTTACCGGAAACACCGCTCTCACGCAGGGACAAGGGAGACGAGAGACGTGGCCAAGACCATACTCGAGCCGGCACGGGAGATCCCGGTCATCCATGAAACCGAGGTGCTGGTCGTGGGCTCCGGCCCCGGCGGGCTGGCGGCTGCACTGGCGGCGGCGCGGGCGGGCGTGGAGGTTACGCTCATGGACCGCTTCGGCTGCTTCGGCGGCAATATCACCACAGTGGGCGTCGAGGGCTTTGCCTGGTACCGGCACGCGGAAACGGTGGAGGCCGGCGGCATCGGCTGGGAGTTCGAGGAACGCGCCAAGGCGATGGGCGCCGCAGTGCCTGAAAGCCAGTCACTATCCTATGAGCTGGACAGCGAGGGCTTCAAGCTGGTCGCCGACAAGCTGGTCGAAGAGGCCGGCATCCACCCGATGCTGCACCGGGTGTTTGTGGCACCGGTCCGTGAGGGCAGCCGGATCACCGGCGTGATCGTCGAGAGCAAGGCGGGCCGCGAGGCGGTGCTGGCGAAACGGGTGATCGACGCCACCGGTGATGCGGACATCGCCCATATGATGGGCGCGCCTTGCATAAAAACCCCGGTGGAGCAGATGCAGGCGGCCAGCGTGATGTTCCACATCGCCGGCGTCGACAAGCAGAAGTTCATGGACGGCGTGAAGGCCGATCCGCAGACCTATGCCAACTGGTCAACCGGCGAATGGCAGGTGGAGACCTCAGGGAAAGAGGATGAGATGTTCTCCCCCTTCCTGGCCAAGCCCTTTGGCCAGGCGATCCGCGACGGGGTGATCCCGGCACATCTGAATACCATCGGCGGCACCTGGGGCGCTGTGCATGACAGCGGCGAGATGACCTATATGAACCTGGTGCATCTGGCCGGCATCGACGGCACCGACCCCGACAGCATGACCCGCGGCGAGATCGAGGGCCGCCAGCAGGCGATGCATGCCATCAACGCGCTGCGCGCCTATACGCCGGGCTGCGAGGGTGCGCGTCTGCGCAACTTCGGCATGACCATCGGCATCCGCGACACCCGCAAGATCGATGCGCATCACAACATCACCGAGGACGAGACACGGCATCAGGGCCGGTTCGAGGACACCATCGGGATTTATCCGGAGTTCATCGACGGCTACGGGGTGCTGATCCTGCCCACCACCGGGCGCTACATGCAAATTCCCTACCGCTCGATGCTGCCCAAGGGGGTGCTGGGGCTGCTGGTGACCGGCCGCGCCATCGGCGGCGACAAGATTGCCCATGCCGCCACCCGCAACATGGCTTGCTGTGCTGTCGCCGGTCAGGGCGCGGGCATCGCTGCGGCGCTGTCGGTGAAATCGGGCTGCGAATTTGACGCGGTCGACATCACCGCCGTGCAAGGAGAGCTGAAGCGCCAGGGGGTGCGGATCCATTGACCCAAGCCATCCCGACCATCGACATTACACCGCTGCGGGAAGATGGCCACCCGCAGCACAAGCAGACCGTCGCAGCCATTCTGGCCGCGGCGGAGGATATCGGGTTCCTCTCGATCACCGGAACCGGCGTTCAGCCGGAAACGGTGGAGAGGGTGCGCGATGCGGTGCAGGCGATTTTTGCCGTGGAAGAGAAATCCAAATGGGATCAGGCGATTACGCGGGAGAATTACCGCGGCTACATTCCAATGGGTTTCTTCACCCCGAATGACGGTTCTGGAACGGCGGACAAATACGAGGGCTACAAGCTGCACCATGAGGTGGCGGCGGACGATCCGGTCCGCGCCATCTGCCCGCTCTACGGCCCCAACCGCTGGCCGGTTGAGGTGCCGGAAGCGCGTGACGTGATCCTGGGTTACTGGGCAGAGCTGGACGATGTGTTCCACCTGCTGCTGGGCGCGCTGGCAGAGGGGCTGGGGCTGGACCCGGCGGCGTTTCGCGAACCGTTTGAAGCCCCGCTCACCAACATGAGCCTGCTGCACTACCCGCCGCAGGCGCCGGAGGAGGACGGCTTTGGCATCCACCCGCACAAGGACACCGACGCGCTGACCATCATCGCGCCGGACCCGGTGGGGGGCTTGGAGGTGCAGACCAGGAACGGCAACTGGATCACGCCCGACTGCCCGCCCGGCGGTTTTGTGGTGAACATCGGCGACATGCTGGAGCTGTGGTCCGGCGGGCGGCTGGTGTCCACCCCGCACCGGGTGGTGAACAAGACCGGGCGGGAGCGCTATTCCTTCCCCTATTTCGCCGTGCCGCGCCATGACGTGGTGGTGCAGCCGCTGCTGCCTCCCCTTCCGGGCTTCAACCGCCCCGCCGTCCATTGCGGCCACTGGTCAGCGGAAATCTGGCGCACCAACTGGCCGGATGAGAACGCGGGCGAAGACACGCCGGAGCTGGGCACAGTTCACGAAAAACGGCCATAACTGAAGGAACGCCCCGCCCCGGAAGGGGCGGAGCGCCCGCCCACACTGTGAGGGCGGGCGCTGCCCTGCCTTGCGGCAGGGCGGTGGCTATCCCCGGCTTGCCCCCGGCCTTTTCCGCCTTATCCCCGCCTTGCCCACAGGGGATTTGCCCTGCCCCCTTGCAAGCCCCTGCGGCATCAGGAAAGACTGGCGCCAGAAATCTGACGCAAACGGACCAAGGGCGGCACGCGGACCATGGCCTTACCGGCAAAACAGCAGCTGAAATACTGGGGCATCGCGGCGATTGCCTTTGCGGTGGTGATGTGGGCGCTTGGCAATGTGCTGATGCCCTTCGTGCTGGGCGCGGCCATCGCCTATATGATCGATCCGGTGGCCGACAGGCTGGAGGCCTGGGGCATGAGCCGCGCCGGCGCAACCGCCGCGATCACCGTGGGCACGCTGCTGATCTTCCTCTTGCTGCTGGTGGTGGTGGTGCCGACGCTGATCTCGCAGATGATCGACCTGGCGCAGGTGCTGCCCCAGCTGCTGCGCGATGCCCGCGCCTTTGCAACCGAGCATTTCCCCACGGTTTTCGAGGAGAACAGCCGCATACACCAAGCTGTCACCTCCTTCATGCAGACGCTGCAGTCGCGCGCGATGGAGGTGCTGCAATCAGTGCTGGGCGGCGCGGCCTCTTTCCTGAATATCGTGATCCTGCTGGTGATTGTGCCGGTGGTGGCGGTCTATCTGCTGCTGGATTGGGACCGGATGGTTGCCCGGATCGACGAGCTGCTGCCGCGCGACCACCAGCCGGTGATCCGGCGTCTGGCCGGCGAGATCGACGCGGTGCTGGCCTCCTTCATCCGCGGCATGGGCACCGTCTGCCTGATCCTGGGCACCTATTACGCGGTGGCGCTGATGCTGGTAGGGCTGAACTTCGGCCTCGCGGTCGGCTTCATCGCGGGGCTTGTCACCTTCATCCCCTACCTCGGCGCCCTCATTGGCGGCGCGCTGGCCATCGGCCTGGCTCTGTTCCAGTTCTGGGGCGACTGGGTGTCGATCGGGCTGGTCGCGGCCATCTTTGCCATCGGCCAGGTGATTGAAGGCAACGTTCTGACCCCCAAGCTGGTAGGCAACTCGGTTGGTTTGCACCCGGTCTGGCTGCTGCTGGCGCTGTCGGTCTTTGGCGCGCTGTTCGGCTTTGTCGGCATGCTGGTGGCGGTGCCGGTGGCGGCGGCGCTTGGCGTGATCGCGCGCTTTGTGACTGAACAGTATCTGGACAGCCGCCTGTATCAGGGCCAAAGCCATCCCAATGCTGAGAAACGCGACGCAGGCGCGGAGTAACCCGATGGCACAGCAGCTGAGCTTTGATCTCCCGGCGAAACCGGCGCTGGGGCGGGAGGATTTTTTTGTCGCGCCCTCCAACGCGATGGCGGTGGCGCTTCTAGACCCGCAGTTCGCCTGGCCCAGCGGCAAGCTGGTGCTGACCGGCCCCAAGGGCGCAGGAAAAACCCATCTGGCGCATGTCTGGGCCAGCCAGACCGGGGCGCGGATCCTGTCCGCTGCGAGCCTGAGCGAACAGTTGGTGCCGGAGCTGGCGCAAGGCCCGGTCGTGGTTGAGGACGTGCCGCAGATCGCCGATGACCAAGAGCAGCAGAACGCCCTGTTCCACCTGCACAATCTGGTGCTGGCGCAGGGCCATTCGCTGGTGATGACCGGGCGCGGCGCACCGAACCTCTGGGGGCTGACGCTGCCCGACCTGCAAAGCCGGGTGCAGGCCGCCACCTATGCCGAATTACAGCCGCCCGATGACCAGCTGCTGGCAGTGGTGCTGGCCAAGCTGTTCAACGACCGCCAGATCACCCCCAAGCCGGATGTGATTCCCTATCTGGTGGCGCATATGGACCGCTCCTTTGCCGCCGCGGCGCAGATCGTGCGGCGGCTGGACCAGCTGTCGCTGGCCGAAAAACGCAGCCTGACACGGCCCCTGGCAGTCCGGGTGCTGTCCGAGGTGCGCGAAGAGGCGGCGGAAAATGACGCATCCGCAAGCTGTTGACCGCTGCCCGCCCATCCCCCATCCTGTCCGCGGATCGCAAGACGGAGCCCTCATGAACCTGTCCCAGGACCCCGCCGCCGCCGCCACCGATTGGGGCCCCTTCGGGCGTCCGATCTTTGATGACCCCAAGGCCCGGGCGCTGTCGCGGGTGGGGGTGGTCGATGTCGGCTCCAACTCGGTCCGCCTGGTGGTGTTTGACGGCGCCGCCCGCAGCCCGGCCTATTTCTACAACGAAAAGATCATGTGCGCGCTGGGTGCCGGCCTGTCGGAATCGGGCCGCCTGAACCCCGAGGGCCGCGCCCGCGCGCTGTCGGCGCTGCGCCGGTTCCAGCATCTGGCGAAAGGCATGGGGCTGCCACCGCTGTCCGCGGTCGCCACCGCCGCGGTGCGCGATGCCGAGGACGGGCCGGAATTCTGCGAAGAGGTGCTGCGCGAGACCGGCCTGAAGATCCACGTCATCGACGGACGTGAAGAGGCGCGGCTGTCGGCGCAGGGCGTATTGTTGGGCTGGCCCGGCGCCTATGGGCTGGTTTGCGATATCGGCGGCTCCTCGATGGAGCTGGCAGAGATCCAGGAAAACTCTGTCGGGCGCCGGGTGACCTCATCCCTTGGGCCGCTGAAGCTGCGTGATATCAAAGGCGGGCGTCGCGGCCGCAAGGAACACATCAAGGAAGTGATCGAACGGCTGAAGGGCGAAATGGGCCCGCAGCGCGACCGCCTGTTCCTGGTCGGCGGCAGCTGGCGCGCGATTGCCCGCATCGACATGCACCGCCGCGGCTACCCGCTGAAGGTGCTGCATGAATACAGGATGAGCGCCAAGGACGTGCGCGAAACCGCCCGTTATGTTGAGACCAGCGATCTGGACAAGCTGCGCGGCGCCTGCGGGGTGTCCTCCAGCCGGATGTCGCTGGTGCCCTATGCCATCGACGTGCTGACCCGGCTGGTGAAGACTTTCAAACCCAAGGACATCGCGGTCTCCAGCTACGGCATCCGCGAGGGGCTCTTGTATGAGCAGATGCCGCAGCGCCTGCGCGCCCGCGATCCGCTGGTCGAGGCGTCGCGCTTTGCCGAGATGAAGGATGCCCGCGTCCCCGGGTTCGGCAAGACGCTTTATGACTTCGTGCATCCGCTGTTCGCCAACGCCCGCCACAGCAAGCGGCGGCTGGTCAAGGCGGCCTGCCTGTTGCACGACGTCAGCTGGCGGGCGCATCCGGACTACCGCGCAGAGGTCTGTTTCGACAACGCCACCCGCGCCAACCTGGGCGGGCTCACGCATTCAGAACGGGTGTTCCTGGGCCTCGCGCTTTTGCACCGCTACAGCAACAAGCGGCACGGCAGCTCGTTTGAGCATCTCTATGATCTGCTGGACGAGAAAGGCCAGCACGAGGCGGAAGTGCTGGGCAAGGCGATGCGGTTCGGCGCCATGCTGATGGTGACCAGCAACGGCGAGATCGGCGCATTGCAATGGCAGCCGCGCAAGCGGGTGCTGCATGTGACGCTGCCGGACACAGCAAGGCCGCTTTACGGCGAGGTGGCGGAGTCGCGGCTGAAGTCGCTGGCCAAGGCGCTGGGGGCGGAGGTTGACCTGAAGTTCAGCAAACCCGCGCCGGATGCGGAGCAGGTGCAGACGCAGGGCTGACGGGCGCAGGCCAATCAGGTACAGGGCAAACGGGCGCAGAGAAGCAGGGAACAGCGGGCCTCAGCGGCGTCAGATTTCGGTGACGCCTTCCCCTTCATCCTTGTCTTCCTTGGCGGGCGCGTTGTCCTTGGTTTTCTTGCGGATGATGATATCGCCGTTGGGCAGGATTTCCGGCAGCTCATAGGCGCTCCAGTCCTCGACCTCCTTGGCGATATCCGCCAGCGCCGGCCCCATTTCCGCCAGGAAAGCCCCCATCGAGGGGCCGATCTCCTCCATCATGCCCTGCAGGTCTTCCAGAGCGGGCGCCATTTCCTTGCGCAAACCTTCCCAGAACAGCTCCGCCCCGCGCTCCATCAGTGAGGGTCCGGTGTCTTCCCCTTCCCCCGCCTCCTGGGCAGAAAGCGGCGCGGATGTCAGGAGTGTGAGGGCGGCAGGCAGGATGAGGTGTTTCATGGGACTAATATAGGGAAGCGGCGCGGGGTGTAACAGGGGATAGGGTGGCGCCGGGATGTATAGGTTTGGCTGAATAGCGGGACAAAACGGGCTTTCGCTGCAAGCGCTCCAAAGGCGGCTTTCGTCTGGTCGAAACCGTGCAGCAATCATAGAGGGGGCAGCCATTGTGCGGGCGTTTCAATAGGAGGAGCCACGCTGCGGGATCATCCTCCAATAAACACATCGCTAGAGCCGCTGGCGATGGCCCCGCCGCAATCAATAGAATCGCCAACACGGCCAGCGGGTTTTCCGTTGATGAACACGCTGCCTGATCCAACCGCCAGTGCCCGCCCATGCGGAGGATGCTTGGGCTTTGAGTGCGGCGCAAACGCATCTCCTTTGCGCAAGGCAGGCTTACCGTTGGTATTCACATCACCGCTGCCGGAAATTGCGGGCGTAGGCGGAAACCCATCATGACCAGATCCTATGTCGCCTTTGCGTCCTGCTGCTGGCAATACACATACTCCAAAATATCAAATTCTGTTTCTTTGGCGGCACCCTGTGAACAGAAATCACCGCATTCACCTGTCCTCGCTCAAACCATCCTTCAAGCAATACTTTCAGGTTGATTGAAGAAACCTAGGCCTAAGCACAGGGAGAACAGATTTGAAATTTTCCTCGGTGACCATCCAGCAATAGGGATCGTCGAACTCAAAACTCAACTCCAGCTCATGCGCCTTGCGGCCGAATTGCAGCAGCACGGTTTTCCAGAGCCGGGTTTCATGTTCCGGGTGGACCGCGCGGAGCGTGTTCAGCACCGGCAGCAAAGGCTGAAGCGGGAAACTGAAACCGGTTGAATGGCCAAGCGGATCATAGGCGCGCGCGCCGCCGCCCGCCCCCTTGCCGTCCGGCGACAACCACAGCCAGGCCGAAACCGCCACCGCATCCCCGGCGTAGTCACCAGGGATGGAGGGCAGGATCAACTTGGCCAGTTTTTTAGCCTGAACTTCCTCGGCAGGGGTCATTGCTCAAACCTGGGCCGCAGTTCTTCGATATAGCTGTGAATGTCCGCCGGCCGCACCTGCCAGCGGCTTTCGTCCTTGTCCTCGAACTGGATGTTGAACCGGCCCGAGACGCGGTCAAACTGCAGCAGCATTTTGATTGGCGGCTGGGCGTCGCCGTAGACTTCCTTTAGGTACGCTGCAACTGATGGGCGCAGAAGGCGGGGTGTAGTAGCGAATGGCTCAAAATCTCCAAGCTTCGTAAAGAGATATCCATTTGTCCCGCTGGGTCGCCCATCCTCTCGGAGTTCTATTATCAAAGTAAAGGAAACCCAATCCAGTTCAAACGCCTTGTCATTTTTAACAATGACATTGATCATTTCTTCGATAGCGTTCATTATTTCCTCGCATAGTTTTCTTGCATGTCTCGCCAGCTTACGCGGCTAAATTTCTGACCCGGGGCGTTCTCGAAATCCTTTTTTCCAACATAGACCTTCCGGCCTGTCGCTGGATCACGCACCACGTACTGGACATCAAATTCGTCCGGCCTCACTGCCCCTGGCGGATAGGGGTCGACTTTGAAGTCCACCTCATAACCCATCCGGGTCCAGTCGGCCCATTCATTCTCCATGGTTTTCCAGGCCCCCATATTGAGGTTGCCCGCCTGCGGAGCAATGCCCTTGTCCGGCGTGTCGCCAAAGAAGCGGTGTGCCGCCAGATGGCCGCCTTGGTCACCCTTATCACCCAGCTTGCCTACGGCCGTAGCGTTATCCCCCCGTTTGGTGGAGCCGAAATCCTGCCGGATGGTGCCGACAGAACCTGTGGGCCGGGCAGTCTCCGGATCATAGCTGATGACCTGTTCATTAGTGCCGCGCTGATGCCGGGTCTGCCCGTTGCCAAGGGCTGTGACTTTCGGGTCGGGGCCAACGTCCTCGGGCGCAGCCTGCTGGCCGGGCCGCACCGCGCCGTTTTCCCGGTCCCTGCGCTGCTGTTCCAGCATCTCTTCTGCCGGCGTATCGGGGATGTCGCGGTTGGTGTCTGGGGCATATCCGCCGACACCGTTTTCCCGCGGTTTTCCGTATTTGGCTTCCAGAGCGGCTTGACTGTGGGTTCTGCTGCCGATCTTCCGACCATTCCCGTCCAGTATGTCCACTACAATCTGTCCGGTCTTGGGCAATGCCCGAAGGGCGAATTTCAAGAAGCGGAGAAACGCAAGGCCTGAGTAAATTTCAGCGGCCAGGAAAATACCGTCAACACCAACGGTGGATACGGCATAGAGAATGCCGCAATCATAATACTTCTGTTTCAGATCCTGCCAGACCGCTTTGAAGAATTCGGCGATTTTGCCGTCTACGATAGACATATGAAAAGCGGTCTGCCGCCCGATCTCCTCCAGATCCCGGTCGATATCCGCCTGCCTCGTCCTTAATACAGCATCCATTTCGTCACTGGATAAAAGGAAATCCAACCAGTCAGGTCGGGCCTGCATAAGTTGATCAGCCTTGTCCTGCAGCCGGTCCGCGATCATGTAATGGGTGATGCCGCTACCAGTCAGAAAAGCCTCTATTTGCGCGACTACTTGGGCGCGAAACGCCGCGTCGGTTGCCAATAGGTAAACCGTTTCGAAAAGCGCGTAGTACTCATAGACTTTCTGCGCGGTATAGCTCGCAATCGAGCACTGGCTGTTGGCATGCGATGGGAAAGGATCGTCAATAGCCAGGAATTGCTGCTCTTCGGCCTGCACCCGTTCGGCGGCTGTTTGCAGGTCTGGAAAGCGTTCAGTTATCCAGGGATCGGTGGCCGCCCGTTCATAACCCTGGTTCTCTGCGGCATAGCTGGATTGCATGGCATAGGGGATCTGCACGGTGCCTGCTGCGCGGCCTAGAATGTTGCGGTAGGCCACCAGCGCATCCTCATATTCCTGTTTCTCGCGCAGGAATTTCTCTTGAGCGGTTTCAGCCACGGCACCCCCTCAGAACATTGCCATTTCGAGACCGGTTTCCTGGTCTTCAGTGAAGAAGCTGCGCAGAACCTCCGGCGAATGCGCCGCGATGCTGTGCGGGCGGATATCGAAATGCTGCGGCAGTGCTGGCACTGCCAGGCCTACGGCCTCAGCCGCCTGCAGGGCGGCCGTGGCGGCGGCGGGCAGGTTGGCGTCCTCAATCCGAGGGGACAGCACGTGCTGTGCGAGGCTTGCCGCATTGGTGATCCGGCTCGCGGGCGACAGGAAAACCTGCCGCAAGGAGGCAGCGACAGGAACGCCTGCCTGGGAAAAAAATGCCCGGCGCAGCGCATCACGCTGCTGCTGGTTCTCTTTAGCGGCATCGCTCCAGGCGCCGGAGGTGACTTTCAGGGCCATCTGCGCACTCAGTTCAAGTCAATGCGCCCGCCGGTCACCTTGACCGCGGATTGCCCGTTGATCGTGATGTTCACACCGTCCAGCGCGATGTTGCCTTCCCGGTCTAGGGTGATCCTGGACTTGCCAACAACGATTTCGTATTTTTCGCCCACGTGAGTGACCTTGTTGTTGCCAACTTCCTCCCAGGAACCGACTGCGACACTCTCATTCTTGACCCCGCCAACAGTGACCTGCATGCCGGCCCCGACAGTGACAGCTTTTGCTGCTCCTACGATTTCCGTCGAACTGACCATGACAGTCTCCGCTTTGTTTTTGGCGACACCGATGATCAGGTTGCCCTCGCCCATGTTGAGCGCATCCGGCAGGCCCAGCTTGCTGGTCATGTCGCCGATGGCACCGGTGAACTTCTTGAAAGCTGAGGTCACCGCCGACTGCAGCTTGTTCGGCCCGACCATCAGCGTCATGTTGCCGCCGATCACCTCGTGGTGGTTGTTGCCGATCTCGATGGATTTGTTGTTGCCAACGGATTCCGACTGGTTGCGGTCCACCCGTTTGGCGCGGTTGTTCTCGATATGCAGCTCGTGGTCTTTTTCCGCGTGCAGGTAAATCTTTTCGTTGCCGGTGGCATCCTCAAACGTCAACTCGTTGAAACCCGTGCTTTTGTGGCTGTCGCTGCGGAACACTGATTTGCTCTTGTGCTTAGGCAGCTCATAGGGCGGTTTGTTTTTGCCGTTGTAGACACAGCCGGTGACGATGGGCTTGTCGGGGTCGCCGCGCAGGTGTTCGACGATGACCTCCATGCCGATGCGCGGGATCACCATGCCGCCCCAGCCCTGGCTCGCCCAGTTCTGAGATACACGCACCCGCATGGTATGCGCAGCCTCCATATCCCAGTGGAAGCGGCACAGAATGCGGCCGTGTTCGTCGCAGTCGATCTCGCCTTCGCCCACCACAACAGCCGTCTCCGGCCCCTGCACACGCGGGCCTTTGGTGCGGCGCTCAGGCCGGAAGGGGGCAGTTTCCGGCAGCAGCACATAAGCCCCGTCATAAGGCACCTCATCGCCGCTTGCATTGCCCGAGCCATAGGCCTGTGCGCGGAAGCGGTGAGTTGCCTTCAGGCAAACAAACGTCTGTCCCGTCGCGCCCGGAACGTCATCGCCTGCGAGCGTCACCCGCCAGCCCGCGCCCAGGGACACCGCATCGCCCGTTGCATGATGGCGCAAGGCCTGGCCGCGCTCTTCCTCCAGGCGGCGGTTCGCCACACCGCGCCCCTCGCCCTGGGTGAGGTAGACGCCGGGCCAGTCGTAGCTCTCGATATCGCTGCAGGGATGGGCGGCCTCGCTGAGCTGCTCGGTCTCCTGTGCGGCATTGGGAATCTTGAAGTTGTATTCGGTCAGCCGCACCGCTCCGGTTGTGATGCGCTGCGCAGAGGACCAGCTGCGGAAATGCTCTTCTTCGTGGCGGTGATAACCCGCGACACCGTAGTAGGGCCGTGAAACGCCAGGCACTTGCGGCAGGCTGAAGGCCGCATCGGTCAACTGCATAGCGTGCGACCCAGCCTCATGCCGCCAGGACCAGGTGATGCCGTGGCGCTCCAGCTGGCGGCGCAC
>JABXIA010000348.1 GCA_013373325.1 Paracoccaceae bacterium
CCCGATGCCTTCGGCACCCGCGCATTGGGAACCGACCAGCTGGTGCCGGTGGCAGCGCCCTCCCTTATGGCCGCGCTGGAGCAAACAGAAATCCCCGCAATCACCTACCCGTCCGATGTGTTTCTCGGCCGGGTAGCCAGCCACGCGATTCACCCCCGGCTGCCGGACGGCACCGTGCTGCTGCCCAAGGCCGAAACCGCGCTGACGCTGGCGGCCTGCGAATATGCGCTGGACGGGATCGGCGTGGCCTGGCTGCCGCTGAGCCTGGTCAGGCCGCATCTTGAGACCGCCCGCCTGCTGCGCGTGCCCGGCCTGCCCGCGGAAGAGCTGAGCGTGGTGATGATCCGCCTCGCCGGACGCAGCAGCCGTCAGGAGGAAGCGGTCTGGCGCCTGCTGGGCGATGCGCCGGACTGCCCCGGCCTCTCATAGCGCTTCCCACACCTGCAGCCCGGTCTTGTCCAGGCGTTCAAGCGAGCAAAACAGCGACAGGGTCAGCTCTGCCTGCCAGGCAGGGCCACCGACCTGAACCACCCGGCCCGCGGCCAGCTCCGCCGCCACCACGCTTTCGGGCAGCCAGGCGATGCCGCTGCCGGACATCATCCGGCGTTTGATGGCCTCGGTCAGCGCATCCATATAGCGCAGCGACAAAGGCGGCGTGCGGCTGCCGATGGTCTGATCAACCACCGACCCGAGGAAACTGCTGGGGTCATAGCCCAGATAGGGAAACAGGTCACGCCCGCCGCGGTCCAGGTCCCAGTCCCCGGCCCTGGCCGCGGCGGCTTCCGCCACCGGCAGCATCAGCTCGGTGCCGATGTCCTTGCGCGCGAATTGCGCCTCATCGAAGACCGGCTGGACGTCCTTGTGCCGGTAATACAGCAGGAAATCGCAGGTGCCTTCCGACAGCAGCTGGCAGCAGGTGCGCAGGTTGTCCGAATAGATCCGCACCCGCAGGTTCGGGATACTGTCCTCCAGTTCGGCAATCCGCAACGACAGGTAATTGACCGAGATCGTATGCAGCACCGCAACGCGCTGAAACGCGGTGCTGCCCTGCTCCTGCGCCCGCAGGGTCTGGCGGATGTCGGTGAGGTCCGCAATCAGTTCCAGCGCTACCGGCAAAAACTGCTGGCCCGCCTCAGATAGCTGCACCGGATAGCTGGACCGCTTGATCAGCGGCACCCCCATCCAGATCTCCAGCGATTTGATCCGCCGACTGAAGGCGGACTGGGTGATATTCCGCTCTTCCGCGGCGCGGGTGAAATTCAGCGTCCGTGCCAGGCAGGTAAAGTCCCGCAGCCAGTTGATGTCCATCACAGACCTCCCGATCAACGCCAATATGCTGGAAACAAACGTCTATGCGTTTTCTGCATAGTTTAATGAAATATTTGAGTTGGCCAACCCCGCACGGCAGCACCTAGCCTTTCTGGCAGGCATCCCGGGCCTCAGGCCAAAATCACCAAAAGGGGGAGCCACGGGCCCGGCGTCCTTGAGAGCCGTCATGAAGCCCGAGTTTCAAGGGAGGAACGAATGATCAGAACGACAACATCCGCGGTTGCCCTGGCGGCTGCCTTGGCCGCAGGCGCGGCCTCCGCCGAGACCACGCTGCGTCTCAGCACCTATGTGAACGAATCCGACATCCGCTATCAGGGCTTCACCCATTTTGCGGACCTCGTGGCGGAAAAGACCGGCGGCTCCGTCAAGGTTGAGGTGTTCCCCTCAGCCACCCTGCACGGCTGGTCCGAGGGCGTCGATTCCGTTCAGGGCGGCGTCTCCGACATCAGCTGGATCAACGCCGACAACCGCCTGCCTTGCTATGCGGTCACGTCGCTGTATCCGGCCGAGGTCAGCCTGGAAGACCAGACCGGGCTTGATGCTGCCTATGCCGAGCTGATCCGGGATGAGGCCGCAAACGCAGGCCTCGTGCCGCTGTTCAACTCGAATTACTCTTACGATCAGGAATGGTGGTTCGAGGAGCCGATCAGCGACATCGGCAATCTTGATGGCAAGCTGGTCCGCTCCATCGGGCCGCTGGTCAGCATGATGATCGAGACCTGGGGCGGCGAGCCGGTGTTTGTGGCGCCCAAGGAAGTGTTCCAGTCGGCTGAACGCGGTGTCGTGGACGGCATCAACATGGGGGTTGCCACCTACAGCTCCTGGAAGCTGTGGACCGTGATGCCCTACATGGTCAACGCCAACCTGTTCTACGGCAACATCCAATACATGATGAACAAGAACAAGTTCGACGCCCTGACCGCAGAGGAACAGGCGGCTCTGACCGCTGCGGCGGCAGAGACCGAGAAATGGCTGCAGCCGCGCTATGAAGCCTGGGTCGACCAGCAAGTCGGTAATGCGGTCATGCAGGGCGGCGGTGCGGCGGTGTCCATTCCGGACGAGCAGCGCGAAGCCCTGATCGCCAGCGTCAAACCCAAATGGGATGAAACGGTGAACGAGGCCTGCGGCGCGGAAATGGCCGACAGCATCCGCTCCCTTCTGGCAAGCCACGCGCCCTAAGGCTTCCCCCCGGCCCCGG
>JABXIA010000296.1 GCA_013373325.1 Paracoccaceae bacterium
AGCGCGATGATCTACGGCAAGGACGGGTTCTTTTTCGTCTACGACTATGACGGCACCAACCTGGTGAGCCCGCGTCAGACCGAG
Source organism: Paracoccaceae bacterium (assembly GCA_013373325.1). GTDB lineage: Bacteria > Pseudomonadota > Alphaproteobacteria > Rhodobacterales > Rhodobacteraceae > Leisingera. Next base: position 85 of record JABXIA010000296.1, read on the forward strand.
TACATCAACCGCAATTGGGCAGGGCTGCGGGACAGCGCAGGCGTCCCGGTGGTGGATGAGTTCATCCGCCTCGCCCGCGACGGCGCCGGCTGGCACAGTTTCACCTGGGAGAAGCCCTCCACCGGCGAGGAGGCTCAGATGATCGCCTATGTGCTGGGCCTGCAGGACTGGCAATGGGCGATCGGAACCGGTGTTTTCATCGACGATGTGCTGGCCACGGTCGCCGCCTCGCGGGCAGAGGTTGAGGCGCGGGTGCGGCGCACGTTCCTGTATATCGGCGGCATCACCCTCGTGTCGCTGGCGCTGGTCTTTGCCTCCGGCATGTTCCTGAACATCCGCGAGCGGCGGCTGGCGGATGCCAAGCTGAAGGAGCTGACCCAGCGGGTGTTCGACGCCCAGGAAGAGGAGCGCGGACGGGTTGCGCGGGAGCTGCATGACGGCATCAGCCAGCTGTTGGTCGGGGTGCGCTATGCCCTGGACAACACCCGCCGCCGCCTGTCGCGCGGCGATGGAGAAGGCGCGGCGGCGCCTTTGGAGAAAGGCACGGAGAACCTGCTGACCGCCATCACGGAGGTGCGGCGGATCAGCCGCGATCTGCGCCCCGGCGTGCTGGATGACCTGGGTCTGGGGCCGGCGCTGAAGGCGCTGACCGATGACTTTGCAGTGCGCACGGGCATCGAAACCGAGTTCTCCACCGTTGTTTTCCGCAATCGTCTGGATCAGGATTCCAAGATCGCTCTCTACCGTATCGCGCAGGAGGCGCTGACCAATATCGAGCGCCACGCGGAGGCCAGCAAGGTCAGCATCGACCTGCGCGGCCATACCCGCGGCGCCACCATGCGGATCTCCGACAACGGCCGCGGGCTGCCGCCGCGTGATGCCCGCACCGGGCCGGGGATCGGCCTGCGCAACATGCAAGAGCGGATCGAGCAGCTTGACGGCACCTTGCGCATTCTGTCATCACGGGGCACCCAGAGCGGCACCGTGATCGAGGCAAGCCTGCCCTTGAGCCACCTGCTGCCGCCGGGCGAGGAAGGCACGCCAGCGCAATTGCCGTAAGTCCTGGGGAGGATACGGTACCCGGCGCAGCCTTTGGAAAGTTCGACAACTGCCGTTGGGGGGATGATGGCGGATCCAGTAAAAGTTCTGATCGTGGATGACCACCCGATGGTGGCTGAGGGCATCCAGTCGATCCTGGAAAGCTATGACGATATCGAAGTTGTCGGCTCCCTGACCGACGGTCAGGTTGCGGTGGACCAGATGGGCCTTCTGGTGCCCGACGTGGTGCTGATGGACCTCAACATGCCCAAGCTCGGCGGCCTCAGCGCCACAGAGATCATCCTGGAACAGCATCCCGGCACCCGCATCCTGATCCTGTCGATGCATGACAGCGCCGAGTATATCTCCACTGCGCTCAGCCACGGGGCCATGGGTTATGTGCTGAAGGATGTGCCGACCGACGAAATCAAGCAGGCCATCGATGCGGTGATGCAGGGCAGGACCTATTTGTGCACCGGCGCAGCAGGCTCCCTGAAGCCCAAGGACGGCGACATCCGCGAGGCGCTCACGGGGCGCGAGCAAACCATCCTCTTGGAGCTGGCGCAGGGCAAGTCCAACAAGGAGGTCGCGCAAACGCTTGATATCTCTGTCAGAACGGTCGAGACCCACCGCAAGAACATCAAACGCAAACTGGGGATTTCCTCCACTGCGGGCCTGACCCGCTATGCGCTGGAGCATGGGGTGCTACAGGGCACCGGCGCCGGTTTCTGACCGCTTCCAGATTTTTCTTTGTGATCCGCAGCCCCTGCCCTAGCCTTGCGCGTCAAGGAGCTGCGCCATGAGTACAGACAAGCCCGCAATCCCACCGCAGACTCAGGCCAAATGGCAGCGGGTGGTGGATCTGGTGGCCGAACTGACCGATGTGCCCGCCGCACTGATCATGGCAACGGTCGATCTGGACCACCGGGTGAAGGTCTCCAACACCGCGGAAAACAACCCTTATTTTCCTGGCCGCAAGTACCAGCTCAACGAAAAGCTCTACTGCTTTGGCGTCTTTGAGAACGACGGCGAACTGGTGGTCGAGGACGCCCAGTGTGAGCCGCGCTGGCAGGACAACGAGGACATGGAGCACGCCATGTCCTTCTACATCGGTTATCCGATCAAATGGCCGGATGGGGAGATTTACGGCACCATCTGCGTGCTCGACACCCGGCGCAACAAACGCGCGCTGATGTTCCGCAAGGGACTGCAGGAGTTCTGCCGGGTGGTGGAGGGCGATCTGGCGCTTCTGCTGGAGGTGGCCCAGCGCAAGCAGGCGCAAGCCGAGCTGCGCGAGACGGTGCGGGCGCGGGAGGACACCATCAAGCGCCGCACCAAGGCGCTGGAGGAGGCCAACACCGCGCTGCGGGTGCTGATCGACAACGTGGAGGCGTCGCGCCATGAAAGCGAGCAGCAGATCGTGCAGCAGATCAAGGGCATGGTGCTGCCCTATGTGGCCAAGCTCAGGCATCTGGATGCGGGGCGCGAGCTGCAGAGCGCCTATTTGATGATGATCGAGGACAATCTGAAGAACATCACCTCCGCCCTGTCGTCCAAGATGTCAGAAGCGCTGGAACAGCTGACCCCAGCGGAGACCGAGATCATGCAGCTGATCATGATGGGCCGCACCACCAAAGAGATCGCCGCCACCCTGGGGCGCGAAACCAGCACCATCGACTTTCACCGCAACAACATCCGCCAGAAACTGGGCCTCAGCCGGCGCGAGAACCTGCGCCAGCATCTGATTGCGCTGAGTTCGGCGGAGTAGCCGCTAGTTCAGACTTCTGAGCAGCGACTGCGACGGGTCACCGGTTGCCGGCAGGCCGCGGCTGGACTGATAGGCACTGATCGCCGCGCGGCTCTTTGGCCCCAGAACGCCATCTGCGCCGCCGGTGTCAAAACCGCGTGCGGTCAGGCGTTTCTGCAGCAGGATGCGGTCATCCTTGGTCAGCCCGTATTTGTCCGGAGGGAAGCTGGCACGCAAGGGGGCACCGCCGGCGATGCGGTCGGCCAGATGGCCCACCCCGATCGCATAGGCATCCGAATTGTTGTAGCGCTTGATTGCATTGAAGTTGCTGGTGACAGAGAACACCGGCCCGCCCGGCTGCGGCTGCAGGCTGCGTCCCGAAGGGGTGCCCGGTGCCCCGGCCTCTCCCCCCCACTTAAGGCCGCGGGTCCAGCCGTTCCGTTGCAGATACGCGGCAGTGGAGGCCAGCGCGTCGGTCGGGTCCTCCGACCAGATATCGCGGCGCCCGTCGCCGGTGAAATCCACGGCAAAGGCCTGATAAGAGGTCGGAATGAACTGGGTATGCCCCATGGCACCGGCCCAGCTGCCGGTCATTCTGGCCGGTGTGATGTCGCCGTTCTGCAGGATCTTCAGTGCCGCCAGCAGCTGTTTTTCAAAGAACGCGCCGCGCCGCCCGTCATAGGCCAGCGACGAGGTGGCGGA
>JABXIA010000013.1 GCA_013373325.1 Paracoccaceae bacterium
CAGCTGTCCGGCGGCACGCTGCAGCTGTCGCACATGGTCTTTGACCCGCTGGTGCGCTGGACCAAGGACCTGCAGTTTGAACCGCGTCTGGCGGAAAGCTGGGAGCAGATCGACGCGACCACCATGCGCTTCAAGCTGCGCAGCGGCGTCACCTTCCACAGCGGCAACGCGCTGACCGCGAAGGATGTGGACTGGACCTTTGACCGGTTGAAAGCAAGCGACGACTTCAAAGCGATCTTCGCGCAGTTCACCGATGTCGAGGTCATCGACGACATGACCTTCGACCTCAAGACCTCGGAGCCCTATCCGCTGGTCCTGCACACCGCGACCTACATCTTCCCGATGGACAGCGCGTTCTACACTGGCACCACCGACGACGGCAAAGACAAGGGCGAGATTGTCAAGCATGGTGACAGCTTTGCGTCGCGCAATGTTTCCGGCACCGGCCCGTTTGTGGTTTCCGAACGCGAGCAGGGCGTGCGCGTCGTGTTCGACCGCTTTGACGGCTACTGGGACGCAGACGCGGGCAACGTCGATAAAATCGTTCTGACCCCGATCAAGGAAGACCCGACCCGCGTGGCAGCCCTGCTGTCCGGCGATGTGGACTTCATTGCGCCTGTTCCGCCGACCGACCTGAAGCGTGTCGAAGAGGCTGAGGGCGTTGATCTGATCACCATGCCCGGCACCCGCATCATCACCTTCCAGATGAACCAGAACCGTGTTGAGGCCTTCAAGGACGCCCGTGTCCGCCAGGCGATCGACTATGCGGTCAACAACGCAGGCATCGTTGACCGCATCATGCGCGGCTTCGGGACCGTCGGCGCGCAGGCCAGCCCGGCCGGCTACCTGGGCTACAACGAAGCCTTGGCACCGCGCTTTGACCTGGAGAAAGCCAAAGCGCTGATGGCTGAGGCGGGCTATGCTGACGGCTTCTCGATCACCATGATGGCGCCGAACAACCGCTATGTGAACGACGACAAGATCGCTCAGGCGGTGGCTTCGATGCTGGCGCAGATCAACATCAAAGTTGACCTGCAGACCATGCCCAAGGCGCAGTACTGGCCGACCTTTGACGAGCGCGCAGCGGACATGATGATGATCGGCTGGCATTCGGACACTGAGGACTCTGCGAACTTCCACCAGTTCCTGACTGCCTGCCCGAACCCGGAGAACGGCAACGGCCAGTACAACTCGGGCAACTACTGCAACGAGGAAGCCGATGCGCTGATGAATGCCGCGAACGCGGAAACCGATCCGGCCAAGCGCGCGGAAATGCTGCAGAAGCTGGAAGGCATCCTGTATGACGAGGCCGCCTTCATCCCGCTGCACTGGCAGAACCTGGCTTGGGGTTCCAAGTCCGGCATGAACTCGGCCGACATCGTGAACGCGCTGAACTTCCCCTACTTCGGTGACCTGGTTGTCGAAACCGGCAGCTGATCACTGAATACTTCCGGGCCGGTCTCCCCCGGCCGGCCCGGGCCTTTCAAACAACAAGCGGCTGTCAAGGCTGCGCTTGCAGGACCCGCGTTTCCATCGGACACTGCGGCCTGCGCTGTAACCAAACTCTACAAAGGTCAGGACAATGTTTGCCTATCTCGCCAAGCGAGTGATTCAGGCGGTGGCGGTGATGTTTGTCATCTCGCTGATTGCCTTTGCCATCCAGGGCAACCTGGGCGACCCGCTGCGCGAGCTGGTCGGGCAGTCGGTGTCGGAAGAAGTGCGCCAGCAGCTGCGCGACGAAATGGGGCTGAACGACAGCTTTGTGACGCAATACCTGCGGTTTGCAGGCAATGCGCTGCAGGGAGATCTGGGCACCTCCTATTTCTTCAAGGAGCCGGCGCTGGACGTGATCCTGAAGAAACTGCCCGCGACGCTGGAGCTGGTGTTCGGCGCAACGCTGATCATTGTCGGCTTCTCGGTGCCGCTGGGCGTCTATACCGCGATCAAGCCGGACAGCATCCTGAGCCGCATTATCATGGGCCTGTCGATTGTCGGCATCTCGATCCCGGTGTTCTTGACTGCCATCCTGATGATCTTCGTGTTCTCGGTGGAATACGGCTGGTTCCCTTCCTACGGGCGTGGCGATACCGTGAAGGTCTGGGGCTACTGGCAGACCAACTTTGCCACCGCCGACGGCTGGCTGCACATCATCCTGCCTTCGATTGCGCTCGCCTCCATCATGCTGCCGCTGTTTGTCCGGCTGATCCGGGCTGAAATGATGGAAGTGCTGCAGTCCGAATATGTGAAATACGCCAAGGCCAAGGGCATCAACCCATGGCGGATCTACTTTGTCCACGCACTGAAGAACACGCTTTTGCCGGTGATCACCGTGGGCGGCGTGCAGATCGGCACCATGGTGGCCTACACCATCCTGACTGAGACAGTGTTCCAGTGGCCGGGCATGGGCTTCATGTTCCTTGAGGCGGTGAACCGCGTCGATACTCCGCTGATCGTGGCATACCTGATTGTTGTCGGCTTCATCTTTGTCGTCACCAACACCATCGTCGACCTGATCTACGGGCTGGTGAACCCGACCGTGAATATTGCGAGGATGGGCGCATGAGCACCGAAACGCTGAACCCGAAGTCCGAACCTTCGCGCTGGTCCAAGATCTGGAACTCCAACATGGGCTACAGCTTCCGCCGCAATCCGGTGGCGGTGGTGAGCATGATTGTGTTCCTGCTGATCGCACTCGCGTCGTTCCTCGCGCCGTTGATCGCGCCCTATGACCCTTACGATCCGGCACAGATCGACATCATGAACTCCGAATACCCGCCGGCTTGGGTCAGCGGCGCGCTGCCGGAATTTGTGCTGGGCACCGACGACCAGGGCCGCGATCTGTGGTCGACTATCCTCTACGGCACCCGCCTGTCGCTGCTGATCGGCATCTGCGCAGTGGCGCTGCAGGCCTTCCTTGGTATCTCTATCGGCCTGATCGCGGGCTATGTCGGCGGCCGTCTGGACAGCCTTCTGATGCGGCTTGCAGACATCCAGCTGTCATTCTCGACCCTGATGGTGGCGATCATTTTCCTGGCCGTCACTCAGGCGATGTTCGGAACCGATACCTTCAACAAATACGCGGTGGTGTTCCTGATTGCGGTGATCGGGGTGGCGGAATGGCCGCAGTATGCCCGGACCGTCCGTGCGACCGTTCTGGCCGAGAAAAAGAAGGAATATGTCGACAGCGCTCGGGTGCTGGGCTTCGGCCCGATGCGGATCATGGTGCGGCACATCCTGCCGAACTCGCTTTCGCCGATCTTCGTGATCTCCACTGTGCAGGTCGCCAACGCGATCATTTCCGAGGCTTCTCTCAGCTTCCTGGGACTGGGTATGCCGCCGAGCCAGCCGTCGCTGGGTTCGCTGATCTCCTCCGGCTTTGACTACATCTTCTCCGGCAGCTGGTGGATCACCGCCATTCCCGGCGTGGTGCTGGTGGTGCTGGTTCTTGTCATCAACCTGCTGGGCGACTGGATGCGCGACGTCCTGAACCCGAAACTCTACAAGGGGTAACGCGATGAGCCTTCTTTCCGTTCGCGACCTCACCGTCAAATTCGC
>JABXIA010000160.1 GCA_013373325.1 Paracoccaceae bacterium
GGCCCAGATCAGGTAATCCGCGGTTTCCTGGCTGGCAAAACCCTGGCTCACCACCTGGTCCAGCAGGTCGCGCAGCTTGTCCCAGTAGCCGCTGGTGTTCAGGATCACGATCGGTTTGGAGTGCAGGCCCAGCTGACGCCACGTGAGGGCCTCGAACAGCTCGTCCAGTGATCCGGCGCCGCCGGGCAGCACAACCACCGCGTCGGCGTTCCACAGCATCACCTTCTTGCGCTCATGCATGGTCTCGGTCACCACATAGGTTGTGAGGTCGGTCTTGCCGACCTCGCGCCGTTCTAGGTGGCCGGGAATGACGCCAAAGGTCTCTCCGCCGGCCTGCTGTGCCGCGCGGGCAACCTCGCCCATCAGGCCGATATCGCCAGCGCCATAGACCAGCCGCATGCCGTTTTCCGCCAGCGCGGTGCCGAAGGCGCGGGCGGCTTCGGTATATGCGGGCAGCACCCCGGCGCGGGAACCGCAGTAGACGCAGACAGATTTGATGCTCATCGGCCAGCCTTTTCGTGGAATATCAAGGTGAAAACCAATTGGTGTTTTGACCCGTGATAGCGGGGTTGTTAGATTCCCTCAACTAAGCGGAAGGTCACATTCCGCAATTGCCGAAGGGAAAGACATGGCGGATGCATCTGGAAGCGGGGGTCTGGGGGCCCTCACACTTGGCGGTATTGCCGGGGCGGTCGTGGTTGTGGGCGGCGTTGTGCTGTATCAGCTGGGCATGTTTGGCACAGTAGCGCCTGATGGAGGGGCCGTGAGCGAGCCGGTAGCCAGCCAGGCGGCCAACAGTGATGAGGAGTTTTCCGGAGCGGGCGGTCAATCCGGCCAGCCGCTGCAGAACCGGGCTGTGCAGGAACCCGCGAGCAATCAAGTGGAAGCGGTTGAAGCGGAAGACGCCAGCCAGTTGCCGCAGGACGCTGCTGCCGGGAATGCCGAAAGTCAGCAGTCGCAGACTCAGGATCAAGGCGAAGCCGTAACCAGCCTGACAGAACCAGAAATTTCCGATGAAGGCAGTGCGCCGGCAGAGGCAGGCGCAGCCGGCGCCGGAGCGGATGTTTCAGAACAGGATACCGAACTTGCAGCACTGGCGGAGCCTTCGGAAAAAACCGCGGGCAGCGTGCAGGAACCGGAAGCCGGTCCCAGCAAAGACGATGTGTTCGTTCTGCAGGCTCCAGAGCTGGATCTGGTGCGGGTGGACCGTGACGGCGCGGCGGTGATTGCCGGACGGGCGCAAGAAGGCGTGCAGGTCTCGGTGCTGCTGGACGGTGAAGTACTGGATCAGCTGGAGGTGCCCGCTGGCGGCGAGTTCGTTTCACTGGCCGCCATTGCGCCCAGCGGCGCTGCGCGGGTGGTGTCTCTGCGCGCCGAACATGAAGGGGAGCAAGCGGTTTCGGGCACGAGCTTCATTCTGGCGCCTGTCAGCCCGGTTGACGCGGTGCCGTCGGAGGAGCAGGACGAACAGGGGTCTGCGCAAGTTGCTGCCTTGGAACAGAATGCGCAGGCTGAGGAGCCTGGGGCCGCAGTGGGAGCCCCTGAGCAGGCAAGTTCGGCAGGCTTGGCGGAGGTGACTGAAGCAGAGGGTCAAACGGGCAGCACCACTGAAGCCGCCACTCAGGCAGAAGCCACCGAGGAGGCGGTAGCGGCCGCAGGCAACGAGACGGATACCGCTGAATCCGAAACAGCCGAAGCAGCGCAGGACCGCCAGGAAGTGGTGGAAAAGCCTGAAGCAACTCAGCCTCAGGGTCAGGCCGTGGCAGTCCTGCGCGCGGATCAGGACGGGGTTGAAGTGGTACAGCCTGCTGTCCCCGCCGATCCGGAGCTCAGCAAGGAGATCGCACTCGATGCTATCAGCTACAATGGCACTGGCGGGGTTGAGCTGACGGGCAGGGCGCGCCCCAAAGCGCGCGTGCGTGTCTATGTGGACAATCAGCCGGTCGCCGAATTGGATGCTGCAGAAACCGGTCAGTGGAACGGGCGGCTGGAGGATGTGGCCCCCGGTGTCTACACCTTGCGGCTGGATGAGATCGAAGCAGCAACCGGCAAGGTCGTGAGCCGCCTGGAAACCCCGTTCAAGCGGGAAGCGCCCGAAGCGCTGCCGCAGCCTGAGCGCGAGACAGATCCAGAGCAACCGGTGCCGCTTGTCAGGGCGGTGACAGTTCAGAAGGGCGATACGCTTTGGGCTATCTCCCAACAGAAGTACGGCAGCGGTTTCCTCTATGTGAGGCTGTTCGAGGCTAACAAAGGGGCAATCCGCAACCCGGATCTGATTTATCCGGGGCAGGTCTTTACCATCCCCGAATGACCCGGGAAAACGCGCCCTTGTGGCGCGTTTTTTCTGTGCCCCCCTCGCAAAACCGTGAACAGGTGAATATCTGGAGATGTCTAGCCAGGAACAGCCATGACCCAGACAGATCAGGCCGCCGAGCCGAACCAAGCAGACATTGCCACGGACGAACGCCGCTCCGGCCTGCGCACCCTGCGCAAGGTGGGGCCGTATCTGTGGCCGGACGGCAACCGTGCCGTAAAGATCCGCGTGGTGCTGGCCCTGGCGGTGCTGGTGCTGGCCAAGCTGATCGCGGTCTACACGCCGATGCTCTACAAGGGTGCGGTCGACAGCCTGGCGGGCGAAGGCGTGCCGCCGCTGGCGCTTGGCGCTGTTGGCCTGACGGTGGCCTACGGCATGGCGCGGATCCTGACCACCGGGTTCCAGCAGCTGCGCGACGCGGTCTTTGCCCCCGTCGGGCAGCGGGCGCTGCGGCGGCTGGCGCTGGAGACCTTCACCCATATCCACCGACTGTCGATGCGCTATCACATCACCCGCAAGACAGGCGGTCTCAGCCGTATCATCGAGCGCGGGGTGAAGGGGGTCGAATTCCTGCTGCGTTTCATGCTGTTCTCGATCGGGCCGCTGATCCTGGAACTGACACTGGTGGCGGTGATCCTCACGGTGCTGTTCGATGCCTGGTATCTGGTCGTGGTGGCGGTCACCATCGGGCTTTATGTCTGGTTCACCTTTGCGGTCACCGAATGGCGGGTGAAGCTGCGCCGGGAGATGAACAAGCAGGACACTGACGCCAATCAGAAGGCCATCGACAGCCTCTTGAACTTCGAAACCGTCAAGTATTTCGTTGCCGAGAAGCGCGAGGCGGAACGCTATGACAGCGCCATGAGGGGCTATGCGCAGGCGGCGCTCAAGACCGCCTATTCGCTGGCGGCGCTGAATTTCGGCCAGAGCGTGATCATCACCGCGGGTCTGGTCGGGGTGATGGTGATGGCCGCCATCGGGGTGGAGCAGGGCAACCTGACCGTCGGCGACTTTGTCATGGTAAATGCCTACATGATCCAGATCACCGTGCCGCTGAACTTCCTGGGCACCGTCTCCCGCGAAATCCGCCAGAGCCTGGTCGACATGGGAGAGATGTTCGACCTTCTGGAACAGCCCGCCGATGTGAGCGACAAGCCTGATGCGGCGAAGCTGCAAGTGAACGGCGGGCGGATCACACTGGAGAATGTGCGGTTCTCATACGACGCGGGGCGTGAGATCCTGAAGGGCATCTCGCTGGAGGCGGAGCCGGGCCAGACCGTGGCCATCGTCGGCTCCACCGGGTCGGGAAAGTCGACCATCGGGCGGCTGCTGTTCCGCTTCTATGACGTCACGGGCGGAGCGTTGAGGATCGACGGTCAGGATGTGCGGGATGTGACCCAGCACAGCCTGCATCAGGCCATAGGCGTGGTGCCGCAGGACACGGTGCTGTTTAATGACACCATCCGTTACAACATCGCTTATGGCCGCAACGGGGCCACGCAAGAGGATGTGGAACAGGCGGCGCGGGACGCGCAGATCCACGACTTCATCATGGCGTTGCCAGAAGGTTATGAGACTCAGGTGGGTGAGCGCGGGCTGAAGCTGTCGGGCGGCGAGAAGCAGCGGGTGGGGATCGCCCGGACGCTGTTGAAGAACCCGCCGGTGCTGCTGCTGGACGAGGCGACCTCGGCGCTGGACACCGACACCGAACAGGAAATCAAGGAGGCGCTGGCACGGGCCGGGAAGGGACGCACGGTGATCACCATCGCCCACCGGCTGTCGACCATAGCTGAGGCCGACCGGATTGTGGTGCTGGAGCAGGGTGAGATCGCCGAAACTGGAACTCATGAGGAGTTGCTGGCCACGGACGGCCGCTATGCCCGTTTGTGGCAGCGCCAGCAAGCGGACCAGGACGCGGCCTGACGGGGGTTTCCCCGCGCTGGAGCGGGGAAACCATCTTTTGCATTCCCATTGACCGCGCCCCTCTCAGCTTTAGTGTGCGCGCACTTAGGGCTGCGGCGGCCATTTAGACTGCCGGCCCGAAAACAAGGACATGTGTATGAAGACCCTACTGATCGCCGCCTCCGCGGCTGCGCTGCTGGCCTCTCAAGCGCCCGCCCAGGCCGAAGATCTTGAGTTTCTGCTGGTGAATGACAGCAGCGCTGATCTGGTTGAGTTCAACGTTTCGCCCACGCCTTCGGACAACTGGGAAGGCAACCTGATGGAAGGCGGCTACCTTGCACCGGGCTATGAGATTGATGTTCTGATTGCCGACGGCGCAACCACCTGCGTCTATGACATTCGAGGCAGTTTCTCTGATGGCTCCGAAGCAGAGGACTATGGTCTCGATCTGTGCGATCTGGGCGAATACACCTTTACCGGTTGATCTTTGCTGTGCGCCGGAGACGGCGTGCAGAAAGGAAAAGCCCCGCCGGAGCGGGGCTTTTTGTTTGTCTGGTTATTCCGCTGCCCGCAAGCGGCCGCTGGGGGCTGGCGGTTGCGGTTCGTCTTCCTCGGAGACAGCATCCCCTTCGCTTCTCTCAGGCGCTGCGTCTTCCACCCATTGGATTTCGGTGGTTGGCAGCTGACGCGCCTTCTTGAACAGCTTGGAGTCCTGCGCGATGCGGCTGGAGCGGCCGCGGGTGATCCGCGACAGCATCCGGCCAAGCGCGCGCATGTAGGTGGAGAACCAGACCCGGATCGACAAGAGCGAGGGCGTCACCACCAGGGTCAGCACGGTGGCAATGCCCAGGCCGAAGACCACGGCGGTTGCCAGCTGTTTCCACCACAGCGCGGTGGGGCTGTCGATTGAATAACCGCCGTTGATGAAGTCCAGGCTGACGCCGAACATCATCGGGGTCAGGCCCGCCATCGTGGTGATGGTGGTCAGCAGAACCGGACGGATCCGTGCCTCTGCGGTGCGGATGATCGCCTCGATCCGCGGCATCTGCTGGCTGAATTCCTGATAGGTGTCGATCAGAACGATGTTGTTGTTCACAACGATACCCGCCAGCGCCACGATGCCGGTGCCGGTCATGATGATCGAGAACGGCTGCTGCATCACCATCATGCCGATCAGCACGCCGGTGGTGGACAGCACCACCGCCAGCAGCACCAGCACCGAATTGTAAAAACTGTTGAACTGCGCCAGCAGGATCACGAACATCAGCGCCAGCGCGCCGGCAAAGGCCTTGGACAGGAAGGCACCGGATTCCTCCTGCTCCTCCTGGTCGCCGGTCCATTCCCAGCCGATGCTGCGCGGCAGCGGGTCGGTCTCCAGCCATTCGGTGATGACCGCGATCCGTTCGTTCGGGTTTACCGGGCTGATTTTGGCGCCGTTGTCCAGTGCAGCCAGAACCGCGTCAAAACTTTCAGCACCCGTCAGTTGCATCAACTGCATGGTTTTGCCATTCGGAGCAACAAGGGTGTCGCCAGTTTCGGCAGCGCCTTCCGGCAGTTCCTTCAACACCGCCAGGCGGGACATTTCACCGCTGTCGGCATCCTCGATCACAACCTTATTCAGGCCCGGCTCCACGTCCGCCTTGACGTCATAGAAGCGCTCCTGGCCGATGCGGTTGATCTGGGCGAGCTTCGGCACCGGCTGGCGGGTCACGAAGTTCGACAGCGGCACCAGCCCGTCCGAGGTGCGGACCTTCAGGTTGTCGAGCGTCGACAGCACCCGGTCCTGTTCCGGCAGGCGGACGCGGATCTCGATCTCTTCGTCGGAACTGTCGACCCGCATGGTGTCCAGGAGGATGCCGCGGGTGACCAGCTGCACCATCGCCCCCACGGTCGCCACATCGGCGCCGTAGCGGCCGGCCTTCTCGACGTCCACGTTGATCTGCCAGTCGATGCCGGGCAGGGGCAGGCTGTCTTCGATGAGGATCAGGCCGGGGGTGTTTTCAAACTTTTCCCGCGCGGCCAGGGTAGCTTCGGTCAGGTCCTCCCAGCCGTCGCCGCGCAGGCGCAGGTGCACCGGCTTGCCGGAGGCGGGGCCTTGCGCCAGGGCGCGGACCTCGATTTCGAATCCGGGCAGTTCGCCCAGCATCGCGTTCAGCTCGTCGATCACGGTGTTGCCGTCATATTCCTCGGCGATCACCTTTTTCTCAAAGCCCAGGTATTTGCTCAGCAGCCCGCCGAACCAGCCGTCGAGCGGCTCGCTCTCGGTGGGGCGCTCTTCCCAGGGGATGATCTCGAACTGCACCTGGCCGATGGTGTCCGGCGGCAGCTGCGCGCCGGAACTGTCGGTGTTCAGACCGCCGTCGCCGGCAAAGGAGAAGACGTTGATCACCGCGTGGTGCTGCAGGATGACCTCCTCGGCGGCGCGCACCATCTCGTCCTTTTCATGCAGGGAGATGTTGCCGCGCGCGCGGACATAGGCGGTGGCCTGTTCCGGCTCCGAGTCGACGAAGAATTCAACGCCATAGTTGTTTTCGCTGAACATCGAGAAGACGGTCATGATGGCAAAACCCACGGCGGCGATGGTCACCACCGGCATTACCGGGTTGCCCGCGATGAACTTGATCACATGTCCGAAGGGGGTGTGGTGATAGCCGGGTGCAACCTCCTGTTCTTCGCGTTCCACCTTGACGGAACTGAGCGTGATCGAGGCCGCAAAGGATGCCAGAGTGAACACCAGCCCGCCGAACAGGACGCCCGCCATTGGGGCGGTGCCCTCTGCTAGCAGGTAGGAGGGGTTCAGCATCTGCATGGCGCCCGCGAACATGCCCCACATGGAGACCGGCACCAGCACCGCACGCAGCCACCACGGCGCAATCATCCGCAGCGCGCGCGAGGCGCCCTCAAAGGTTCGGCTGATGCGGCCGGTGACGCCGCCCATGACGGGCAGGTAGATCAGCGCCACAACCAGCGAGGCCGACAGCACGAAGATCAGGGTCACGGGCAGCATGCCCATGAACTCACCCGGCACACCGGGCCAGAACAGCATCGGCAGGAAGGCGCAGAGCGTGGTCGCGGTGGAGGACACGATCGGCCAGAACATCCGCTGCGCCGCCTCGACATAGGCGTGCATCGGGCCGGTGCCTTCCTTGATCCGCTTGTCGGCGTATTCCACCACCACGATGGCACCGTCGACCAGCATCCCCACAGCGAGGATCAGGCCGAACATCACGATGTTGGAGATTGAGATACCCATCAGCGCCAGGAAGGCGAAGCACAACAGGAACGACGTCGGGATCGCAAAACCAACCAAGAGCGCGGCCCGGCTGCCAAGCGCGGACAGCACCACGATCATCACCAGCGCGATGGCCGTCAGGACGGAGCCTTCGAGCTGGCTGACCATCGAGCCGACAACCCGGCTTTGGTCGTTGGAGGTGCCGACTTCAATCGCTGCCTGCAGTTCCTGCGGCCATTTGGATTTGGATACCTCCAGGGTCTCTTTCACGAGGTTCACGGTGTCGATCAGGTTGTAGCCCTTGCGCTTCACCACCTGCAGGGCAACCGTGTCCTCGCCGTTGAAGCGGGCGGTGCCCTCGCGGTCCTCGAAGGTAAAGTTGATCTGTGCCAGCTCGCCCAGCTTAACCACA
>JABXIA010000148.1 GCA_013373325.1 Paracoccaceae bacterium
CGCGACCACCGCCATGTCGTGGGTGATGAACATCACCGCGGTTCCGGTTTCCCGCTTCAAGCGGTCCATCAGCGCCAGGATTTCGGCCTGGATGGTCACATCCAGCGCGGTGGTCGGCTCATCCGCGATCAGAAGCCGCGGCTCGCAGGCCATCGCCATGGCGATCACCACCCGCTGGCGCATGCCGCCGGAGAGTTCATGCGGGTACTGTTTTAAGCGGCGCTCCGGTTCCGGGATGCGGACCTGGCGCAGCAGTTCCAGCGCCCGTTCCTCGGCCTGGGATTGCGTCATCTTCTTGTGGATGCGCAGGCCCTCGGTCAGCTGGCGGCCGACGGTGAACACCGGATTGAGCGCGGTCATCGGCTCCTGGAAGATCATGCCGATCTCGTTGCCGCGAATCTGCTTCATCATCTCCTGTTCGGAGTTCGCCAGATTGGTATCACCGCCCTCGCGGCGGTTGAACAGCAGCTCGCCGCCCGCAATCTCGCCGCCGCCGAATTCCACCAGGCGCATCAGCGACAGCGAGGAAACCGATTTCCCAGAGCCGGATTCGCCAACGATACAAACGGTTTCGCCCGGGTTGACGTCAAAGGAGACGTCTTCGACGCCGACCACCGGGCCGTCCTTGGTCTGAAACTCCACCCGCAGATTTCTGATGGATGCAATGGCGTTGTCCAGCATGACGGCTCCCTGTTTTTCTTGGCTGGACCGCCGGAACAGGCGGCCTCAGGTCCCGGAGTAAACTCTACTTTCCCCGAAAATGCTCATGCAAATAATGCATGGCCCCTTCGAAATTGGAATTTGCAATTTACCCGCAAAAGCGTTTCGATACCCCCGTGGTTGTCTGCAAGCTGTCACACGCCGGTGTCTCCGGTAAAGTGTTAAGGGATTATAGCTCCAAGGTTTTCCCTGTGCCTGCAGGCCCAGTGCTACACTTCCGCAGCAATGCGGCAACCCTCCGGGCCTGTTCCGGCCCGGCCAACAAAAAGACACGAAACGTGTCCGACAAGGAGTGTGTGATGAAACTGAAATCCCTATTGATGGGTGCCGTTGCCGCGGCCTCTCTGGCGCCTGCAGCCTTTGCAGAGCGCGGGTCCGACGGCCAGGTCAACATCATTTACTGGCAGGCGCCGTCGATCCTGAACCCGTTCCTGTCGAGCGGCACCAAGGACGTGCAGTCGGCGTCGCTGGTGATCGAGCCGCTGGCGCGCTACGACCCGCAGGGCAACATGGTCCCCTATCTGGCGGCGGAGATCCCGACCGTTGAGAACGGCGGCGTCAGCGAGGATCTGACCTCGATCACCTGGAAGGTGGCCCCGGGCATCAAATGGTCCGACGGCACCGATTTCACCGCCCATGACGTGAAGTTCACCGCCGACTACTGCATGCATCCCGAAGGCGGCTGTGCCCAGCTGACCAAGTTCCAGGGCGTCACCGGCGTCGAGGTGGTGGACGATCTGACCGTCAAGGTCACCTTCGACAAGCCGACCCCCTTCCCCTACGGCCCGTTTGTCGGCGGCGAAAGCCCGATCCTGCAGAAGGCCCAGTTCGAGAACTGCATGGGCGCCAAGGCGCCGGAATGCACCGAGGCCAACTTTGGCCCGATCGGCACCGGCCCGTTTGTTGTGGATGAGTTCAAGCCGAACGACGTGATCACCATGTCCGCCAACCAGAACTACCGCGACCCGGCCAAGCCGGCCTTTGCCAAGGTGCTGTTCAAGGGCGGCGGCGATGCAACCGCGGCTGGCCGCGCTGTGATGGAAACCGGTGAGTTCGACTATGCCTGGAACCTGCAGCTGGCGCCGGAAGTGATCGCGCAAATGGAAGCAGGCGGCAAGGGCACGCCGGTTGCGGGCTTCGGCTCGCTGGTGGAACGCATCATGCTGAACCAGACCGACCCGTCGCCGGAGCTGCCGGAAGGCGAGCGCGCCACTGCCAAGCACCCGCATCCGTTCCTGAAGGACCCGGCGGTCTACAAGGCGATGTCGATGGCCATCGACCGCCCGCTGCTGGTCGAAATCGGCTATGGCAAGGCCGGCAAGGTCAGCTGCAACTGGGTGCCCGCGCCTGCGGCCTTCGCCTCCGACACCTTTGACTGCTCCACCCAGGACATCGAAGGCGCCAAGGCAATGCTGGAAGAGGCCGGCTACAAGGACACCAACGGCGACGGCGTGCGGGAGACCCCGGACGGCAAGCCGATGAAGATCCTGTACCAGACCTCGACCAACGCCGTCCGCCAGGACTTCCAGGCGCTGATCAAGGAATGGTGGAGTCAGATCGGCATCGAAACCGAGCTGCGCAACATCAACGCGTCCGTCTTCTTCGGCGGCGATCCGGGCTCGCCCGACACCTTCCAGCGCTTCTATGCGGACGTCGAAATGTACGCCAACAACTTCGACGGCACCGACCCGCAGTCCTACCTGGGCAACGGCCTGTGCGACAAGGCGCCGAAGCCGGAATCCCAGTGGCAGGGCGAAAACATCTCGCGCTTCTGCAACGAGGAGTTTGACGCGCTGCACGCCGAGCTGAGCAAGACCGCCGGCCTAGAGGCACGCGCCGAGATCGGCCGCCGCCTGAACGACATCTTGGTCGAAAACGGCGGCATGATTCCGCTGGTGCACCGCGGCCGCCTGTCGGCGCATTCCAACACCCTGGGCGGTGTCGACCTGAACGTCTGGGACAGCGAGCTGTGGAACGCAGCTGACTGGTACCGCATCAAGTAAGCTCGGGCTTGCTTCCCGAGGCCCCGGCGCATGCCGGGGCCTCTTGCCATCTGCTGGGGCTGCAATGCATCCCTGCGCGTGGCCTGGACGCAGGGCGCCCGCCCCGCCTGTTCCGAATTCAATACAAGTTGCAAAGGCGCTTAGCAGATGCTGACCTTTACAATCCGGCGGCTGATCCTGGCAGTTCCGACACTGCTGTTCATCAGCCTCGTGATCTTCCTGCTCCTGGAGCTCGCCCCAGGCGACCCGATGGCGCAGGTTCCCCTGACCGTCCCCGCTGAAGTCAAAGAAAAGATGCGCCTAGCCCTGGGCCTGGGCGAACCGATGCATATCCGGTTCTGGAAGTGGCTGGTGCAGTTCTTCTGGATCGAACCGCAGGTGCTGATCGACAATATCTTCGGCACCGGCCTGGCCGACGGCAAGCTCAGGGTGATCTCCTGGCAGACCCGCTCGCCGGTGATGGACATCGTGGTGCAGCGTATCCCGCAGACCCTGTGGGTGGTTGGCACGGCCTATGTGGTCGCCATTCTGATCGCGCTGCCGATCGGCATCTACTCTGCCTACCGCCAATACAGCTGGTTCGACCAGATGGGCACATTCGTGTCGATGGTCGGCTTCTCGGTGCCGCCGTTCTTCTCGGGCGTCCTGGTCATCGTGATCTTCTCGGTGCAGCTGGGCTGGTTCCCGTCGATCTATGACACCACCCATGTGGTCGACAGCTGGGACGCCTTTGTCTACCAGCTGAAGCAGATGATCATGCCGGTAATGGTGCTGGCGCTGCAGATCACCGCACAGCTAAGCCGCTTCATGCGCGCCTCGATGCTGGACAACCTCAATCAGGATTATGTCCGCACCGCCCGTGCCAAAGGCCTGAGCGAATATGTGGTGGTGATGGTCCACGTGCTGCGCAATTCGATGATCCCGGTGGTCACGGTGATTGCACTTGGCATCCCCTCGATCTTTGGCGGTGCCATCATCACCGAGCAGGTGTTCAAGGTGAACGGTATCGGCCAGCTGCTGATCGGCGCCATCCAGGCAAACGATCTGCCGATGGTGCAGACGCTGACCTTCATCTTTGCGGTGCTGATCGTGCTGTTCAACCTGATCGCCGACGTGCTGTACGGCATTCTTGACCCGAGGATCCGCTATGACTGAGCTGAGCAATCCCGTCCCTTCCAAGCCGCCGCGCAGCCAGTGGCTGGACGTCTGGGACCAGTTCAAATCCCACCGCGGGGCGCTGATGGGCGGGGCGCTGTTCCTGTTCATCATCCTGGCGGTCTATCTCGGCCCGTTGTTCTGGGAGCTTGAAGCCACCCAGATCGACATCCGCGCCCGCAACCAGGGCCCGAGCTGGGCGCATCCTTTTGGTACCGACCAGCTGGGCCGCGACATGCTGGCCCGGATGATGGCGGGCGGTGCAACATCGGTATCGGTGGGCCTGACCGCGATGCTGCTGGCGCTGTTCCTGGGCTCTTTCATCGGGGTGATGGCCGGTTTCTTCAAGAAGCTGGACGGGCCACTGATGCGCCTGACCGACCTGTTCCTGGCGCTGCCGCTGCTGCCGCTGCTGCTGGTCATGATGCTGCTGTTCCGCGAGCCGCTGAATGCCGCGTTCGGGCCGGAACAGGGGATTTTCATCCTGATCGTGATCTCCATCGGGGTGACCAGCTGGATGCCGACTGCACGGATTGTGCGCGGCGATGTGCTGGCACTGAAGGAGCGCGAGTTCGTGATGGCGGCGCGCTCCATCGGCACCACCAACAGCGGGCTGATCACACGGCACATCCTGCCTAACGTGCTGTCGCCGATCATGGTCTCGGCCACTCTGGGCATTGCCACCGCGATCATCACAGAGTCGTCGCTGTCGTTCCTCGGCCTCGGCTTTCCGCCGGATTTTCCGACCTGGGGACGGCTGCTGTTTGATGCCACCGATTACCTGCAGCAGCATCCGGAACGGGTGTTCTGGCCTGGCATGGCGATCTCGCTGACGGTGCTGAGCGTGAACTACCTGGGCGACGGTCTGCGCGATGCGCTGGACCCGCGGATCCGGGGCCGCTGAGCAGCCACCGCAGACACGAAACAGGGCCGCCCCGCCGGGCGGCCCTTTTCTTTTGCGCGGACGCGGAAGGCCTCAGTGCAGCTTCTTGCGGATCCGCTGGATCCCCAGCCACACCAGCCCGATCACCGGCAGGGTCACGGCGGCAATCAGAACCTTCTTGGTCAGCCCGTAGCGTTCGGCCAGCGGCAGCAGGAAATCGGAGACCAGGGATATCGCGTAATAGCTGACCGCCACCACCGACAGACCTTCGACCGTGTGCTGCAGGCGAAGGGCGATATCGGCACGGCGGTCCATGCTGGCAAGCAGCGCCTGGTTCTGGGCGGAGCGCTCCACATCCACCCGGGTCCTGAGCAGCTCCCCTGCCCTGCGAGCCCGGCTGGCCAGCGTATCCAGCCGCTTCTCGGTGGAATTCACCGTCCGCATGGCCGGTTCAAACCGGCGCAGCATAAACTCGGCAAAAGTCTGAAAGCCCTCGTGCCGATCCTCCCGCAGCAGGCTGATGCGCTGGCTGACCAGCGCGTCGTAGGCGCCGGTGGCTCCGAAGCGGAAGGCGGACTGAGCCGCCATTGCCTCCAGCTCAGCCGAGACCGCCAGCAGCTGGGTCAGGATTTCCTCTGCGGGTTTGGAGCCGGCCGTCATCTCCGCCATCATCTGGCTGAGGCGGGTGTCGAGTTTGCCGATTACTGGCGTCAGCCCGCGGGCACGGGAAAAGCCCAGCATCGACATCGCCCGGTAGGTCTCGATCTCGCACAGGCGCTGCACGATCCGGCCCACCCGCTGGGCACCGGTTTCCGTATTGGGGAAGATGGCAAAGCGTACATGGCCCGCCGGGTCGATGCGGAAATCGCCGGCCACCACCGCGCTGTCATCCAGCACCTGCGAGGCAGTCAGGCTTTCCGGCACGAACCAGTCGTGCATGGTGGATTTCAGCACCGCAGGCGCCGCGCGCGGCACCACCCGGATCAGCGCCGAGGTGATCCGCTGGCCCGGCGCCTCGGCGAGCCAGTCTGCCGGGAAGAGATCGAAATCCGCCGGATCAAAGGCCCGCGCACTGACGCCGTCGCTGTAAACGGTGTAGCTGACAAACTCGGTGTGCTGCTCCCACTTCAGCATATGCCGCCCGATCTGGGCGGTGTGATGGGTCGCACCTGGTTTGGGATGCGGCGCGCCGTGACGGTCCAGCAGCTGGATCAGGTGCTGCATGTCCTGCATCCGGTCCCGGTGCACCGCCTCCTGCGGCTGCTTCACAGCCAGGTAGACCACCGTGCAAGGGCTGGTCATGGTCGGGAACGGGCGGGCGTGCAGCTCATTGGTCAGCTGGTAACGCAGCGGGTGATCCTGAATCGGCGGCATTCTTGGTCTCCGGAGCAATGCCGCGGACCATAGTGCGGTCAAGGAAATATGTACAGAAATGTTTTATTTCAATACGTTACTGGAATGCAACGGTATACCGACGCAGCAAAGGGGGCTCTGCCCCCGGCCTGCGGCCTCCCCCGGAGTATTTTAGGCAAGATGAAGACCGCTAAAGAAAAAAGGCGCCCCGAGTGGAGCGCCTTTTCCATTGGTTCAATGTGCCCGGTTACTGCACGAGGCCCAGCAGCGTATCGAGGCTTGCCTTGGCATCGCCGTAGAACATGCGGGTGTTTTCCTTGAAGAACAGAGGGTTCTCGATGCCGGAGTAGCCTGTGCCCTGGCCGCGTTTGGAGACAAACACCTGTTTTGCCTTCCAGCACTCCAAGACCGGCATGCCGGCGATGGGCGAGTTGGGGTCTTCCTGGGCGGCCGGGTTCACGATGTCGTTGGAGCCGATGACGATGGCAACATCCGTTTCCGGGAAGTCCTCGTTGATCTCATCCATTTCCAGCACGATGTCGTAGGGCACCTTGGCTTCGGCCAGCAGCACGTTCATGTGGCCCGGCAGGCGGCCTGCGACCGGGTGAATCGCAAAGCGCACGTCTTTGCCCTTGGCGCGCAGGCGGCGGGTCAGTTCGGCGACGTTCTGCTGCGCCTGGGCCACTGCCATTCCGTAGCCGGGGATGATGATGACGCTGTCCGCTTCGTCCAAGGCTGTGGCAACACCGTCGGCGTCAATGGCGATCTGTTCACCTTCCACTTCCATCGCGGGACCGGTGGTGCCGCCGAAGCCGCCCAGGATCACGCTGACGAAGGAGCGGTTCATCGCCTTGCACATGATGTAGGACAGGATCGCACCGGAGGAGCCCACAAGCGCGCCGACCACGATCAGCAGGTCATTGCCCAAGGAGAAGCCGATCGCCGCCGCGGCCCAGCC
>JABXIA010000256.1 GCA_013373325.1 Paracoccaceae bacterium
CCGCGCCAGACGCTGGCCTATGCCGCCGCCCTGTGGTTCGGCGGCCAGCCGCAGACCGTGGTGGCAGTGACCGGCACCAACGGCAAGACCTCCGTTGCGACCTTTGTGCGTCAGATCTGGTCAGAGCTGGGCCATGAGGCCGTCAACATGGGTACCACCGGCATCGAAGGCGCCTGGAGCTACCCGTTGGCCCATACCACACCGGAACCCATCACTCTGCACCGCGCGCTGGCCGCCGCGGCAGAGGCAGGCGTTACCCATGCGGCGATGGAGGCCTCCTCGCACGGGCTGGATCAGCGGCGTCTGGACGGGGTGCAACTGGCGGCTGCCGGCTTCACCAATTTCACCCAGGACCATCTGGACTACCACGAGACATTCGACGCCTATTTTGCCGCCAAGGCGGGCCTGTTCCGCCGGGTGCTGCCGGATGAGGGCGTGGCCGTCATCAACATGAACGACCCGCGCGGCGCCGAGATGCGCGCAGTGGCCGCTGCCCGGGGGCAGGAAGTGATTTCCGTGGGCCGGGGCCTCGGCGATCTGAACCTGATGGGCATGCGCTATGACGGCACCGGGCAGGATGTGCGCTTCTCCTGGCATGACAAGCCGTATCAGGTGCGGCTGAACCTTATCGGCGGTTTCCAGGCTGAAAACGTTCTGCTCGCCTGCGGGCTGGTGATTGCCGGCGGCGAGGATCCGGAGCGGGTGTTTGAAACCCTGCCGCATCTGACCACCGTGCGCGGCCGGATGCAGCTGGCAGCATCGCGCGACAACGGCTCGGCCGTGTTTGTCGACTACGCCCATACGCCGGATGCCGTTGCCAGCGCCATCAAGGCGCTGCGCCCGCATGTGCTTGGCCGGCTGATTGCCATCGTGGGTGCGGGCGGCGACCGCGACACCACCAAGCGGCCGCTGATGGGGCAGGCTGCGCATGAGAACGCCGATGTGGTGATCGTCACCGACGACAACCCCCGCAGCGAAGACCCGGCCATCATCCGCGCCGCGGTCAAGGGCGGCGCGCCGGACTGTATTGAGATCGGCGACCGCGCCGAGGCGATCCTGCGCGGCGCTGACATGCTGCAGGCGGGTGATGCGCTGATCGTCTGCGGCAAGGGGCATGAGACCGGCCAGACCGTGGGCGACACGGTGCTGCCGTTTGATGAAGTGGAGCAGGCCAGCATTGCCGTGGCAGCATTGGACGGGAGGATCGCATGACCCTTTGGACCGCATCTGAGGCCGCCGCCGCCACCGGCGGCAAGGCGCAGGGCGACTGGGCTGTTTCCGGCCTGTCGATCGACACCCGCACCATCGAACCTGGCGATATGTTCGTGGCGCTGAAGGCCGCCCGCGACGGCCATGACTTCGTGGCGCAAGCCTTGGAAAAGGGCGCAGGCGCGGCGCTGGTTTCCCGCATTCCAGAAGGGGTATCTGCGGATGCGCCGCTGTTGATCGTGGACGACGTGCAGACCGGGCTGGAGGCATTGGGCCGGGCGTCGCGGGCGCGCACGCAGGCCAAGGTCGTTGCGGTGACCGGCTCGGTCGGCAAGACCTCAACCAAGGAAATGCTGGCGCGGATGCTCAGCGATCAGGGCCGCACCCATACCGCCGTTGCCAGCTACAACAACCACTGGGGCGTGCCGCTGACATTGGCACGGATGCCGCGCGACACCGAGTTTGCGGTGATCGAGATCGGCATGAACCACCCCGGCGAAATCGCGCCGCTGGCAAAACAAGCACGCCCGCATGTGGCGATGGTGACGACGGTGGCCGCGGTGCACTTGGAAGCCTTTGAAAACGTCGAAGGCATCGCCCGCGAAAAGGCCGCGATTATCGAAGGGCTGGAGCCCGGCGGCGTCGCGGTGCTGAATGCCGATATCGCAGAGGCCGATGTCCTGCGGGATGTGGCCGCGGACCTGGGTGCAACCGCCCGCTGGTTTGGCGAAAGCGCCGCAGACTACACCCTGCATTCCGCCGGGATCGAGGGCGAGGAGACCATTGCCCGCGCCACAGCAGCGGGGCGCGAAGTTGAGCTGCATATTCAATCCCTTGGCGCCCATTTTGCGATGAATGCCTTGGGCGCTCTGGCCTGTGTTGAAGCCCTTGGTGCTGACACGGTAAAAGCCGTGGAAAGTCTCGCCCTGTGGTCGCCGGTCAAGGGCCGTGGCGTGCGCGAGACTGTCCGGCTGTCAGGTGGTGCCATCACCCTCTTGGACGACAGCTATAACGCCAATCCGACCTCAATGGCGGCAGCGCTGGCGGTGCTGGCGGCCACGCCGGGGCAGGGGCGGCGGATCGCCTATGTCGGCGACATGAAGGAGCTTGGCCCGCAGGAGGCGGAGCTTCACGCCGGGCTGGCCGGTTTGGACGCGGTGCAGGGCATCGACAGGATCCACTGTATCGGCCCGCTGATGCAGGCGCTGCATGCTGCCCTGCCGGAGGCAAAACGCGGCGGCTGGTACCCAACCAGTGCCGAGGCGGTGCCGGGCCTGGCGGATGAAATCCAGGGCGGCGACATCGTGCTGGCCAAGGGATCGCTCAGCATGGCACTGGCCAGGATTGTTGACGGCATCCGCGAAATGGGTCACTCCACCCCCACACAAGAAAACGCATAAGAGAACGAGGGAAGGGCTCAGATGCTCTATTGGCTGACCGCTTTGTCGGACGGGGGGGATGTTTTCAACCTCTTCCGCTACATCACATTCCGCGCAGGCGGCGCCTTCATGACCGCGCTGATCTTCGGCTTCCTGTTCGGCAAGCCGCTGATCAACGTGCTGCGCAAGCGCCAGGGCAAGGGCCAGCCGATCCGTGATGACGGGCCGGAGGGGCATTTTTCCAAGGCGGGCACGCCGACCATGGGCGGCCTTCTGGTGGTGGGCGCGCTCTTGACCGCTACCCTGATGTGGGCGCGCTGGGACAACCCCTTTGTCTGGCTGGTGCTGTTTGTGACACTGGCCTACGGCCTCATCGGCTTTGCCGATGATTACGCCAAGGTGTCCAAGCAGAACACCAAGGGCGTGCCCGGCAAGGTGCGGCTGGCGCTGGGGATCATGATTGCGGTGATTGCGGCGCTCTGGGCTGCGGCCTATCATCCGGCGCCCTTGCAGAACCAGCTGGCGCTGCCGGTGTTCAAGGACACGCTGATCAACCTTGGTATCTTCTATGTGCCGTTTTCGATCTGCGTTGTGGTGGGGGCTGCCAATGCGGTGAACCTGACGGACGGTCTGGATGGCCTTGCGATCATGCCGGTGATGATTGCCGCCGGCACCTTGGGTGTTATTGCCTATGCGGTGGGCCGGGTCGACTTCACCGAGTATCTGGACGTGCATTACGTGCCTGGAACTGGCGAGATCCTGATTTTCTGCGCGGCTCTGTTTGGTGCCGGCCTCGGCTTCCTGTGGTACAACGCGCCGCCTGCGGCGGTGTTCATGGGCGACACCGGCTCGCTGGCCCTGGGCGGTGCACTGGGCGCTATTGCCATTGCCACCAAGCACGAGCTGGTTCTGGCCATCGTCGGAGGGTTGTTCGTGGTGGAGGCGCTGTCGGTAATCATTCAGGTCCTCTACTTCAAGCGCACCGGGCGGCGGGTGTTCCTGATGGCGCCGATCCATCACCACTATGAAAAAA
>JABXIA010000154.1 GCA_013373325.1 Paracoccaceae bacterium
CCAGTCGCCGGTCCAGGGCGCAGCCGTGGCCGTCGACATGTCCGGCTTCAGGGTCATGTCCTTCTCGATCCAGCCGTCCTCATCCGCGGCATCAGCCCAGTCCCCGGTGATGGTCTGGTAGAAGATGCTGTCGGGCAGATGGAAATAGTCGGTTTTCGCGAATTTCGATGCCGGTACCGCCTTGCCTCGGGCGATACCGGGAAGGTCCGAGATAACGCATTCGACTTCGTCGAGACGACGCCCCTCCAGATAGGCTTTTGCTGCTTCGGGAAGGGTGTCGAGCCAGGCTGACATTAGATCCTCTCTTTCCTGTAAAAATCTGCGAGGAGGGTTGCGATATCTTGGTTGTCCACGGGGGCGTCCAGCTCAGCGGCTGCACGGTTCAGCAGGTCGTCGGGCACCACGCCGCGGCCGCGTTTTTCGATCAGGCCGCCAACGAAGGCATTGGGGAATTCAGGATGGGGCTGCCAGGAGATGATGTGGTCGCCATAGGCGAGAATGCCGTTCTGGCAAAAATCATTGCCGCCCAGCACCCGCGCGCCCTCGGGCAGATCCACCACCTGGTCCTGATGCCAGGCGTTGAGGGTGAGGCCCTTGCCGCCGACCTTATAGGTGACACGGCCCACGGCCCAGCCGCCCTCGAACTTTTCGACCTTGCCGCCGAGTGCCTGGGCGATGATCTGATGGCCGAAGCAGATGCCGGCCAGCGGCTGTTTGCGGGTATGGATGGCACGGATCAGATCCTCCAGCGGCGGGATCCAGGCATGGTCCTCGTAGGCGCCGTGCTTGGAGCCGGTGATCAGCCAGGCGTCGGCGTCCTGAGGTCCATCAGGCAAGATGCCGTCCACCACCGCCCAAGTCTGAAACTCAAAGCCGTTGCCGTCCAGCATGTCGCGGAACATGGCGTCGTAGTCTCCGAAGTCTCCGAACAGGTCTTCGGGGGAGTGGCCGGTTTGCAGTATGCCGATTTTCATGAGTCACCAAATTTGATCAAATTGAGCCTGGCCGAGGATGCCGGGTCGGGCAAGAGCCTAGCGGGGGCCTCGGGCAAAGCGGCTTTATACCGCTTCCAGCCAGGACAGCCAATGGCTCTCCCTGGGGCGTTCCGCAAAGCCCTTCAGCTCCTGCCGCTTGGTCATCACAAGGTTGCGGATGGCGAGGTCCGGAAGGATGCGGGCCATCAGGGGATCGGTATCAAACCAGTTGATCGCAGTCTCCCAGTCGGCGGCCAGCTGCGGCAGCCCCTCGATCTCGTAGATGTTGCCGTCAGAGGGGGCGGGCGGCTGCATCTTGTCCTCGATCCCGGCCAAAGCTGCACCCAGCACCGTGGCCAGCATCAGGTAGGGGTTGATGTCACCGCCTGCGACCCGGTGTTCGATTCGGCGCGCCTTGGGGCTGCCGCCGGGGATGCGGATGGCGGCAGTGCGGTTTTCATACGCCCAGGCGGCGCTGACCGGGGCGTGGGCGCCAGGCACCAGACGGTCATAGGAATTGCCATGCGGTGCAAAGATCAGCGAACTGGCGGGCATCGCCGCCAGGCAGCCCGCGACGGCATGCATCAGTTGGTCAGACCCTTTGTCGCTGCCGTCGTCAAAGATGTTGTTGCCGTCCTGATCTTCGACCGAGAAATGCACATGCATGCCGTTGCCGGCCTCTTCGGCATAGGGCTTGGCCATGAAGGTCGCGGCAAAACCGTGTTTGCGCGCAAGCCCTTTTACAAGCGCTTTAAACAGCCAGGCATCATCCGCCGCCCGCATGGCTTCCTGGTGGAGGAGGTTGATTTCGAACTGGCCAAGGCCGGCCTCTGAGATGGCGTCCTGGGCGGGAATGCCCATTGCCTCGGCACCTTCGTAGAGGTCAGAGAAGAACTCGTCAAAGGCGTCCAGTTCGGCAATCGACAGCACCGATTGCTGATCCAGCTCACGGCCGGTCAGAGGGTCGATCGGCGGGGCCGGGCGGGCGCCGCTGTCATCCAGCAGGCTGAACTCCATCTCGGTGGCGGCAACAACGGTCCAGCCGCGCGCGGTATAGCGTGAGAGCACATCCGCCAGCACATGGCGGGGGTCGCCCAGGAAGGGGGAGCCATCCTCCCAGTACATCGCCATCGGCACCAGCGCCGACGCGGTCTTGAGCCAGGGCATCGGCACCGGGCCGCGTTCTGTGGGCAGCATCACGCCGTCGGCGTCGCCGGTTTCAAACACCAGCGGACTGTCTTCTACGTCGCGGCCCCAAAGGTCGACATTGAGGGCCGAAACCGGCATCCGGGCACCGCCGCTCTCAAGCTTACCGGCCTGGCTCGCGGGCAGCCGCTTGCCGCGCATCTGGCCGTTCATATCGCAGGCGGCAATGCGGATTGTCTTCAGTCCGGGCAGGTCCATTTGGGGCTCCATAAGTGCGTTGCGCCAACCCTAGCCTAAGGAAATCCATTCGCCAAGATAATTTGATCAAAATATTGATGCGGCAACGGAAGGGCCTGTTGCAACGGTTGCTGCCCGGCTGCTTGATGCTCAGCAAGTTTGCCTGCATCCAAAGAAAATGGCTCCCGAAGGAGCCATTCTGCTTTTAGCGGATCAGGCTTATCCTCAGCCTGGGCTTAGCGCGCCGTTCCTGCGGCAGGTGCCGGTTCAGCCGCCGGTTCACAAAGCCGAACAGGGAAATGATCACCAGTGTCAGCAGGATGAAGTAGAAGGCCAGGATCGGGTAGGGGACAAAGGGGTTGAAGGTCTTGTCGGCGAAATAGCTGGCGTAATAGAGCGCATCGCCTTGCTGCCGCCAGGCCGGGAAGCCGGAGAAGAACACCAGTGTAGTGGCGTGGAACAGGAAGATCGCCTCGTTGGTATAGGCCGGCCAGGCCAGCCGCAGCATGGTCGGGAAAGTGATGCGGCGGAAGCGGTTCCAGCCGGTCATGCCATAGGCATCGGCGGCCTCGATATCGCCCTTGGGGATCGACAGAAGGGCGCCGTAGAAGATTTCGCCCGAGTAGGCTGCGGTATTGCAGAACAGCACGACCAGCGCCCCCAGCCAAGCTGAGGTGAACGGATCGAAGAAGCCCGAGACCCCCTTCAGGCTGAGGAAGCAGGCGTAGGCAAAGAAGAACTGGATGAACAGCGGGCTGCCGCGGAACACAAAGATGAACCACTCCGCCGGTTTGCGGAACAACGCATTGGGGCTGGATTTGCCAACCGCCAGCGCCACCGCCAGGAAGAAGCCGGTCATCAGCGCCAGCGCGCCGAAATAGACATTCCAGATCAGGCCGGAGCCGATCAGGGTGAAATGCTCGCACAGGGTGTACTCGCCGCGCGGCAGCAGCCGTTCGCCAATGCCCAGCGAGCGGAGGGCATAGGCCTGGATGGTTTCAACGCAACTCATGCCGCTTCCTTTCTTTGTGCTTCGCCGCCCGC
>JABXIA010000228.1 GCA_013373325.1 Paracoccaceae bacterium
ACCCGATCCTGGCCCGCGCCATGGACCGGATCTTCACCCTGCACGCCGATCACGAACAGAACGCCTCCACCTCCACGGTGCGCCTGGCCTCCTCTTCCGGGGCCAACCCCTTCGCCTGCATCGCGGCCGGCATCGCCTGCCTCTGGGGCCCGGCCCACGGCGGCGCCAACCAGGCCTGCCAGGAGATGCTCAAGGAAATCGGCACTGTTGACCGCATTCCTGAGTTCATTGAGCGCGCCAAGGACAAGAGTGATCCGTTCCGCCTGATGGGCTTTGGCCACCGCGTCTACAAGAACACCGACCCGCGCGCGACCGTTCTCAAACAGTCCGCGGACGAGGTTCTGGAGCTCTTGGGCGTTGACGACAACCCGCTGCTGCAGGTCGCCAAGGAACTGGAGCAGACCGCCCTCAACGATCCCTACTTCATCGAGAAGAAGCTGTTCCCGAACGTCGACTTCTACTCGGGCATCATCCTGGAGGCGATGGGCTTCCCGACCTCCATGTTCACACCGATCTTTGCGCTGTCGCGCACCGTCGGCTGGATCTCGCAGTGGAAGGAAATGATCGCCGACCCGCAGAACAAGATCGGCCGCCCGCGCCAGCTGTACCTCGGCGAAACCATGCGCGACTACGTCGACATCGAACAGCGCTAAACGCCGGTTCAAATCATCCAAACGCCCCGCAAACCGCGGGGCGTTTTCATTTTTCCGGCACTTGCTGGAGGTGTCCAATCCTGCAGATTTTTCAGGATTGTTTCCGAAAAAAGTTCAATATTTAAGAAAATTTGACTGTCTCGTCACAACCCCCTACTGAACGGAAAAGTTTACTTTCTGCTGCTGGTGCATTTCTGCGCCTTTTGCGGATTGGGCGCCGGAAGCCGGATATGGGATTGAAGACATGGAATTATTGCTTCTGCTGGGTATCGGCCTGACCATTGGCGGCATCGCCCTTGCGCTGGACGATGATGATGACGATGTCACAGGCGAGAAGATCACCGGCACAGAAGAAAAGGATGACCTCGCCGGCGCCGAGGGCAACGACACGGTTTTCGCAGGGGACGGTATTGATATCGTGGACGGAAACGGCGGCGACGACCGCCTGTTCGGCCAGGAGGGAGAGGACCTGCTGGTGGGCGGCGAAGGCAATGACTTCCTGCGCGGCGGCGCGGATGCCGACCTGATCCTGGATGGCACCGGCAATGACACACTCATCGGGGATCTGGGCGACGATCTCATTGTTGCAACCAGCGCGCTGGACCCGACTGCCACAATCGAAGCCCTTCGCGACTGGATCGCAAATGACGATCCTGATGAGGCTGTTCAGCTGGACTTCGATCTGAGCGCGGATACGGATGACGATGCAGACGTGATTATCGGCGGGTTCGGGGATGATGATGTATACGCCGGCAGCGGTGATACAGTCAGCTTGGGTGCAGGAGAAGATGCCCTGGTTCTGGGGGATTGGATCGAACCCGGGGACGAACCGGTGGTTCTGACAGATTACAATCCGGCCGAGGACTTGCTCTTCTACAATTACGACGGCAGCGGTCCGGCCCCGGAAATCACGGTTGAGGACGCCCCCGCTGAATCCGGCGGTGAAGACGATGTTTTGCTCAAGGCAAACGGGTCAGTCTTTGCCCGGATCGAAGGAGCCGGCGGCTTGATCTCGCCGCACAATATTTGGGTTCTTGAACGCGCGTAACGGATGCCAGAGCCTCCTCCGGCACCCGCTGTTCCCGAAACCTCTCAGCGCCCTTCGAATTTCGCGGGGCGTTTTTCCATGAACGCGGTGACCCCTTCCAGGAAATCACGGGTCTTGCCGCATTGCCCCTGCAGATGCGCCTCTTCCGACAACTGCTCTGCCAGGGTGCGGGTGTAACTGTCGCGCAGGGCTGTCTTGGTTGCTGCCAGCGCCTTGGTCGGGCCTTCGGCCAGATAGGCCGCGCGCGCGCGCCAGTGGGCATCGAACTCCGCGTCCGGCACCGCCTCCCAGATCATGCCCCAATCGCTGGCTTGCTGCGCGCTGATGCGGTCGGCAAACAGCGCAGCGCCCGTTGCCTTGGCCAGGCCGATCTGGCGCGGCAGGAACCAGGTGCCGCCGGCATCCGGGATCAGCCCGATCCTGGTGAACGCCTGCATGAAAAACGCGCTTTCGCAGGCGATGACCACATCCGCCGCCAGTGCCAGGTTGGCCCCTGCCCCGGCTGCGGCGCCATTGACTGCGGCAATCACCGGCACCGGACAGTCATAAATCGCCTGCAGCATCGGCAGGTATTCATCGCGCAGCGTGCGCTCCAGATCCAGCTTGCCCTGGCCGCCTGCATCGCTCAGGTCCTGGCCAGAGCAGAAGGCATCGCCTGCGCCCGTCAGCACCACCGCTCGCGCCTCAGCCGCGGCCAGCCGCATCGCGTGGGTGATCTCCGACCGCATCCGGCTGGTCAGCGCGTTTTTGCGCGCCTCCCGGTTCAGCGTGATAACCGCCAGCCCGTCCTGCAGCGAAAACAGGATTTCCTTGTATTCCATCTTAGTGCCCTACCTAAAATCAGCCTTGGGCCGCGCGATCAGTCCGCACGCGCAGCCGGTTGGTAGGCATGGTGACGCAAAGCGCGCGGGCCGGAAAGACAGACCCGGCGTCAATCCTCCAGGATTTTCCTGAGCCGTTCCTGCTCTTCCGCGTTCAGGGATTGCTCCGCCGCCTTGGGCGCCCGGGCGCGGCCGCGGACATAGAATACCCCGATCACCAGCGCCGCCAGCAGCATCAGGGGGCCGGCCGCCCAAAGCAGCAGGTTGGCCCCATATGCCGTGGGTTTCAGCAGCACATATTCGCCATAGCGGTCGACGATGAAATCAATTGCTTCGCGGTCGCTGTCACCGGCCACCAGCCGCTCGCGCAGCAGGACGCGCAGGTCGCGGGCCAGATCGGCATTGGATTCGTCAATGCTCTCATTGCGGCAGACCAGGCAGCGCAGGTCCTCTGACAAGTCACGGGCGCGGGCCTCCAGCGCCGGGTCCTCCAGCACTTCATCCGGTTCCACCGCCAGCACCGGGGCCGGAACGAAGACTGCAACTGCCACCAGCGCCGCCAATGCAAGGATCAGAAAACGCATCTGTTTCATTCCGCAGGCACTCCCGCCGAAGATGTCTTGCGTGCGCCCGCCGCGACCCGGAACCGCCGGTCGCTGAGGCTGAGGAGCCCGCCAAGCGACATCAGGATGCACCCTGCCCAGATCCAGTTGGCAAAGGGCTTGATATAGGTCCGCATGGTCCAGCTGCCGTCCGCCTGCTGGTCGCCCAGCACCACATAGAGGTCACGGGTCACACGGTAATCAATCGCTGCCTCGGTGGTGGGCATCTTGGCAACCGGGTAGTCGCGCTTCTCCGGGAACATCACCGCCTCAGGACGGCCATTGCGGGTGACTTCGACGCGGCCCTTGGTGGTGAAATAGTTCGGTCCCTGCTCGCGGCTCACGTCTGTGAGCGTCAAGGTGAAGGCGCCAACTTCAAACGGCTCACCCAGCTTGGCAACGCGGATGTCCTCCTGCTCCCAGGCGGTCAGGCCCGCGATGGCAAAGATGGTGATGCCGAGACCGCCATGAGCCACGGCCTTGCCCCAGTCCGCCCGCGGCAGCCGCAGCATGCGGGCCAGGCGGTTCGTCTTGCCGCTGCGCAGCCACAGGTCGGCCAGCGCGCCAAACACCATCCAGGAGCCAAGGAACAGCCCCACCGGACCCAGCGCGGAACGCCCGGTCTGCACCGCCCAGGCCAAGACGCCCAGCGACACTGCCAGCCCGAACACATAGCGCAGCTGCCAGGCCACCTTACCTATCCGCCCGCGCTTCCAAGGCAGCATGGCCCCGATCGGCATGATCAGCCCCAGAACCACCATGAACGGCGTAAAGGCAGAATTGAAGAAAGGCGGGCCGACGCTCAGTTTGCGGGCAAAGACCATCTCCGCAACGATCGGCCAGACGGTGCCGAAGAACACCACAAAGCAGCTGACCGCCAGCAGGATGTTGTTGGCCACTAGCGCGGTTTCGCGGCTGACCATGCCAAACAGGCCCTTGGCTTCCATTGCCTGGGCGCGGGCGGCAAACAGCGTCAGCGCACCGCCGGTGAAAAACGCCAGGATAAACAGGATGAACACGCCGCGTTCCGGGTCGTTGGCAAAGGCGTGCAC
This sequence comes from Paracoccaceae bacterium, assembly GCA_013373325.1. GTDB lineage: Bacteria > Pseudomonadota > Alphaproteobacteria > Rhodobacterales > Rhodobacteraceae > Leisingera. The sequence goes on from JABXIA010000228.1 coordinate 4,177, forward strand.
ACTGGTGATGATGCCGGAACGCACGATGAAGGTGCCAATGAGCGAGAAGCCGAACGCCAGGATCGCCAGCAGGATGGTCCAGCTTTTCAGCGCCTCGCGCTTTTCCACCACGATGGCGGAGTGCAGCAGAGCGGCGGCCAGCAGCCAGGGCATGAAGGAGGCATTTTCAACCGGGTCCCAGAACCAGAAACCGCCCCAGCCAAGTTCGTAATAGGCCCACCAGGACCCCAGCGCGATGCCGATGGTCAGGAACACCCAGGCCGCCAGTGTCCAGGGCCGCACCCAGCGGCCCCAGGCGGCGTCGATGCGGCCTTCGATCAGGGCCGCAACGGCAAA
>JABXIA010000073.1 GCA_013373325.1 Paracoccaceae bacterium
CCGGTCACGCAGACAAACTTGCCCAGCGGGAACTCCGCCGTCACCTCTTTCAGGTTGTTGCCGGTGGCCTTGACCACCTTGATCTTCTTCTTGTTGCCCTTGCGGCGCTTGGCAGGCACAGCGATTTCCCGGGTGCCCGCCAGGTACTGGCCGGTGATCGACCCCGTGTCCGCCGCAATTGCTTGCGGCGTGCCGTGGCTCACCACTTCGCCGCCATGCACCCCGGCGCCGGGGCCGATATCAAAGACGTAATCCGCCTGTCGGATCATGTCCTCGTCATGCTCCACCACGATCACCGTGTTGCCCTGGTCGCGCAGGTTTTTCAGGGTGCCGATCAGACGGTCATTGTCGCGCTGGTGCAAACCGATGGAAGGCTCGTCCAGCACATAGAGCACCCCGGTCAGGCCGGAGCCGATCTGGCTCGCCAGCCGGATCCGCTGGCTTTCGCCACCGGACAACGTGCCGGAATTGCGGCTCAGCGTCAGATACTCCAAACCCACGTTGTTCAAGAACCCCAGCCGCTCGCGGATCTCCTTGACGATGGTGCGGGCAATCTCCTGTTTCTGCTGGGTCAGATGGTTCGGCACATCCTCGATCCAGGCCAGCGCCTCGCGGATCGACAGCTTCACCACCTGCCCCACATGCACGCCCGCGATTTTCACCGCCAGCGCTTCCTCGCGCAGACGGTAGCCCTCGCAGTGATGGCAATGGCGGTTGTTCTGGTAGCGCTCAAACTCTTCGCGGATCCAGTTGGAATCAGTCTCGCGGTAGCGCCGCTCCATATTCGGGATGACGCCCTCGAACGTGCGCTCCACCTGGTAAACCCGGCCGCCCTCGTCATAGCGGAACAGGATCTCTTCGTCGCCGGAGCCGTACAGGAACACCTTCTGAACCTGCTCAGGCAGATCCTTCCAGACGGTGTTCTTGTCGAACTCGTAATGCCGCGCGATGGCTTCAATGGTCTGCAGGAAATAGGGCGACTTCCCCCTGCGCCAGGGCGCCAGCGCGCCGTCATAGACCTTCAAGGATTGGTCCGGCACCACCAGGCGTTCATCGAAAAACAGCTCCACCCCCAACCCGTCGCATTCCGGGCAGGCCCCGAACGGCGCGTTGAAGGAGAACAGCCGCGGTTCGATCTCCGGGATGGTGAAGCCGCTGACCGGGCAGGCAAAGTTTTCGCTGAAGGTGATCCGCTCCGGATCCCCCTCCCGCGGCGCCGTTTCCAGAATGGCAATACCATCGGCCAGGTCCAGCGCAGTGCGCAGTGAGTCCGCCAGCCGCGTCTCCATCCCCTCGCGCACCACCAGCCGGTCGACAACCACGTCGATGTCATGGCGGAACTTCTTGTCCAGTGTGGGCGGCTCGTCCAGTTCATAGAACTCCCCGTCCACCTTCACCCGTTGGAAGCCCTGCTTGCGCAGCTCCAGGAATTCCTTCTTGTACTCGCCCTTGCGGTCGCGGACGATCGGCGCCAGCAGATAGCCGCGGGTGCCCTCCTCCATCTCCATGATCCGGTCGACCATGTCCTGCACCTGCTGCGCCTCAATCGGCTTGCCGGTGGCCGGGCTATAGGGCGTGCCGGCGCGGGCAAACAAAAGTCGCAGATAGTCATAGATCTCCGTCACCGTGCCAACGGTGGAACGCGGGTTCTTCGACGTTGTCTTCTGCTCGATTGAGATCGCCGGGGACAGACCGCTGATATGGTCCACATCCGGCTTTTCCATCATATCCAGGAACTGGCGCGCATAGGCCGACAGGCTTTCGACATAACGGCGCTGGCCCTCGGCATAGATAGTATCGAACGCCAGCGAGGATTTGCCGGAGCCGGACAGACCGGTGATCACCACCAGTTCATCGCGCGGAATATCCACGTCGATGCTTTTCAGATTATGCTCGCGCGCGCCGCGCACTTCGATGGATTTCAGCTCAGCCATAATGCCCCCGTACCCGCGCCGCCGAACCCTTGGCGGACGCCCGCCCTACAGATAGGGAATGCTGTGGAAAACGCCAAGCCCAAAAAGAGAACATTGCGCGAACAGGTTGAAACTTGCTGACAGCAGCTGGCAGCAGCCGGAAAACCTGCGTTTTCCGGCCCGGAATTCGGCACGAATTCCGTTGCGCCGCGCGCTTTGCGCGGCGCTTGGCCCAACGGGAACGGGCCCCTTGGGGCCAGTGACGGGCGGGAGCCGCCGCTCAGGCCCAGGCGCGCCGCCGTGCGGCCAGCAGCTGGTGTACCAGAATGCCCGCCAGGAACAGCCCGCAGACCACCAGCATCATGCCGCCGTAACCGGCCAGCCCCAGAGAGCCCAGCAGCAGCGGCGTACCGATCACATTGCCTGCGTTGCCCGCCTGCGACATGGCGCCATTGGCCTCAGCCTGATCCGCCGCGGTGGTGTTCAGCTGCGGTACGCAGGCAAAGCTGCCGCTCTGCACCAGGCCAAAGGCCGCCGCCAGCGCAAAACAGGCCAGCCAATCGCCCGGCATGGCCCAGAGCCACAGCCCGCCCGCCGCACATAATCCAAAACCCAGCTGAATGAGCTGCACCGCTGGCATCACCCGCAACAAAGCCACCCCCAACAGCATCGACGACGCGATGGAGGTCAGCGGAAACGCCCCCATCACAAAGGCCCGCTGCTCCGCTGGCAGATGCGGCGGAAGCACCGTCAGGAGCGCCACAAAACAGGTGGTGTAAAACAGCCAGCCCGCGGCCGGCGCCAGCTTGAACGGTGACCGGTAGATCTTCAGATGCAGGGCCGCCAGGTTGGCCAGCCGCGGCATTGGCTGGCGCGGCGGCACCGGCAGGCCCCGCATCGCCCACTGCAGCAGAACAGCCAGCACCGCCATCAGTGCGGCGTGCGCGGCAAACAGCGACAGCAGGCCATGCGCGGCCACCAGCGGCAGCCCCAGCCAATTCAAGAGCGCAAAGGCAACGCCGAAAAACGTGCTCCACACCGTCAGCGCCGTGCCCCGCTGGCGGTCGCTTGCCAAAAGCGCCATCAGCGTCGGCCCCGCCACCACGATGCCCAGATGCGACAACCCTTCGGCCGCGCGTGTCACCAGGAACAGCCCGTAAGGCAGATGCAGCACCTGCAGCGCCGACATCACGGCGCCTATCCACAAGGCCCAGACCAGTGTGCGCCGGTAGCCGAAGGAAGAAACAAACAACCCGGCCACCGCACCCATCAGAATGCCCAGCACGCCCGTCATCGACACGCTGAGGCTCAGGCCGGCGCCGGCCTCCGGATACAGCGCGCCGAGCTGATCAAAGACAACCGACACCTTGCCGTATTGCGCGGCAGCGCCAAGACCCGCAGCCCAGACCGCAAAGATCGCGCCCCAGCGGGTATTCCCGGATGCCATCATGGCCGCTGCCCCTTTTATCTTGTTCTGCCACTGGTTACCCCGTGCCGGCACCAGAGGCCAGAGGGCGCCCAGTATCTGACGCAACGCCCCGCGCGCCCCGGGACACGCGGCGCGACGAAAAAAGGCGGCCGTCAGCAGGCCGCCTTTTCAAATGCACACCGCCGCGGACAGCTTACATGTGGATCACGCGTCCATAGGCATCGAGCACCGATTCATGCATCATCTCGCTGAGCGTCGGGTGCGGGAACACGGTGTTCATCAGGTCTTCCTCGGTGGTCTCCAGCTGGCGGCCCACCACGTAGCCCTGGATCATCTCGGTCACCTCGGCGCCAACCATATGGGCGCCCAGCAGCTCGCCGGTCTTGGCGTCAAAGATAGTCTTGACCATGCCCTCGGCCTCACCCAGCGCAATCGCCTTGCCGTTGCCGATGAAGGGGAAGCGGCCGACCTTGATGTCGTAGCCCAACTCTTTGGCCTTGGCCTCGGTATAGCCGACGGAGGCCACCTGCGGCTGGCAGTAGGTGCAGCCGGCAATGCTTTCCGGCTTCACCGGGTGCGCGTGCTTGCCTGCGATCAGCTCGGCCACCATCACACCTTCGTGGGACGCCTTGTGCGCCAGCCAGGGCGCGCCGGCGATGTCGCCGATAGCATAGAGGCCATCGACGCCGGTGCGGCAGAATTCATCAGTGATCACATGGGTCCGGTCGACCTTGACGCCGAGCTCTTCCAGCCCCAGGCCCTCGACATTGCCGACGATGCCCACGGCGGAGATCACGGTGTCGAACTCCTGTTTCTCTACCTTGCCGCCCACTTCGATATGGGCCGTCACTTTGCCCTTGCCGCGGTCCAGCTGCTTGACCATGGCTTTCTCCATGATCTTCATGCCCTGTTTGACAAAGGCCTTCTTGGCAAAGGCAGAGATTTCCGCATCTTCAACCGGCAGCACCCGATCCATGACTTCGACAACCGTCGTGTCAGCGCCCAGGGTGTTGTAGAAGCTGGCAAATTCGATGCCGATGGCGCCAGAGCCGATGACCAGCAGCTTCTTCGGCATCCGCACCGGCTGCAGCGCGTGTTTGTAGGTCCAGACCAGATCGCCGTCCGCTTCCAGCCCTGGAAGTTCGCGGGCGCGGGCGCCGGTGGCCAGCACGATATTCTTGGCAGTCAGATCCTGCGTGCCTTTGTCTGTCTTGACCGAAACCTTGCCTTTGGCCGGAATGGACGCTTCGCCCATCACCACGTCGATCTTGTTCTTCTTCATCAGGTGGCCGATACCGGAGGACAGCTGTTTCGCCACCCCGCGCGAGCGTTTCACCACCGCATCGAGGTCATAGCCGATCTTTTCCGCCTACAGGCCGAAATCCTTGGCGCGCTCCATCAGGTGGAACACTTCTGACGACCGCAGCAGCGCCTTGGTCGGGATGCAGC
>JABXIA010000318.1 GCA_013373325.1 Paracoccaceae bacterium
AATCCCAAGGTCCTCAAAGCTATTGAGGAAGCCGGGTACGAAAACCCCACCCCGATTCAGGCAGGGGCCATCCCGCCGGCGCTGGAGGGGCGCGATGTTCTGGGAATCGCCCAGACCGGCACCGGCAAGACCGCGTCGTTCACGCTGCCGATGATCACGCTTCTGGCCCGCGGCCGTGCCCGCGCCCGGATGCCGCGCAGCCTGGTGCTGTGCCCCACCCGTGAGCTGGCCGCCCAGGTGGCGGAGAACTTCGACACCTACGCCAAGCATGTGAAGCTCACCAAGGCGCTGCTGATCGGCGGCGTCTCCTTCAAGGAGCAGGACGCGCTGATCGACAAGGGCGTCGACGTGCTGATCGCCACCCCGGGCCGCCTGCTGGACCATTTCGAGCGCGGCAAGCTGCTGCTCACCGGCGTTCAGATCATGGTGGTGGACGAGGCCGACCGGATGCTCGACATGGGCTTCATCCCGGATATCGAGCGGATCTTCTCGCTGACGCCGTTCACCCGCCAGACGCTGTTCTTCTCGGCCACCATGGCGCCGGAAATCGAGCGGATCACCAACACCTTCCTGTCCGGCCCTGCCCGCATTGAGGTGGCCCGCCAGGCCACCGCGTCGGAGACCATCGAGCAGGCCGTGGTGCAGTTCAAGGCGTCGCGCCGCGACCGGGAAGGCAGCGAGAAACGCAAGGTTCTGCGCGCGCTGATCGACGCCGAGGGCGACAAGCTGACCAATGGCATCATCTTCTGCAACCGCAAGACGGATGTGGATATCTGCGCGAAATCGCTAAAAAAATACGGCTATGACGCGGCTGCCATCCATGGCGACCTGGATCAGAGCCAGCGCACCAAGACGTTGGATGCCTTCCGCGAGGGATCCTTGCGCATTCTGGTGGCCTCGGACGTGGCCGCACGCGGTCTGGACGTGCCAAGCGTCAGCCATGTGTTCAACTTTGACGTCCCCGGCCATGCCGAAGACTACGTCCACCGCATCGGCCGCACCGGCCGTGCCGGCCGTGAGGGCAAGGCGATCACCATCTGCATCCCGCGTGACGACAAGGCGCTGGCCGCTGTCGAGGGCCTGATCCAAAAGGAAATTCCGCGGCTCGAGAACCCGGTCAAGCCGGAGCCCAAGAAGGAAAAGCCCGCCCGGCCCGCCAAAGCAGAGAAGGCAGACGCGGACACGCGCGAGAGCCGCAAGGACGAGGGCCGCGAGCGCCGCAGGGATGAAAAGCCCGCGCAGAAGCAGGAGCGCTCCTCGGGCCGCGGCGGCAAGCACGGCAAGCGTGACGACAAGGCTGTGGTCGGCATGGGCGACCACCTGCCTAGCTTTATCGCGCTCAGCTTTGCCGAGCGCCGCGCCAGCTGATCCCGGCACATTCTGATTTTTTCAAGGCCGCCCTGTCCCGGGCGGCCTTCTGCTTTGGCCCCAGGCACATTCACCATGCTGTCTTTATGCTGTCAGCACATGGCTACCTTTGCACTTGCAGCATAGCGGGTCTTCGATCTTGTGTGGCGTCAAACCGCGCAAACGGGCGTATTGCTTCCATCAACACGAAACGCGCCATTGATGATGGGCCACGCCATGAACACCACCGACACCAAAACCCTGACCATTTCTCAGTTCCAAGCTATCGAAGCCCGCGCCCATGAGCTGCGCGCCGAAGCATTCGCCGCCATGATGCGCCGCCTGTTCGGCGCCCTGTTCAGCGCTCCGCGCAAGGTGGTCTCCTGCCCCAGCTGCGCCCGTCCGCTGCACGGCTGAGGTTGTCGCGGCTTCTTGCGAAGCTGCGCCCTGAATTGAAAACGCCGCGTGCCTCAGAGGCCGCGGCGTTTCTGTTTTTTCAGCCTTACCGGCCCGCGCCCGCGCCGCAGGCCCGCCAGGGGCTGCGGCGCCAGGCTCAACGGGGTCTGCCGCATCTTTGATGGGGCATGGGCCGGGCGGGAGAACTGCCCTGCCCTACCGGCGGGATCAGCGCATGCGGCTGACCACCACCGTTACCTCGGGCTTCTTGCCGATCTCGGCCTGCGCGGTCTGGCGGGTGATGCGGCGCAGCTCCTGTTCCAGCTTGTCGTCGTCGCGCAGAGTCTTGGCACCTGCGCGCATCAGGAACTGGTTCAGGTCCTCCTCCAGCACATCAACCAGCGCGGCGTTGGACGTGCCGGTCTCGGCCAAGCCTTTGAGGTCGCACCAAGGCTCACCCAGCGGTTCGTCTTCTTCGTCCAGGATCACCGTCACCAGAACATGCCCGTTCAGCGCCATGCGGATGCGGTCGCGCACGATACCATCCATCGCACCGTATTTAACGGATCCATCAAGATAGGTACGGCCGGTCTCAATCCACTCGGTCACAGACGGCGCATCGCCGGACAGGTCCATCATCATCCCGTTCACAACGACAGCGCTGGCAATGCCCTTGGCCTCACCCAGCCGCGCGTGCTGGCGCAGGTGGCGGTGCTCGCCGTGCATCGGGATCAGCATCTTGGGCTTAAGCAGGTTATGAACCACCTCCAGGTCCGGGCCGTTGGCGTGGCCCGATACGTGGTAGAGACCGGAGCTGTCATCGACCACATCCACCCCCATTTCGGAGAACTGGTTGATGATGCGGATGACGCCCTTCTCGTTGCCCGGAATGGTCTTGGAGGAGAACAGGAACAAATCGCCCTCCTTCAGCTCCAGCCCGCGGTACTTGCCGCGCGCCAGCTGTGCAGTGGCGGCGCGGCGCTCGCCCTGGCTGCCGGTGGTGATCAGCATCAGGTTGTCGCGCGGTACGTTGGCGGCGTCTTCCGGGCTGATCACCTTGGGGAAATCCACCAGCACGCCGGTTTCCACAGCCGCCTCGATCATCCGGCGCATGGCACGGCCCAGCAGCACCACGGAGCGGCCGGCCTTCACACCGGCCTCTGCCAGAGTTTTCACCCGCGCCACGTTGGAAGCGAATGTGGTAGCCGCAACCAGCCCCTTGGCCTCGGAGAACAGCTTGGTGATTTCTTCCGGCAGCTCAGACTCCGAACGGCCGGGATGCTGCGAGAACACATTGGTGGAATCGCAGACCAGCGCCTGGATGCCGTCCTTGGCGATATCCGCCCACATCTCCGGATCAAAGGGCTCGCCCACCAGCGGGTTTGCATCCAGCTTGAAGTCGCCGGTGTGCACCACCCGCCCCGCCGGGCTGTCAATCACCAGCGCGCCGCTTTCGGGGATCGAATGGCTCATCGGCGCAACGCCGATGGTAAAGGGTCCAAGCTTGGTTGTCTCCGGCCAGGCCTGCACCGTGTGCACGTTGGCCGGGTCGTGGCCCGCCTCTTCCATCTTGCGGCGCGCCAGGTTTGCGGTGAAGGCGCGTGCGTAGACCGGCACGTTCAAATGCGCATAAAGATGGGCGATTGCGCCGATGTGGTCCTCGTGCCCGTGGGTGATGAAGATCCCCTCCAGCCGGTCGGCGCGCTCCTTCAGCCAGGTGATGTCGGGCATGATCAGATCCACCCCCGGGGTGGTGTCCATGTCCGGAAAGGTTACGCCCAGGTCCACCAGGATCAGGCGTTCCTTGCCCTGCGGTCCATAGCCATAAACATAGGCGTTCATGCCAATTTCACCCGCCCCGCCGAGGGGCAGGTAGATCAATCTATCACTGCTCATGCGTCAGTACCGTTATCCTTATTGTATTTATGGATGATCTGAAGCCCGTGCATAGTGAGGTCATCCTCAAATGCGTCAAACAGATCAGCAGATTGCTGGAACAAAGGCGCCAGTCCGCCTGTCGAGATTACTTTCATCGGCACCGCCCGTTCCGCCTTGATGCGGGTGCAGATCTCTCGCACGAGGCCGACATAGCCCCAGAACACGCCGGATTGCATGCAGGCGACGGTGTTGGTGCCGATCACGTTCTGCGGCTTGGAAATGTCCACGTGTGGCAGCGCCGCGGCGGCCTGGTGCAGCGCCTCCAGACTGAGGTTCACGCCCGGCGCAATCACTCCGCCGACATAGGCGCCATCCTCGGCC
>JABXIA010000298.1 GCA_013373325.1 Paracoccaceae bacterium
CCTCCAAGTACGACCTGAACTACATCGCGCTGGATGGTGAGATCGGCTGCATGGTGAACGGCGCAGGCCGGGCGATGGCCACCATGGACATCATCAAGCTTTACGGTGCGGAGCCCGCCAACTTCCTTGACGTCGGCGGCGGCGCCACCAAGGAGAAGGTGACCGAGGCGTTCAAGATCATCACCTCCGACCCCAACGTCAAAGGCATCCTGGTCAACATCTTCGGCGGCATCATGCGCTGCGACGTGATCGCCGAGGGCGTGGTTGCCGCGGTCAAGGAAGTCGGCCTGAAGGTGCCGCTGGTGGTCCGCCTCGAGGGCACCAACGTCGAGAAAGGCAAGGAGATCATCAACACCTCCGGCCTCGACGTGATCGCCGCCGACAACCTGAAAGACGGCGCCGAAAAGATCGTGAAAGCGGTGAAAGGCTGACCAGACCTATGAAATTGGTGATTGCAACTGGCACACTTGCAGTGTTTTTGGCGGCCTGTAATGTTTCTACTGATCAGGTATCGAAGGCACCTCAATCTGTAGCTTCGACGCAAAATGCAGGTGCCTACCGATCTGAGATGCCCAACGTCATTGAAGCATGCGTCGCACTCGGCAAGGACGACCCAACAAAGTTCAATAGTCTGAAAGCTTCTGGTTTTAAGGGGCTTGGAAACTTCAGGCGTTGGGAAATCGGCTCGCCGACTTCAGGCTTGCTGCTGCTGAGCAATGGGGGCACCAATTGCAAAGTTGGCCACTTTGAAGGGCCTGACGCTGCTCGGGTGTCTCTGCCTGATGTATTACTCTCAAGCCTGTCAAAGCTTGGCTTTGAGAAGCAAACCCGTAGGGATCGCAGAGGCCGCCCCGAAGAGTACTTTGTGAGGGGCAACGACGTGCTCTGGGTTGAACCAAAGGTAAGGCACCGCACCGAGCATGGATTGACGTCTCAAACCATTGCTCTGCGGAGTATACATGACTCTCAACCGCTGTAGGAACTGAGGGAGGTTCGAAGGGACCTCCCTAGCAAAGCAAAACTTGCAGGAGCCAACTCGATGGCAGCCCACACTGGTGAAAGCAATATGCACCCTTGTCAGCGCTTCCCCGAAGTACCGGGTAAGTGCCTCTTGCGACAGGAACAAGCCGAGTGAAAGCCACCGTCTACCTCATAGGCTTGCAGCAGGCCACGGGCCGGGCCGCGCTGATGCAGCGGGAGCTGGATCAGGCCGGGCTTGAGGCTGTGCGCATCGATGCGGTGGACAGTACTCAGGTCAGCCGCGAGGAGATGCTGCAGCAGTGCCGCCCCGAAGGGCATTGGGGCTACTTCCAGACCAAGGACATGGCCTGCACTCTCAGCCATGCCAAGGCCTGGGAGGCGTTTCTGGCGTCAGACGCCGATGTCGCGCTGATCCTGGAGGATGACGTCTTCCTGTCGCCCGACACCGGCGCCTGGCTGGCGGATCTGTCCTGGTGGCCTGCAGATGCCGGCATCGTCAAGTTTGAACGCTGGCGGGCCAACAGGCTGCAGGTGGCGCTTGGCAGGGATGGCTTCACTCATCTGGGCCGCGAGGTGCGGCAGATGCTGTCGCGCCACGCCGGCGGTGCGGCTTATGTGATCTCGCGCAAAGCCGCACAGCACCTGCTGGACAGCCGCCCGTTCTGCATCACGCTGGACAACCTGCTGTTCAACTTCGACGCTTCGCTGCCTGCACGCGGCATCACCGTCTACCAGGTGCAGCCCGCATTGGCCGAACAGGGCAATGAGGCTCCGGGCGAGATTGGCGTCGGTCCGCCGCGCCACCGGCCCAGGGGCTGGCCGCTGATCCGACAGAAACTCCGGCGCGGATTCTGTGAATTCCGCGGCGGCTTCCGAATACTTCCCCATGTGGTCCTGGGGCGGGCCACCCTCGAAAAAATCCGCTTCGACGGCCAGGCACTGGCCACCCCGCAGACCCAACACACACATACCGCTTGAAGGAACCAAAACATGGCAGTCCTCATCGACGAAAACACCAAGGTCATCTGTCAGGGCTTTACCGGCTCGCAGGGCACTTTCCACTCCGAACAGGCCATCGCCTACGGCACCAAGATGGTCGGCGGCGTGACCCCCGGCAAAGGCGGCCAGACCCACCTGAACCTGCCGGTCTTCAACTCCGTGCATGAAGCCAAGCATGTGACCGAGGCCAACGCCTCCGTGATCTACGTGCCGCCGCCGTTTGCCGCGGACTCGATCCTTGAGGCGATCGACGCCGAGATGGAAGTGATTGTCGCCATCACCGAAGGCATCCCGGTGCTCGACATGATGAAGGTGAAGCGCGCGCTGGAAAACTCCTCCTCCATCCTGATCGGTCCCAACTGCCCCGGCGTGATCACCCCGGATGCCTGCAAGATCGGCATCATGCCCGGCCACATCCACCGCCGCGGTTCCGTCGGCGTGGTGTCCCGCTCCGGCACCCTGACTTATGAAGCGGTCAAGCAGACAACCGACGTGGGCCTGGGCCAGTCGACCTGCGTCGGCATCGGCGGCGACCCGATCAAGGGCACCGAGCATATCGACGTGCTGGAATGGTTCCTGGCTGACGACGAGACCGAAAGCATCATCATGATCGGCGAAATCGGCGGCTCCGCCGAGGAAGAGGCGGCGCAGTTCCTGGCCGATGAGGCCAAGAAGGGCCGCAAGAAGCCGGTTGCAGGTTTCATCGCAGGCCGCACCGCCCCTCCGGGCCGCCGCATGGGCCACGCGGGCGCCATCGTCGCCGGCGGCAAGGGCGGCGC
>JABXIA010000192.1 GCA_013373325.1 Paracoccaceae bacterium
ATGGCAGCGCGGGCGTAGCTCAGGGGTAGAGCATTACCTTGCCAAGGTAAGGGTCGTGAGTTCGAATCTCATCGCCCGCTCCATCGGGAAACGAAAAGGCCGCCCTCCGGGGCGGCCTTTCGCTTTTTCAAACGCCCCTGTGAAATTTGATCAAATCCCTTTGACGCGGGCTGAAAAACAGGCCAATGCTACTGCCAAACAATGCTCACGGGCAGATCATCGCAGGAGTTTGGCCATGGCCCCAGTCATCTATCCCACCACCAATTTCACCGCGACCGAACAGCTGTGCCTGGACCGCGGCGAAGGCATCTATGTCTATGACACGGACGGCAACAAATACATCGAAGGGCTGGCAGGCCTGTGGTGCACCTCGCTGGGCTACAGCAACACCGAGGTGATGGATGCGATCACCGAGCAGCTGCACAAACTGCCGTTCACCCACACCTTCGGCGGCAAAACCCACAAGCCGATCATGGAGCTGGCCGAGAAACTGAAAGCGATGGTGCCGGTTGAGGATGCCTATATCTTCTTTGGCAACTCCGGCTCGGACGCCAACGACACGCACTACAAGATGCTGCGCTATTACTTCAATGCCATCGGCAAGCCGGAGAAGCGCAAGATCATCACCCGCGAGCGCGGCTATCACGGGGTGACGGTGGCGGCGGGCTCGCTGACCTCCCTGCCCGCGAATCTGGCGCATTTCGACGCGCCGCTGGAGGCGCTGTCGATCCTGCGTTCAGACGCGCCGCATTATTACACTGGCCGCCAGGGCAATGAGACCGAAGAACAGTTTGTCGACCGGATCATCAGCAATCTTGAAGAGCAGATCCTGGCGGAAGACCCCGACACCATCGCCGCGATGATCGTGGAGCCGATCACCGGAGCGTCGGGCGTGATCGTGCCGCCGGAAGGGTATTATGGGAAACTGCAGGCGCTGTTGCGCAAACACGGCATCCTGGTCTGGGCCGATGAGGTGATCTGCGGCTTCGGACGCACCGGGGCAGACTTTGGCTGCACCACCATGGGCATCAAGCCGGACCTGATGACCTTTGCCAAGCAGCTGAGTTCGGCCTATTTCCCGATCTCGGCCTCGGTCATTCCGGGTTACATGTATGAGGCGATGATCGACCAGACCAATGAGGTCGGCGTCTTTGGCCACGGCTACACCTATTCCGGCCATCCGGCGGCCTGCGCCGCGGCCCTGAAAACGCTGGAGATCTATGAGCGCGACAACCTGTTTGAGCACGCCGCGGACGTGGGCGCCTATATGCAAGCGCAGCTGCGCGAGATCTTCACCGATCACCCGTTGGTGGGTGAAGTGCGCGGTAAAGGGCTGATCGCAGCGCTGGAGCTGGTGTCGAACAAGACTACCGGTGCCAGCTTTGACAAAGGCGCAGCAGGCGCGGCGGCGCAGAAGGCCTGCCAGGAGAACGGCCTGATCCTGCGGGCGGTGGCCGGCAACGCACTTGCGCTGTGCCCGCCGATCATCATCACCAAGGATGAGGTCGACGACATGCTGGCACGGATGAAGACCGCAGTTGATACGGCATATGCTGAACTCAGCGAGCAAGGCCTGATCGCCGCCTGACCGTGCGATGCCCGGAAACAGAAAACGCCCCGCAGTGCGGGGCGTTTTGCTTTCCAGGGGTGCACTGCCGGAAGCCTCAGAAAACCTTGTAGGTCATCGTGGTCAGCGACCGCTCGATCCCTTCGATCTGCAGCAACTGGTCGTTGATGTATTTCCCGACATCCTCACCCGTTGGGATGTAGAGCTTCATCAGCAGGTCGAAGTTGCCGCTGGTGGAGTAAAGCTCGGAGTGGATTTCGCGCAGGGCAATCTCCTCGGCCACCTTGTAGGTGGTGCCGGGTTTGCAGCGGATCTGGACAAAGACGCAGGTGGACATGGGGGCCCTCATGGCTGATCAGGAATTTGCGCCCAAGCTCGCATGCAGCGCAGGCAGGCGCAAGAGACAGGCTGGAGCCGGGATTGCTGCAACAGATTGACCGCCATGCACAATGCCGCACTTGAGCGATGCCCCCTGCCCGCCCTATAAGCGCCCAGGCAGAATAAAAGTTCTTGCAGCATGACGAAGGATAAGCCGCTGATGCGTACCGCCAAAGTGACCCGCAAGACCGCGGAGACCGATATCTCTGTCGAGATCAACCTCGACGGCACCGGGGTTTATGACAACCAGACCGGGGTCGGCTTCTTCGACCACATGCTGGACCAGCTGGCGCGCCATTCACTGATCGACATGACCATCCGCGCCAAGGGCGATTACCACATCGACGACCACCACACTGTGGAAGACACCGGCATCGCGCTGGGGCAGGCGCTGGTGCAGGCGCTGGGGGACAAGAAGGGCATCCGCCGTTACGGCGAATGCCACTTGCCGATGGATGACGCCCAGGTGTGCTGCGCGCTGGATCTGTCGGCGCGCCCCTTTCTGATCTGGAATGTTGAACTGCCGACCCAGAAGATCGGCACCTTTGACACCGAGCTGGTGCGGGAGTTCTTTCAGGCGCTCAGCACCCATGGCGGCATCACTCTGCACATTGACCAGCTGCACGGGTTCAACAGCCACCACATCGCCGAGGCCGCGTTCAAGGCAGTAGCCCGCGCGCTGCGGCTGGCTGTGGAGACCGACCCGCGCAAGGCGGATGCGATTCCGTCCACCAAGGGTGCGCTCTGAGATGCTGACCGCAATCATTGACTACGAGTCCGGCAACCTGCACTCGGCTGAGAAGGCGTTTCAGCGCATGGCGCGGGAACTGGATGCGGGCGAGGTCGTGGTGACCTCCGACGCCGATGTTGTGGCGCGGGCCGACCGGCTGGTGCTGCCCGGCGACGGCGCCTTCCCCGCCTGCGCGGCTGAACTGCGCGGCCACAAGGGCATCTATGACGCCATGGTCGAAGCGGTGGAGCAGAAGGGCCGTCCGTTTCTTGGCATCTGCGTCGGCATGCAGCTGATGGCCACCACCGGGCATGAATATGAGGAGACACCGGGCCTCGGCTGGGTCGGCGGCGATGTGGTGAAGATCGCACCTGCGGACCCGGCCCTGAAGGTGCCGCATATGGGCTGGAACGATCTGGTGATCGACCATGCGCACCCGGTGTTTGACGGCATCCGGAGCGGCGATCACGTGTATTTCGTGCACTCCTACCATTTCCGCGCGGCCAGCCCGGCTGAGCGTCTGGCGCATGTGGATTATGCCGGAGACGTGACCGCTGTCATCGGGCGGGACACAATGGTGGGCATGCAGTTCCACCCGGAGAAAAGCCAGGCCACTGGCTTGCGGATGATCGGCAACTTCCTGACCTGGAAGCCCTAAGGGGACGGCGCTGAAGCGCCGTTGCGACCGGCAGGAGTATTTTCGGAAAGATGAAAGCCGGGACTTTCAGGCGGCAACGGCGCGCAGGGAAACCGGCGCCACGCCATAAACCTTGCGGAAAGCGCGGGTAAAACCTTCGGGGCTGGTATAGGCATAGCGGCGCGCGACGGCCTCCACCCGGTCGCCGCGCACAAGATCCTGATGCGCCAGGATCAGCCGCCAGCGGCGCAGGTAGCCGATCGGGGTTTCTCCGACTTCGGCGGCAAAGACTTCCGCGAAGCGCGACAGTGACAATCCCGCCTCTTGTGCTAGGTCGGCATTGGTCCAGAGGCGGCCAGGATGGTCATGCATCGCCACGATGGCGCGGCTGAGGCGCGGATCGGCGAGGCCCGCCAGCAGCCCCGGCTCTGTCGCGCCTTTCTGGATCTGATTGCGCAACAGGCGCACCATCAGCACCTCCCCAAGCCGGTTGACCACCGATTGCGCGCCGCAGTGCTGCCCTTCGGCCTCATCGCGCATCAGCCGTACCAGCCCTTGTGCCTCGGCATTGCCGGAAACGTCATACTCCACCACTGGCGGCAGGGCGGCCAGGAACGGGTTGCTTTGCCCCGACCATTCCACCCGCGCTGCCCACATGACCGCGCCTGGAGCAGGGTCCGCCAGCGGGCCGCGGGTACCGTAGAGGATCCGCACCGGCTCGCCCGCCCCGTCCGCCAGGGCAATCAAGTTGGTCCGGCCCGGGAGAGCAGCCTGCACGGCGAGCTGGAAACGGTCCATCAATGTGGTGAGTCTATCCATCTTCCGGTGTTCCCATCAGGTTTTTCGGATTTATACGACACTAAACTGCGCCATACATTCAGACAAGCACCACCACTCACACCACTCACAAGGACCATTCACATGCTGATCCCCCGCCAGAAGACCCCGGACCTGACACTGCCGACACTGGACCACGGCCAGTTCGACCTGGCCTCGGAAACGTCCGAGCGCGGCACCGTAATCTGTTTTTACCGCGGCCTGCACTGCCCGATCTGCGCGACCTACCTGAAGGAATTCGAGAAGAAAGTCGCAGCCTTTGCCGAGCGCGGCGTCAACTGCATCGCCATCAGCACCGACGGTGAAGAACGCACCCGTGCGATGGCCGACAAGATTGAGGCCAAGGAGCTGCGCTTTGGCTATGATCTGCCGCTGTCTGTGGCCAAGGAATGGGGGCTTTATATCTCCACCTCGCGCGGCAAGACCTCGATCGGGATCGAGGAACCAGAGCTGTTTGCCGAACCCGGCCTGTTCCTGGTGACACCGGAGCAGACGCTCTATTACGGGTCTGTGCAAACGATGCCGTTTGTGCGCCCGCACTTTTCGGAACTGGTGGCGGCGCTGGACTTTGCCATCCCCAACAACTACCCGGCGCGTGGTGAGTACACCGGTGAGGTGTAAGCGTCATAGCTGCCGCAGGGGACGGTGCACTTCACCGGTTTGAGCAATAGACAAGAGGTCTGCTTCGGGGCATACGGAGCGGACCTTTTTTACGCCCTGGGTCCCCCTTGCACATCCGTTTCGAGAAATACGACCACGCTGAAGGCAAGCACCGCTATTTCCTGCTGAGCCTGACGCCGACCCTGTTTGGCGACTGGTGTGTTGAGCGTGTGTCCGGGCCGCTGAACGCGCCGGGCGGCGCGCAGAAGCGGACCTATTTCGCGGGCCACGCCGAAGCGCTGGCGATTTTCGAGGGGTTCCGGGACCGGCAGCTGAAGCGCGGCTATGCGCCGATCCCGGTGCAGCTGGGGCTGCTGTAGGAACAGCTCCGAAGCGTTACTGGACGCGGGTCCAGGTTTGCTTGGAGCAGATCAGCCCGCCCGCGACGCAGCCGCGCAAAGCCAGAGAGCTGCCTGCCAGATCCATCTTGCCGATGTAGATCTTGTCATTCGACGGACGCCAGACCTTGCCCTCGTAAGATCCGTCGCCGTTCGGCACCATGTCGATCACCAGCGTCTTGCCGATGTTCGGGGACTTGTACTCGCCTTCGCTGTTGAAGGTACGGGCAATCTTGCCGCAGACCGCAGCGCCGCATTTCGCCATCCGGATATGGGCATAGGAGCCGTCATCAGGCTGGGTTTTCCAGACACCCAGTACCGGATCCGCCGCTGCTGCGCCTGCCAGCCCAAAGGCCACGGCAATGCCTGCCAGTAGATGTTTCATTCCATTTCCTCCCTGTTTTCAGGCAGCCTGTCCCTGATGCCGTCTTTGAGGCAAGGTTGACTTCGGGTCGCGTTGCAATCTGCCCTTACGTTGTGCAAAACACCGCCAGCTTGATTTCACGAAGGACCGCCCGGATGCTCCTCTACCCCGCGATTGACCTCAA
>JABXIA010000035.1 GCA_013373325.1 Paracoccaceae bacterium
GCGTCGGTGTCGAGGTGGTCTTTCAGCCAGGAAAGCGTGAATTTCATCGGTCGGGGACCCCTTGGCAGACATGCGTGTTTGACCTGAGGCAATGGCAAAGAATGCGCCAAGGTTCAAGGGTTCTGCGCGCCTGCTCTCAAGGATAGCTGGGAGTGAGGTTCAAAAGCTCATCCAATTGCCGCCCGATCCAGCCATGCGGGATGAAATGGCCGCCGGGATGGGTGTCCAGCACCACCTTTCCTTCCGTGCAGCCGGCCCAGACCGTGCGCTCCAGCTTGAGGAAGTCGACCACCTGCCACTGCCCCAACGCGCGCGCCGCGCCGCAGCCCAGCCGCGCCCGCCACAGCGCCACCGGATAGGTCCGCTCACCGCCCGGGCCATAGGGGAAATCCATCACCGTGTCCTTCAGGCCGTGCACATGGCGCACCTCGCGCGGGGCCTCAGCGCAGTCTTCGTTTTGCTGGATGGTGCCGGCCACCGCCAGCAGCGCCGCCACATCATTGCCGCTGTGGCAGACGTAGCGCCAAGCCATGGCCGAGCCGTAGGAATAACCCGAGACGAAAAAACGTTCGGGTTGAACCGGATAGCGTTTCGCGACGTCCTCCAGCACCCGGTCGGCAAAGGCAACGTCTTCTGTTTCCGCGGACCAGAAATCCCAGGTCTTGTTGCGCCCGTTCGGGGTCACCAGCAGCACCCCGCGGCGCTTGGCAGAGGCCCCCACCCGCTCGCTCTTCTGCGCATGGCGCCCGGTGCGGGACCAGCCATGGAAATGCAAGAGCACCGGCAGGGGCGAGACCCCGTCCCAGCCCTCCGGCTCCATCACGTGATAGGAGCGGTCCCCCAGTTCACAGGGTGCCGCGCCGTGGCACTTCGCCGGTTTTGACGGCCCCATGGCGGCAGCGGCGGAGGCCCACACAAGGGCGGCGGAAAGGGAAAGAACAGCTCGGATCATCTGTCCGAGCCTAGCCGCTGGGCGGCGGCTGTCACGTCACAAAATTGTGGGACCGGGTGCCGAGCCGCGCCATCGCCTGACCGCGGGGAGGCGATCCAACGGCCATGTGTGGCAGTTTATGCCGGCCAAGTCCGTACGACGTCCAGCTGGTTCGCTTGCGGTCCCAAATCGCCTGCCCGTGCGGGCGGTCAGGCGATGGCGCGGCGGCCTGCGGCCTTGATTCCGCGCTGGGGCCAATTTGGAAGGAAATACTAATCCCCACGTGGCGCAACCGTTGCGATAAATCACGGAGCATTGCGCCGGACCCGAGGGTGGGCGTATCGCGCCCGCGTCGTGCTGAAAGCACGCCTCCGGCGTGACGGGGCGGGTCGGGCGCGATGCGGGGCTGCGCCCCGCTAGATTTTGCTAGTCTAGAAGACCGGCATTTCTTGCGCAGATCAGTATTCTAACCTGACTTTCCAATGCGGTCAGAAAGCCAGATCAACAAGAGACCAGGCGCCAATGTCGCAACGGTGGCAATAAAATTAACTACATTGAACGGGCTTAGAAGTTCTGCAACTTTGCTAAACCCCTCAAAATACCAAGCAGTAAGGATACCGAATCCGACTAGGCATAGCCCCGCAAAGAATAGGCCGTAACCCAAGAAACGAACTACCTTAGCAACCATTACCTGCTCAACCCGCCATGCAGCGCCGGCATGTCCAGGCTCTGGAAGCCATAGTGGCGCAGCCAGCGCAGGTCGCTGTCGAAGAAGGCGCGCAGGTCGGGGATGCCGTATTTCAGCATCGCCAGACGGTCGATGCCGATGCCGAAGGCAAAGCCCTGATAGATTTCCGGGTCAATGCCGCCGGCCGCGATCACCTTGGGGTGCACCATGCCGGAGCCGAGGATCTCCATCCAGTCGTCGCCCTCGCCGATTTTCAGCGTGCCGCCCTCCCAGGAGCAGCGGATATCCACCTCTGCCGACGGCTCGGTGAAGGGGAAATGCGAGGCG
This sequence comes from Paracoccaceae bacterium, assembly GCA_013373325.1. Taxonomy (GTDB): domain Bacteria; phylum Pseudomonadota; class Alphaproteobacteria; order Rhodobacterales; family Rhodobacteraceae; genus Leisingera. The sequence goes on from JABXIA010000035.1 coordinate 1,947, forward strand.
CGGAAGCGCAGCTCGACGTCGTCCACCTCGAAGAAGGATTTGACGAATTCCTCCAGCACCCACTTGAGGTTCGCCATCGAGATGTCCTTGTCCAGCGCCAGGCCTTCGACCTGGTGGAACATCGGCGTGTGAGTCTGGTCATAGTCGGCGCGGTAAACGCCGCCCGGGCAGATGATGCGCAGCGGCGCGCCCATCTTCTCCATCGAGCGAATCTGTACCGGGCTGGTATGGGTGCGCAGCACATGCGGCGGGCGGTTGTCGCCCTCGGCGCGGTGCATATAGAACGTGTCCATTTCGGCGCGTGCGGGATGGTGGCCGGGGATGTTCAGCGCATCGAAGTTGTACCAGTCGGTGTCGATCCGCGGCCCCTCAGCCACCGAGAAGCCCAGCTCGGCAAAGATCGCGGTGATCTCTTCCTGCACCTGACTGATCGGATGCAGGCTGCCCTGGCGCTGCGGGCGCGACGGCAGGGTCACGTCCAGCCACTCGGTGCGCAGGCGCTCGTCCAGAGCGGCATCTTCGAGACCGGCCTTCTTGGCCGCCAGGGCCGAGTTGATCTCATCCTTCAGCGCGTTCAGCGCGGGACCCGCCACCTGGCGCTCTTCCGGGGTCATCTTGCCCAGCTCGCGCATCTTCAGCGCCACTTCGCCCTTCTTGCCGACAGCGGCAAGACGGATCGCCTCCAGCGCCGCCTCATCGGCGGCCTCCGCAATCTGACCCAGGTATTTGGCTTTAAGATCGTCCATCACGGCCCCTCGAATTCTGCTTGTGCCCTGCTACCACAAGGGCGCGCGAAAGCAAGAGGGCGAGCGCCAATGCTGAAACGGTGTGTAACCAAGGCGCGCCGCAACGGGCCGAAGACAGCAGCTCTCAGCACCGCCAAGCCTCCTGTGGCAGCTTCAACAGATGCTGCTGCACCCATTGCCCGGCCTGCCCCAGCACCCGCTGCGACGTCCAGACCACATCCACGCCAGACAGCGCGTCGCTTTGCTGGAAAGCAAAGCGCAGCCGCACCAGCGCGCCGCTGTCCAGATGCGGCTGCACCGCTGGCAGCGGCAGGTCGGCCCAGCCCAGCCCCTGTTGCAACAGCTCGATAATGATCCCCGGGCTCTCCGCGCACCAGACAGAAGCGCTGTAAGCTTCACCTATCAGCCAGCGGGCCTCCTGCGAGCGGCTTTGCAGCACCAGCTGCCGGTGCGCCCGCAGGTCCCGGTGCGCCAGCGGGCCAAGACCGGCCAGCGGATGATCCCGCCCGCAGACCGGCACCACCACCGTGTGGCCCACCCCGCGGAACTGGAACCCTTCCGGGTAGCTTTCCTGCTCCGTCATCAGCCCCAGATCGGCGCGGCCTTCCTTCAGCAGCGCAGCCGTATCATTCGGTCCGGTTGACAATATCTCCACTGAAACATGCGGAAAAGCCTGTGCAAAGCCGCGCAGCGCCTCCAGCAGCGGCGCCTGATTCAGTCCTTGCTCCACCGCCAGGCAAAGGCTGTCCTCCACCCCCTCGGCCATCGACGCGGCCTTGGCAGAAAACTCCCGCTGGCCGAGCAGGATCCCGTGCGCATGCGGCAGCATTTCCCGCCCGGCCCGCGTCAGCACCGGCAACCGCCCGCTGCGGTCAAACAGCTGCAGCCCGCAGTCGATCTCCAGATTGGCAATCGCGATGGAGACTGCCGACTGCGCCTTGCCCATCCGCCGCGCCGCGGCCGAGAAAGAACCCAGTTCGGCGGCCAGCACGAAGGCTTGCAGGGTTTCCGGAGACATCTTGGCCAACCTATCAAAAATACAGATACATACTGACTGGATGCATCATAAAATACCGATAGAACCAAGGCAACGTCCGGACTGCAAATGGAGGCATGGAATGGCAGGCAAAGTTGCAATGCGGTCAGCGAAGGACCGGCTGCGCTATACCATCAGTTTCGAAGCCCTGCTAATGGCGATGCTGGTGCCGGTTGGAGCGGCTTTCTTCGACAAACCGCTCAGCGATATCGGACTCCTGGGCATTGTCCTGTCGGTAAAGGCGATGCTGCTCAATCTCCTCTACAACTGGATCTTCGATCACGCCGACGCCAGGGCGGGCCGGGTTGCCAGCGACCGTTCGCCGTTGGGCCGTTTGCTCCATGCCGCAGGGTTCGAGGCGACTCTGCTGCTCACCTCGCTGCCCATCTACATCTGGTGGCTGAACCTGGGCCTGTTGCAGGCGCTGGCCGCCGACCTGACGGTGACCTCCTTCGTGGTGGTCTACACCTACGGCTTCACCCTCGCCTATGACCGCCTGTTCCCGGTCGCCCCGGCACAGGCCACCCGCGCCTGACCCGCGGCCCGGCATGGCTGCCGGTTTTATGCTATACTTGCGGTGCGCAGCACAGCGCGCATCCTATTCAGCAGCAACCGGAGGACACAGCCATGGCACATGTGGATTGGTATATCGAAGGACGCAGCTTCGGGAACTGCAACTGCAACTACGGCTGCCCCTGCCAGTTCGAGGATCTGCCGACCCACGGCAGCTGCACCGGGTTCGAGGTGCTCCACATCGACAAGGGCCATTTCGGGGAAACCGATCTGACGGGCGCAAGGTCCGCCCTTCTCTACGCCTGGCCGGGCCCGATCTTCGAAGGCAAGGGCGCGCTGCAGGCAATCATCGACGACCGCGCCTCTGATGCCCAGCGTGCGGCGCTGGAAACCGTGCTCTTGGGCGGCGAAACCGACGAGGAAGCCACCCACTGGTGGGTATTCCGCGCCATGTGCGACACCGTGCACGAGACGCTGACCAAGCGGATCGACTATGAGGTGGATATCGACAACCGCACCGCCAAACTGGATATCGAAGGCCTGATCACTTCCACAGGCCGCCCGATCCAGGCGCCCCATGGCGGCGGCGAGCACCGGGTCCAGATCGGCATCCCCGGCGGTATCGAGTTCACCCTGGCCGAAATCGGCAGCGCCAGCACCAAGTCTGACGCGGCGATCAAGCTGGACCTGGAAGACAGCTATGGCCAATGGGCCATCATCCGCCACGGACCGCACGGGATCGCGGCTTAGTCCCCGGGCTTGCTTTCCGGCCGCTTCTTCCAACGTTTCTGGTTGAACGGATATAGAAACTGCCGCCAGTAGCCATTGGGAACGGAATCCCCCGCCACCCCGTACTTCGACGGCCAGTCCTCCTCCGGCAAGTGGTGGGTGCCAAACAGCCAGTCATAGATCGGGAAATGCGAGGCATAGTTGATGTCGATCGCCGCCCGCTCGCTGCCGTGATGCCAATGGTGATAGCGCGGGGTGACCAGGAACCGCTCTGCAACCCCCAGCTTCCAGCCGATGTTGGCGTGGATGAAGCTGGAGTAGAAATAGACGATCAGCAGATAGCCCTGGATCGCCTCCGGCTTGAAGCCGAGCGTGAACATCGGCACTGCGGTCAGCCCGCGCAGCACCGCGATTTCGATGAAATGCATCCGCGCGCCGGCCAGCCAGTCCATCTTCTTGGCCGAGTGATGGATCGCATGGAAATGCCACAGCACCGGAAAGGTGTGGAATGCGCGGTGCACCCAGTACTGCACGAAATCGGTTGCCGCCATGATGATCAGCACCTGCACCGCAAAGGGCAGATTGGTGATATGGGCGCGGATGCCCTCCAGATCGAACTCGGTGTTCACATAGTTCGCGGGCGCCATGGTCAGGAAGGTCAGCACCTGCACCAGCATGGAGCTGACCAGGTAATAGAACAAGTCCTCGCGCCATTCGGTGCGGAACACGGTCTGCTCGCGCCGCGCCGGAAAGAACCGCTCCAGCGGGACAAACAGGAACCCCACCAGCAGCACGTTCACGACAAAGTAGTCGAGCCCGAAATAGAGGCTCTGCGGAACCTCGCCGACGTGCTGCGGCTGCGCCGTGGCCATCAGCGAGGCAACAACCGACAGCCCCAGCGCCGCCCAGCCCAGGCTTTTCTGGCGGCTCAGGATCAGGCTCAGCAGCGACAGCGCATAGCCCGCCAGCAGCACAAAGCGCAGAAAAGCGGTGACATAGCCGCTGGAATGCACAAAGGCGATCTGCGGATAAGAGAACGTCTCCGGGTACCAGCGCAGCAGCACCAGCAGCAGCCCGGTGATGGCCGCCAGCAGCGCCATGGATCCCGACAGCCAGCCGCTGCCCAGCGGCCGCGCCTCGCGCGGGGTTTCCAGTTGCGCGATCACATCCCGGATGAATTTCATGCTGGCCTCACTCCGTTAAAATCCGGCGCAACCTGCCATACGGCGGCGCATTCCGCGATTCAGGAATTCACTACGATGCGGCAGGCGCCCGGTCAAACCACCCGCTGCATCATCGCCAGCAGGGACTGGCGGCTGGCATAGCCCAGCCGCTGCGCCACCTGCTCCATCCGGGCGCCGCGCGCTTCGGCCCGCAAGGCGATCTGACAGCGCAACCGGTCGCGCCAGCCGCCAAGGCTGAGGCCGGTTTCCTGCTGGAACCGGCGGGTGAAGCTGCGGCGGCTCATCCCCGCCAGCTCCGCCCAGTGGTCAATTGTCTGATTGCTGCCGGGGCTCTCCATCAGCGTGTCGCAGACGCGCCGCAGCCGGGCATCCGCCGGATAGGGCAGCGACAGCGGAGATTTCGGTGCCGCGCCCAACTCGATCAGGATAAGCCGGCTCAGATGGTGCGCCCGCGGCGGCAGCGGCCAGGGATTGTTCATTTCGCACAACGCCGCGATCAGCCCGGCCAGCAGCGGCTCAACCAGCACCGCCCGGCATTCCGTCAGGGCTTCCGCTTCTGGCTCCGCCGGGTCGATATACAGCGACTGCAGCTGCACCTCCCCCGCCATGCGGATTTCGTGCAGCATCCCCGCCGGCACGATCAGCCCCGAACCCGCAGGCACCGCCCAACTGGTGCCGCCGGCCTCCGCGGTCATCAGCCCGGCCACGGCATAGACCAGCTGATGGCGCGGGTGATCATGCCAGGTTGAGATATAGCCGTCCGCGTATGTGCGCGCGTAGGAAGCCACCCCATGCGGCAGCAACTGCACCGCATCGGACGAGGACGTTCCTCGCCGCCGGATATCCGCATTCTGGCCCATTTGCGCGAAAACTGGCCCCATGACGGCGAAAGGGCAAGCTAAAACGCAACCAAAAGGAGGCCGGACCCATGCAAACCCTCACCAGTATTGATGAGCTTGAAGAGATCTATAGCGCCCCGGTGCCGCAGTCGCTTACCAAAGTCACCCCCCGCCTGACGCCGCTCTACCGCGACTGGATCAGCGCCTCGAAGTTCGCGATCCTGTCCACCATCGGCCCGGAAGGCACCGACGCCAGCCCGCGCGGCGATGACGGCCCTGTGGTGCATATGGTGGATGACCGCACCCTTTGGCTGCCGGATTGGCGCGGCAACAACCGCATCGACAGCTTGCGCAACATCGTCCGCGACCCGCGCGTCAGCCTGATGTTCATGGTGCCGGGCTGCAACAATGTGGTGCGGGTGAACGGCACCGCCTCGCTGACTGCCGACGAAGGAATATGCAGCCATTTCGCCCGCAAATCCCTGCTGCCCGCCACTGTCGCGGTGATCACCATCGATGAGCTCTATTTCCAATGCGCCAAGGCACTGATGCGCTCGCGGTTGTGGGATCCAGAGTCAGCCCGCCCGGCGGTACCCACCGCAGGCCAGTTCCTGAAGGAACAGGAAGCGGCGTTCGAAGCAGAGGCTTATGACGCGGGCTATGCGGAATATGCGAAAAGCCGGATGTGGTGACCAGCGCGGCCTGCCCCCTTGCTCGCAGGCAATTTTCCTCCGCCACGTCATGAACTTAGGACTTGCCAGAAAGTTTGCGGCATGCGCATGCTGGATGCTGTTCTACTCCTCATGGAAAACCCGCCGTGCCCTCCCATATGGACCGCACCAGCCTGACCTGGAAAGTCACGCCCGACCTTTTGGGCGTGGTCGATGCCTCTGGCGTCTTCATGGACACCAATCCTGCCTGGTTCCGCACCCTCGGCCTGCTGCCGGAGGAAATCGAAAGCCGGCAATTCTTCGACTTCCTGCACCCGGACGACATGTCCCGGACAGAGGCCGCATTTGAGCGTGTCAAACACGGGCAGCCGGTTCTGCAGTTTGAAAACCGCTACCGCCACAAGGACGGCAGTTACCGCTGGCTGTCCTGGAACGCGGTGCCGGAGGGCGACCGTTTTTATTGCAACGCCCGGGATGTGACCGAGGCGAAAAGGAATGCGGCCCATCTGGCGGACCGCGAGCAGGAGGCCCGTTTCCGCGAGCAGTTCATCGCCGTGCTGGGCCATGACCTGCGCAACCCGCTGTCCGCCGTCGGCGCCGCACTGAGGCTCCTGGAGAATGAGCCGCAATCGGCCAAGGCGCTGGAAATCCTGGCGCTCGGCCGCCAGTCCGTCACCCGGATGTCGGCGCTGATCAACGATATCCTCGATTTCGCCCGCTCCCGCCTTGGCGAAGGCATCGACATTGCGCGCAGCGAAAGCACAGACCTGAGGCCGGTTCTGTCGCAAACGGTCGAGGAAATCCGGCTGGCAAACCCGGGCACACCGGTCACCGAAAGCTACAGTTTCGCCGACCCGGTGGACTGCGACACCGGCCGCATCGCGCAGCTGGTCTCGAACCTCTTGTCTAACGCGGTCACACACGGCACGCCCGGAAAACCAGTCACTGTATCCGCTGGCGATGACGGCGGCGATTTCGTCCTGTCGGTCGCCAACCATGGCGACCCGATCCCGGCGGAGATCATGGGCTTGCTGTTCGAACCTTTCACCCGCTCCGGCACCCGCGAGTCGCAGAACGGCCTGGGCCTGGGCCTCTACATCGCCCAGCAAATCGCCGCGGCGCATGGCGGCCACCTTTCGGTGGTCTCGGATGAAGCGCAGACCGTGTTTTCACTGCGGATGCCAAGAAGCTAAGAAATGCCGGCGCGCATACGGCCTGTTTTCTGACGGCTGCACGCACTTTGATTCAGCCTGGCAAAAGAGGGTCTTGCTGCCACAGAAAAAAGGCCGCCCCGTTGGGCGGCCTTCTCTCGAATTCGAACTCTCTGGCGCCTTAGGCTGCCAGCGCGTCCTGTGCCTGACGGACGATCGCACCGAAGGCTTCGGGCTCGTGCACGGCCAGGTCGGCCAGAACCTTGCGGTCCACTTCGATGCCGGCCAGGGTCAGGCCGTTGATGAAGCGGGAGTAGGTCAGCGCTTCGTCGTGCGAACGCACAGCAGCGTTGATACGCTGGATCCACAGCGCGCGGAAGTTGCGCTTGCGGTTCTTACGGTCGCGGGTTGCGTACTGGTTGGCCTTGTCGACGGCCTGACGGGCAACCTTGAAGGTGTTCTTGCGGCGGCCGTAGTAACCTTTGGCTGCCTTGATGACCTTCTTGTGACGGGCGTGAGTTGTGGTACCACCTTTAACGCGGGACATGTGTCAGATCTCCTCTTAGCGGTCGTAGGGCATGAAGCCCTTGACGATCTTTGCGTCCGGTGCGGACAGGGTGGTGGTGCCGCGGGCATCGCGGATGAACTTGGTGGTCCGCTTGATCATGCCGTGGCGCTTGCCGGCCTGACCCGCTTTCACCTTGCCGGTGGCGGTAATCTTGAAGCGCTTCTTGGCGCTCGACTTTGTCTTCATCTTGGGCATTTCCGTCTCCTTCAATGCGGGTTCGCTAGACGCGCGACTCGGCATGCCTCGACGGCCGGCCGCGCGGAACAGAGCTGCCCTTTAAGCAATGCAGGCGGGATGGGCAAGCGGATTCTCTAGAAAAGCTGCGCCGCAACCCGGGAAAACACGTCGGGGATCTCTTCGACGCTGTAGCCGCCCGGGTTCACCATCACTGCATAGGTCACCAGCCCGATGGCAATCAGGATGGTCAGCCCTGACGCGCGCGGCGCCCGGCGCTCGCTGAGAGCGGCCAGAATACCCGGCACCGTGAAGGCCCCTATAACCAGCCCCAGAACCAGCGCCAGATCCGTCTGCATGGCCCATCCCCCGTCAGCACAGCAACACGGGATGATGGTAGGCGCAGAAGGCGGTATTTCAATCACGCCCCTGCCCCGCGGCAGACCGGCCGGCGCTTACTCCGGGTCGGTGCTGTAGATCAGCCGCTCGTCGCAGGGCGCGATGCGCAGGATGTTGGTGGTTCCCGGCACGTTGAAGGGCACACCCGCAGTGACCACGATCTGGTCGCCCTCGGTTGCGTATCCGCCCGCGCGTGCGGCGCGCGCTGCGCTGACAACAGCCCCCTTGAAGCGGTCCAGCTCCGGTGTCATCACGCATTTGCAGCCCCAGCTGAGACACAGCCGCCGCGCGGTGGCGCTGACCGGGGTCATCGCAATGATCGGCACGCCCGGGCGTTCCCGCGCGGTCAGCAGCGCGGTGGTGCCGGACTGGGTGAAACAGCAGATCGCCTTGATCTCGGTCTTTTCCGCAATCTCCCGCGCCGCGGCGACGATGCCGTCGGCCACGGTTGTGCCCTTGGCCGACCGCGAGGCAGCGATGATCTGGGTATAGGTCGGATCTGCCTCCACCTCGATGGCCACCTTGTCCATGGTCCGCACCGCCTGCACCGGATACTGGCCGGCCGCGCTTTCGGCGCTCAGCATCACCGCATCGGCGCCCTCGTAAATGGCGGTTGCCACGTCGGACACCTCGGCGCGGGTCGGCATCGGGCTTTCGATCATGCTTTCCAGCATCTGGGTTGCCACGATCACCGGCTTGGCCGCGGCCCGGCACTTGCGCACCAGCCGCTTCTGGATCGGCGGCACAGCTGCCACAGGCAACTCGACGCCGAGATCGCCGCGCGCCACCATGATGCCGTCGGACGCATCAAGGATGGCCTCAAAGTCTTCCACAGCCTGCGGCTTCTCGATTTTCGACAGCACCGCCGCGCGGCCATCCGCCAGCGCACGGGCCTCATAGACATCCTTGGCCCGCTGCACGAACGACAGCGCCAGCCAGTCCACCCCCAGGGCGCAGACAAATTCCAGATCCGCCCGGTCCTTCTCCGACAAGGCTGCCAGCGGCAGCACCACATCCGGCACGTTCACCCCCTTGCGGTTGGAAATCGTGCCGCCGGTTTCCACTGTGCAGTTGGCAAAATCCGGGCCGCACTCATCCACTACCAGACGGATTTTGCCGTCATTGACCAGCAGATGCGCACCCGCTTCCAGCGCCTGGAAGATCTCCGGATGCGGCAGGCACACGCGGGACACATCGCCCTCTGCCTCATCCAGATCGAGGCGGAACTTCGCCCCTTCTTCCAGCTCCTCAGACCCGCTGGCAAAGACCCCGACCCGCAGTTTCGGCCCCTGCAGATCGGCCAGAATGGCAATCGGGCTGTCCAGATCCTGCTCCACCTGGCGAATGATCTTGTGCTTCTCGGCAATCTCCGGACGGCTGCCGTGCGACATGTTCAGGCGGAACACATCGGCGCCGGCCTCATGCAGCGCGCGGATGGTCTCGTAGGTCTCCGAGGCCGGCCCCAATGTGGCGACAATCTTCACATTGCGCGATCGTTTCATAAGGGTCTTCTCCTCCGGGCCTGACTTCATGGTGCCGCAAACAGCTCTATGTTACCGCAAACAGCTCGGGGTGCTTATCCCCCAATTCCCATTTCCGCGCAACTCCCGTAAAGAGAATGCGGCAAAACATATCAGGCTCATGACATACACTCCCTTTTTTGTTCACGGCGCAGACCGCCCCGCCCGCTGGCTGATCACCTGCGACCACGCAACCAACCATGTGCCGGATTTTGCCGGCGGCGGCGACCTTGGCCTCCCGCGCGAGGACATGGAGCGCCACATCGCCTATGACGTCGGCGCGTATGCGGTGTCCAAGCTCCTGGGTGAGATGCTGGACGCGCCGGTGGTGGCCTCCAACTTCTCCCGCCTGGTGATCGATCCCAACCGCGGCGAGGACGACCCGACGCTTCTAATGAAGCTCTATGACGGCACCATCATCCCGGCCAACCGCCACGCGGGCGAGGCCGAGCTGAAGGAGCGGCTGGAGGGCTGTTACCGCCCCTACCACCGGGCGCTGGCGAGGCTGGCAGAACGCCCCCGCACGGTCATTATCTCCGTCCACAGCTTCACCCGCCAGCTGCGTGGCCGCAGCCCGCGCCCTTGGGAGATCGGCATCCTGTTTCCCGAAGGCGAGCGCTTCTCGCCATTTGTGGTGGAAGAACTGAACCGCCCCGGCGATCTCTGTGTCGGCGTCAATGAGCCCTACACCGGCTACCTGCCCGGCGACGCGATTGAGACCCACGCCACCAAGCCAGGCCGCCCCAACACGCTGATCGAACTGCGGAATGACCTGATTGCCGAACACACCGGCCAGCAGGTCTGGGCCGAACGCCTGGCCCAAGTGCTGCCCAAGGCACTGGAGGCATCCGGTCTCTGACCCGGAAATCGGCCTCGCGTTGCAGAACCGGCGGCCAATCCCCATATCTGTAACGGAAACGCGGGATATTCCGGGAAAGGAGCCCTCATGGCCCAGGAAACCCTCTCTGCCTTCTTCGGCTGGCTGACCGTTTTGCATATTGGCTTGTTCACCCTCTCCGCTGTGCTTCTGATGCTGATGCGGGACTGGGTGGCGGGGCTGCATGCCCGCATGTTCGGGCTGGCACCTGCGGATGTCAGCCTGACAGTCTACCGCTGGCTCGGCACCTACAAGATCGTGATCTTCGCCACCGCCCTGGGACCGTGGCTGGCGCTGCAGCTGATCTGAGCCCGCACCCATTGCCCGCCCCTGCCCCGGCTGCTAGGCCTGCGGGGACGCAAGACAATTCCGGAGCCACCGCCATGGACAAGCAAACCGAGATCGAAATCCAGGCCGCCGCCTTCCGCCGCCTGCAAAA
>JABXIA010000330.1 GCA_013373325.1 Paracoccaceae bacterium
GGCTACATCGAGGAATGGGGCATGTCGCAATACACCCGCGACGCCCGCATCGCGATGATCTACGAGGGTGCCAACGGCGTGCAGGCGCTGGACCTGGTGGGCCGCAAGCTGGGCCAGCACGGCGGCAAGTACGTCCTGGCCTTCTTCGACATGGTGAAGAGCTTCTGCCAGGAAAACAAAGATATTTCCGAGGATTATACCAAGGACTTCATCAAACCCCTGCAGGCGGCCTCCAAGGATCTGCAGGCGGCGGGCATGTTCTTCATGCAAACCGGCATGAAGGATCCCAATCAGGCGCTGGCGGGCTCCTACGACTTCATGCACCTGTTCGGCCACGTGTGCCTGGGCCTGATGTGGGCCAGGATGGGCAAGGCGGCGCAGGAAGCGCTTGACGCGGGGGCCGGTGACGCGGCGTTCTATGAGACGAAACTCGCAACCGGCCGGTATTACATGGCACGGCGGCTGCCCGCGACCAAACTGCACCTCGCCCGCATCGAAAGCGGCGCGGACACGGTGATGGCGCTGGACGCAGACGCCTTCTGATGCCTTCGGGCGCCCCTGCCGGGGGCGCCCTGCCCCAACCCCGGCCGGTGCCTTGATTTGCAAAGGACCGCACTATGCCGAAACGTTTCCGCCTGACCCGCCGCCTGCCGATCGCAATGACGGAGGACGGCTACCGCAGGCTGAAGAGGTTCGCCCAAGAGGCGGGGCTGGACGAGGGAGAAGCGCTGTCATTCCTGTTCGAGAATTTCGACAGCGTGACGGACTACGAGAACCTGAGCCACCGGCTGCGGCTGTTCAACGCCGAGCTGGAGGCGCGAAAGCGCTAGAAAAGCGCAGCAAAGGGAGAGAGATGACCCAGACGCAGTCCGCATGGATGACGGAAGAGCACCAGATGCTTGGGGAGATGACCGCCCAGTTCATCACCAATGAATGGGCCCCCAAATTCGAGACCTGGCGCAAACAGGGCCTGATGGACCGGGAGACCTGGACACAGGCCGGTGAGCTGGGGCTTCTCCTCCCCTCAATCCCGGAAGGCTACGGCGGCGCCGGCGGCGATTTCGGCCATGAGGCGGTGATCCTGATGGAAACCAGCCGCGCCAATCTGGCCAGCTGGGGCCATGGCATCCATTCCGGCATCGTCGGCCACTATATTCTGGCCTATGGCACCGAGGAGCAGAAACTGCGCTGGCTGCCGAAGATGGTGAGCGGCGAGCTGGTCGGGGCGCTGGCGATGACCGAACCCTCCACCGGTTCCGACGTGCAGGCGATCAAGACCAAGGCGGTGAAAGACGGCAATGCCTACCGGCTGTCGGGGCAGAAGACCTTCATCACCAACGGCCAGCACGCCAACCTGATCCTGGTGGCGGCCAAGACCGATCCCGGTTTGGGTGCCAAGGGCGTGTCGCTGGTGGCGGTGGAGACCGACGGCGCCGAGGGCTTCAGCCGCGGCCGCAACCTCGACAAGATCGGCTGCCACGCGGCGGACACATCTGAACTGTTCTTCAGCGATGTGGAGATCCCGCCGGAGAACATCCTGGGCGGCACTGAGGGCCAGGGATTTTACCAGATGATGCAGCAGCTGCCGCAGGAGCGGCTGATCATTGCCTGCGGTGCGGTTGGCGCAATGGAAGGCGCGGTGGCGCGCACGGTGGCCTACTGCAAGGAGCGCGAGGCCTTTGGCGGGCCGCTGACGCAGTTTCAGAACACCCGCTTCAAGCTGGCGGAGTGCCTGACCAAGACCAAGGTCGCGCGCGCTTTCCTGGACGAATGCATCGCCGAACACCTGCAGGGCAAGCTGACAGTCGAAAAGGCGGCGATGGCGAAATACTGGATCACCGACACGCAAGGAGAAGTGCTGGACGAATGCCTTCAGCTGCATGGCGGCTATGGCTACATGCAGGAATACGCGGTGGGCGAAATGTGGGCGGACGCCCGGGTGCAGCGGATCTACGGCGGCACCAATGAGATCATGAAGGAGCTGATTGCGAGGTCGTTGTGACGGAGCCAATGGCAACACACGCTGAACCGGAAGGATGCCTCCGGCGGGAGTATTGGGAGCAAGATGACAAGAGCAGCTCCACCCTGCCCCGCCTTACCGTTTGGCTGCCGGATTTATCGAGGCAGGGTGTCACCTTGCGCGGTCATCGGCTCTCCAGCCTGTACCGCAGCTTTGAAGGTCAGTCATCAAGGTTAACAAAGCCTGAAGCTCTTTCATCTTGCCGAAAATACTCCACGGGGGTGCGGGGGTGTGAAACCCCCGCTCCGCCAGCATACACAGGGAGCAACAAATGACACTTAAACTGCATTGCTTTGGCGAAAGCGGCAACTCCTACAAAGCCGCGCTGGCGCTGGAGCTGGCCGGGCTGGACTGGGAACCGGTCTTTGTCGATTTCTTCGGCGGCGCGGCCCGCACGCCGGAGTTCCGGGAATTCTCTGCCATGGCCGAGGCGCCGGTTCTGGTAGACGGGGACGTAACACTCAGCCAGTCGGGCGCGATCCAGCAGTACATCACTGACAAGACCGGCAATTTCGGCGGCCGCCCCGAGGATAAATACGAGGTGCTGCGCTGGGTGCTGTGGGACAATCACAAGATGTCCAGCCAGGCCGGCATGACCCGGTTTCTGATCAACTTCCTGCCGGAACAGCACCGTTCGCAGGAAGTCATAAGCTTCATGCAAGGCCGCCTGAAGGCTGCATATACCACGCTGGAACACCATCTGGAGGGCCGCGAGTGGATTGTTGGCGATGGCCTCACCAATGCCGACATCAGCTGCTGCAGCTACCTCTATTACCCCGAACCCTTCGGCTTTGACCGGGCCGACTGGCCCCGTATCGACGCCTGGCTGGACCGCATCAGCGCCCTGCCCGGCTGGAAACACCCCTATGA
>JABXIA010000337.1 GCA_013373325.1 Paracoccaceae bacterium
CCGACGCTGCACCGTCTGGGTATCCAGGCGTTCGAACCCACGCTGATCGAAGGCAAGGCCATCCAGCTGCACCCGCTGGTCTGCTCTGCATTCAACGCGGACTTCGACGGCGACCAGATGGCTGTGCACGTCCCGCTGAGCCTTGAGGCCCAGCTGGAAGCGCGCGTCCTGATGATGTCGACCAACAACGTTCTGTCGCCCGCCAACGGTGCGCCGATCATCGTTCCGTCGCAGGATATGATCCTGGGTCTCTACTATGTATCCCTGGAACGCGAAGGCATGCCTGGCGAAGGCAAGATCTTTGGCACCATCGACGAAGTTCAGCACGCGCTGGACGCCGGCGAAGTGCATCTGCACACCAAGATCACCGCGCGGATCACCCAGATCGACGAGGAAGGCAACGAGGTTCTCAAGCGTTTCGAGACCACCCCGGGCCGTGTCCGTCTGGGCGCGCTGCTGCCGAAAAACGCCAAGGCGCCGTTTGAACTGGTCAACCGTCTTCTGCGGAAGAAAGAGGTCCAGCAGGTCATCGACACCGTCTACCGCTACTGCGGACAGAAGGAGTCTGTGATCTTCTGCGACCAGATCATGACCATGGGCTTCCGCGAGGCGTTCAAGGCCGGCATTTCCTTCGGCAAGGACGACATGGTGATCCCGGACACCAAGTGGACCATCGTCGACGACACCCGCGAGCAGGTGAAAGACTTCGAACAGCAGTACATGGACGGCCTGATCACCCAGGGCGAAAAGTACAACAAAGTTGTCGATGCCTGGTCGAAGTGTAACGACAAGGTCACCGAGGCGATGATGAGCACCATCTCCGCTGACAAGCGGGATGAGAACGGCGCCGTGATGGAACCGAACTCGGTTTACATGATGGCCCACTCCGGTGCGCGTGGCTCGGTTACCCAGATGAAGCAGCTGGGCGGCATGCGCGGCCTGATGGCCAAGCCGAACGGCGACATCATCGAGACCCCGATCATCTCGAACTTTAAAGAAGGCCTGACCGTTCTGGAGTACTTCAACTCCACCCACGGTGCCCGTAAGGGTCTGTCGGATACCGCGCTTAAGACGGCGAACTCGGGTTACCTGACCCGCCGTCTGGTGGACGTGGCGCAGGACTGCATCGTTCGCGAGATCGATTGCGGCACCGAGCGTGCGATCACCGCCGAAGCGGCTGTGAACGACGGCGAGGTCGTGGCATCGCTGGGTGAACGCATCCTGGGCCGTGTGGCTGCGGATGACATCAAGCGCCCGGGCACCGAAGAGATCATCGTGGCCGCAGGCCAGCTGATCGACGAGCGCATGTCCGATGCAGTGGAAGAGGCCGGCGTGCAGTCGACCCGCATCCGCTCGCCGCTGACCTGTGAGAGCGAAGAGGGCGTCTGCGCCATGTGCTACGGCCGTGACCTGGCCCGCGGCACCCGCGTGAACACCGGCGAGGCCGTCGGCATCATCGCGGCGCAGTCGATCGGTGAACCCGGCACCCAGCTGACCATGCGGACCTTCCACATCGGCGGCGTTGCCCAGGGCGGCCAGCAGTCGTTCCTGGAAGCGTCTCAGGAAGGCAAGATCGTCTTCGAGATGCCGAACACCCTGGAGAACGCCAACGGCGAGACCCTGGTCGTCGGCCGCAACATGAAGCTGATCATCCAGGACGAGCACGGCGAAGAGCGCGCCAGCCACAAGCTGGGCTACGGCTCCAAGCTGTTCGTCAAGGAAGGCCAGACTGTTGCCCGCGGCGACAAGCTGTTCGAGTGGGATCCCTACACCCTGCCGATCATCGCCGAGAAGCCGGGTACCGCGAAGTATGTCGACCTGGTCTCGGGCCTGGCCGTCCGCGACGAGACCGACGAAGCCACCGGCATGACCCAGAAGATCGTGATCGACTGGCGTGCGGCGCCTAAGGGCTCTGATCTGAAGCCGGAGATCATTCTGGTGGACGGCAACGGCGAGCCGGTGCGCAACGACGCAGGCAACCCGCTGACCTACCCGATGTCCGTGGACGCCATTCTGTCGGTCGAAGACGGCCAGCAGATCATGGCAGGCGACGTTGTCGCGCGT
The DNA here is from genome assembly GCA_013373325.1 of Paracoccaceae bacterium. Classification (GTDB taxonomy): domain Bacteria; phylum Pseudomonadota; class Alphaproteobacteria; order Rhodobacterales; family Rhodobacteraceae; genus Leisingera. Next base: position 2,065 of record JABXIA010000337.1, read on the forward strand.
ATCCCGCGTGAAGGCGCCAAGACCAAGGACATTACGGGTGGTCTGCCGCGCGTTGCGGAACTGTTCGAAGCCCGCCGTCCCAAGGATCACGCGATCATCGCCGAAATCGATGGTTACGTGCGCTTCGGCCGCGACTACAAGAACAAGCGCCGCATCGCGATCGAGCCGTCGGATGAGTCGATGGAAGCCGTCGAATACATGGTGCCCAAGGGCAAGCACATTCCGGTCCAGGAAGGTGACTTTGTCCAGAAGGGCGACTACATCATGGACGGCAACCCGGCGCCGCATGACATCCTGTCCATCATGGGTGTCGAGGCTCTGGCGAACTACATGATCGACGAGGTTCAGGACGTCTACCGCCTGCAGGGTGTGAAGATCAACGACAAGCACATCGAGGTGATCGTCCGCCAGATGCTGCAGAAGTGGGAGATCTCGGACTCTGGCGACACCACGCTGCTGAAAGGCGAACACGTGGACAAGCAGGAGTTCGACGCCGCCAACGAGAAGGCCCTTGCCCGCGGCAAGCGTCCCGCTCAGGGCGAACCGATCCTGCTCGGCATCACCAAGGCGTCGCTGCAGACCCGCTCCTTCATCTCGGCGGCCTCCTTCCAGGAGACCACCCGGGTTCTCACCGAGGCCTCGGTGCAGGGCAAGAAGGACAAGCTGGTCGGCCTCAAGGAGAACGTCATCGTGGGCCGCCTGATCCCGGCCGGCACCGGCGGTGCGACCCAGGCTGTGCGCGCGATTGCGCAGGGCCGCGACAACGTGGTTCTGGAAGCCCGCCGCGAGGAAGCCGAAGCCGCTGCAGCCCTGGCTGCGCCGGTGATGGACGAAGACGCGATGGACGCAGGTCTCGACAACCTGGTCGATACTCCGGAAAGCCGCGACTAAGGTCTCGGGCCTGAGTTGAGAAACAGGAAAGCCCCCGCATGGCGACATGCGGGGGCTTTTCCGTTCCTGCCGCCCGGTCTATCAGTTGCGGGGCAGGGAGGATGCAGGGATGGAAATGTTCTTGGCAGGGCATCGATGACTCCGAACCAGACAGGCGCGCTGCTGATGATCGGGGCGATGGCGGCCTATACGTTCAACGATGCGCTGGTCAAGCTGATCGGCGGCGCGCTGCCGCTGGCGCAGATCCTGACCATCCGCGGCATCGCTGCCAGTTTCCTGATCTATCTGCTGGCCCGCCGCATGGGCGGGCTGCGCTTCCGGCTGCCGCCGCGCGCCTGGGCCATGATCGCGCTGCGCTGCGCAGGCGAAGTGTCGGCCACCTATCTGTTCCTGACCGCGCTGATGCGCATGCCGATTGCCAATGTCACCGCGGTGCTGCAGGTGCTGCCGCTGGCGGTCACGCTGAGCGCGGCGCTGTTCCTGCGCGAGCCGCTGGGCTGGCGGCGGATGGCGGCGATTGCCGCGGGTTTTTGCGGCATGCTGCTGATCGTGCGGCCCGGGCCGGAGGGCTTCAGCGAGGGCGCGCTTTATGCGCTGGCCTCGGTGGCTTGCATCACTGCCCGCGACCTGGTCACCCGGCGGATGCCGCCGGAGGTGCCGTCGATGACGGTGACGCTGGCGTCGTCGCTGTCGGTGCTGGGCTTCGGCATTGCCATGTCCGCCGCTGTTCCGTGGCAGCCGGTGACGGGGATGCAGCTGCTGATCCTGGGCGGGGCGGCCCTGTTCATTTTCGGCGGCTACCTGTGTTCGGTGATGACCATGCGGGTGGGCGAGATCGCGGTGATCGCACCCTTGCGCTACAGCGGGCTCTTGTGGGCGCTGCTGCTGGGCTGGCTGGTCTTTGGCGAATGGCCGGATCTGCTGACGCTGACGGGTGCGGCGGTTGTTGCCGGGGCCGGGATCTTCACCTTCTACCGGGAACGGCAGATCAGCCGGAGGACCCGCTCAGCTGCGGTGTGAAAACGGAGCGCACATGGTCGGCCTTGATGCCGAACATCGTTGCGAACTCCCGCTCCTGTTTCGGGGTCAGCGGCGCGACGGCCTCTGCCCCTGCATTGCGCTGGCGAGAATCGTTGTAGGTGTTGTGGCTGCGCACCCACATCGGCACATCGGTGATGGTGACCGACGGCATATGATGGTGGATGCGGTGGTGGCCGAAGTTCATGATCGTCTGGCGCACGCCGCCAGCCGCGTACATTCCCAGCGCCGCCGTGAAATAGGACCGCACCGCCGGTTCTGAGGCGGTGATCCCATCGGCGCCGAACTCGGCGATGTAGCCCCGGTTGAAGTCTATTGCCATGGTGGGTGACTTTTCCAACAGGCCGGCGCAATCGGCCGCGGTTTCCCGCAGACGCTCGACAAACTCAGCTGCGACCGCATCGTCGTCATCGGCGCGGAACTGCAGGCAGGGCTGGTCCGGGTTGCGGCGGGCGGCGTTCAGTATTTCTTTCATCACTTCGCGGTGGCGGCGCGGCGGCTCTGCCACGATCCGCACCTGCGGCATATCCGCGGTCAGATCGTGCAGGCGGTCGCGGTGCTGCCGGGGCAGGCTGTCGCCGGTCACGATGATCAGGTCGAAATCGGCGTCGGTCTGCGCCCGCAGGGAGGGCAGGGCGACGGTTTCGAACAGCCGGAACCGCTCCTCCATCCGGTCCTCGGCATAGAGATAGGCGATCCGCTCCGCCACGGTGTCATGCTCAACCTGGAACCCGCCAAGCGCCGGGTAGGAGAACCGGCACAGCCCGATGACCTGCATATCGAAAATCCGTGTATTGCCAATGCCTGCACCGGCAACTATGGCGGGTGGCGTGCGGGCTGGCAACCGTTGTGCAAGGCGCGCCGGGCAATGATACGGGCCGCTGCGCCCGGCTGCTGTTGACAACCCCCGCGACTCCCCATATACGCGCGCCTATCCGGCACCCGGAGTGTATTCTCCGTCAGCCGAATTCAAAATTGCAGTGGCTCAAGGTCCGGGCACTTTTACCACCCGGATCCTCTGTAAACACACCGCGTCGTCTCACCTCGGAATGGGAGCGATTGCGGTTTTTGCGCTTGTGGACGCACAGGTGCAGCGAAATCACCCGCACGCGCCGGCGTGCATGACAAGTTGCTAAACG
>JABXIA010000078.1 GCA_013373325.1 Paracoccaceae bacterium
ACTCGGCGGTCAACTCCCATACACCAACGCGATACGCGGAGATCTCGACGAAAGGCCGGACCGCCAATGACTGCGCCCCAGCATGAGGATATTGCCGATCTTCTGGTGATCGGTGGCGGCATCAACGGCTGCGGCATCGCCCGCGACGCCGCGGGCCGCGGGTTGTCGGTGACGCTGGCAGAGATGAATGACCTCGCCTCGGCCACCTCCTCAGCCTCAACCAAACTGTTCCATGGCGGCTTGCGTTATCTGGAGTACTTCGAGTTCCGCCTGGTGCGCGAAGCGCTGATCGAGCGCGAGGTGCTCTTGAAGGCAATGCCGCATATCTCCTGGCCGATGCGGTTCGTGCTGCCGTTTCACAAGGACATGCGGTTCGACAGCGAGACACCGACCTCCAAGCTGCTCACAACCTTCATGCCATGGATGAAGGGTCGCCGCCCGGCCTGGCTGATCCGTCTGGGACTGTTCCTGTATGACAGCTTGGGCAAACGCGGCATTCTGCCCGGCACAGCGAAACTGGACCTGGCCGCCGACCCGGCGGGACGCCCCCTGAAGGACAAGTTCAAGACCGCCTTTGAATACTCCGACTGCTGGATCGAAGATGCCCGTCTGGTGGTACTGAACGCCCGCGACGCACAGGCTCGCGGCGCCGAGATCCTGACCCGGACCAAGGTGCTGTCCGCCGAGCGCCACGCTGATCACTGGGTGATCACCCTGCAGGATCAAGCCAGCGGCGACACCCAACAGCGCCGCGCGAAAATGCTGGTCAATGCAGGCGGGCCGTGGGTTGCCGACGTGCTGCACCAGAAGCTGGGCCAGAACAGCCGCGAAAACGTCCGCCTGGTGCGCGGCAGCCATATCGTGGTGCCGAAACTGTTCGACCACGGCCGCTGCTATTTCTTCCAAGGCACTGACGGGCGGATCATCTTCGCCATCCCCTATGAGGAAGACTTCACCCTGATCGGCACCACCGACGCTGACCATACGGAGCCGGACACCGCACCGGAATGCACCGAAGCCGAACAGGACTATCTGATTGATTTCGCGTCCGGTTACTTCAATCAGCCGCTCAAGCGCGAGGATATCGTCTGGACCTATTCAGGCGTGCGCCCGCTCTATGACGACGGCGCCAGCTCCGCCACGGCGGCCACCCGTGAATATGTGCTGACGCTTGACCGCGCGCAGGCGCCGCTCTTGAATGTCTTTGGCGGCAAAATCACCACCTACCGCAAGCTGGCAGAGGCAGCGCTTGCAAAGATCGGCGAGGTTTTCCCACAGGTGCCCGCCGACTGGACCGCTGGTGTTGCCCTGCCCGGAGGCGATTTCGCTGTAGCCGATGTGGAAACACTGCGCGCCAGACTCGCAGCGGACTATCCGTTCCTGTCACCCTACTGGACCCGCCGCCTGATCCGCGCCTACGGCACCGAGACCTGGGAGGTGCTGGGCGAGGCCAAGTCCGCCGCAGACCTCGGCCAGGACTTCGGCGCTACGATTACCGCGCGGGAACTCGATTGGGCCATTGCCCGCGAATGGGTACGCACCGGCGACGACTACCTGTGGCGGCGCACCAAACTGGGGTTGCGGCTGGATGAGGCACAGCGCGCAGCGGTGGATGCCTATATCAGCGAGACTGCCGCCCGGCTGGCAGCGTAACCCCGCCTGCGCTGTGCCACCTGACGGATATCGAGGACCGGACACTCCCGCCCCTTTTTCAGTGAACCCGAGGTTCCCTTAAAAGCGTTGGGCCGGGCGGGGGCACTGCCTGCGGCAGTGCCCCCGCCCGGCGATTTGCGAAGCAAAGCGCAAGACCTCTAGCCCGCTCAATATTGCAGCCAAATCTAGATTAGAACTCCACGCCCTTCTGGGCCTTCACGCCAGCGCGGAACGGGTGTTTGATCTGCCCCATCTCGGTCACCAGATCGGCGATCTCAATCAGCTCTTCCTTGGCGTTCCTGCCTGTCAGCACCACATGGGTCATCGGCGGCTTCTGCTCCACCAGGAACTCCAGCACTTCCTCCAGATCCAGATACTCATAACGCAGCGCGATGTTGATCTCGTCGAGCAGCACCATGGTGTTCCTCTCGTCCAGGATCATCTCCTTGGCCTTCTCCCAGCCCTTCTGCGCGGCAGCGATATCGCGGGCCTTGTCCTGCGTCTCCCAGGTGAAGCCCTCGCCCATCGCATAGAACTGGCAGAGATCGCTGAAGTTTTCCTCGATCAGGGTCCGCTCGCCGGTCTGCCAGGCGCCCTTGATGAACTGCACCACTGCGGACGGCATCCCATGCGCGATACAGCGCATGATCATGCCGAAACCCGAAGAGGATTTGCCCTTGCCAGGACCGGTGTGAACAATGATCAGGCCCTTCTCGCCTTCCTTCGTCTTCATCATGCGATCACGCGCGGCCTTCTTCTTGGCCATCTTCGATGCGTGACGGGCGGCTTCTTCTTCTGAAATGCCGGTTTCGGACTTTTCGCTCATGGGGCTCTCCAGCTGTTTGGCCCCATGTCTTGACAAAGAAGCCCGCCATAGCGCAAGGGGGTTCAGCTGGTTCCTGTGAAAACAGGCGAAGAGGGAATGTGAAGGCTTTCAAGAAGCTCAAGCACAGCCGCCCCCGCGACCGTGACCGGATGAGGCCGCCATGCCACTGGGAAAACACCCGGGAAGGCAGGATGGCCGGCAAGGCGTGCGCCTTGGCATCCGCAAGCCGGGAGACCTGCCAGCGAGAGAGAGATCAACGGGCAGACGGGGTGTTCTGCGACCGGGTGAGAGGCTGGCACGATACAGCTTCTTTCTGGCCATCCCGCACGCCCTGCCGCGACAGGAGACGCGCCAATGGCTGACGACATGGCAGAAAAGACTGCCAGCACCCCGGGACCGGTCACATTGACCGTTTGCCTTACCTGCCGCCGCGAAGGCGCCGACCCTGAGGCCGCCCGCCCCGGCGCCATCCTGCACGCTGCCCTGGAAGAGGCCGGAATGCCCGAAGGCGTCCGCCTGCGGGGTGTGGAATGCCTGTCCTCCTGCAAACGAGGCTGTGCTGTAGCCCTGGTCGGCGGCGAGGAGCGCTGGACCTATGTCTACGGCGACCTCGACCCGGACCAGCACGTCTCCGAAATCCTGGAAGGCGCCGCCGCCTATGCCTCCACCGCTGATGGCGTCGTGCCCTGGCGCGAGCGCCCGCAGACCTTCCGCAAGCAATCCGTTGCCCGCATCCCGCCGGCCAAGTTCTTCTCCGAGGAGTAAACATGAGCGATCTCAACAAGATCCCCGTCACCGTCATCACCGGCTTCCTTGGTGCGGGCAAGACCACGCTGATCCGCCACCTGATGCAGAACCCGCAAGGAAAACGCCTGGCGGTGGTGGTCAATGAGTTCGGCACCGCCGGCGTCGATGGCGATATCCTGAAGTCCTGCGCTGATGAGAACTGCCCGGCGGAGAACATC
>JABXIA010000320.1 GCA_013373325.1 Paracoccaceae bacterium
GGTGGCGTCGATCAGCTCGTCCAGGGTTGTGAAGCCGATCACCTGCAGCATGTCGGCCATCTCGCGCGGCGAGGGGCCGATGTGGCGCCGGTTGGCGAAGTCGTAGGCTTCGTAATCGGTAAGTTTGAAGGCCATTACAGAGGTCCTTGTCTGGGGCAATGGACCCCGCCGGACGGTTCCGGCGGGGAGGGAGTGCTTAGCCGATCAGGGCTTTGTAGCCGTCCAGATCCATCAGATCGTCCAGCTGGGACGCGTCCGACAGCTTGATCTTGTAGATCCAGGCATCGCCTTCCGGGCTCTCGTTCAGGGCACCGGGATTGTCGGCCAGGGTTTCGTTCACTTCGACCACTTCGCCGTCCAGCGGCGCATAAATTTCGGAAGCGGCCTTCACAGACTCGATGACGCCGATCTCGCCGCCTTTTTCGAACTCCTCACCCGCTTCGCGCTGTTCGACGAAGACAACTTCGCCCAGCTGGTCGGCGGCGTGCTGGGTGATGCCCAGGGTTGCCACGTCACCTTCGACGGTGATCCATTCATGCTCTTCAGAGTAATAGGTGGCCATGTTGACTCTCCTGATGATGTCTTAGCGTTTGTAGTTCTGTGTAACGAAGGGCAGGGCGACGATTTCTGCCGGCTGCGCCTTGCCGCGGATGATGAGGTTCACCTTGGTGCCTGCGGCGCTGTGGTCCGCCGCAACATAGCCCATGGCAACCGGGCCGCCGACGGTGGGGCCGAAGCTGCCAGAGGTGATGGCGCCCAGAGTATCGCCGTTTTCGCTTTGGATTTCCACGCCCTGGCGGGCGGGGGCGCGGCCTTCGGGCTTGATGCCGACCAGTTTCTTGGCGGCGCCCTCAGTCAGTTCCTTCTGGATGCGGGCGGCACCGGGGAAGCCGCCTTCTTCCTTGCGGCGCTTCTGGATCGCCCAGGACAGCGACGCCTCGATCGGCGAAGTCGACTGGTCAATGTCGTTGCCATAGAGGCAAAGACCGGCCTCCAGGCGCAGGCTGTCGCGGGCGCCCAGGCCTGCGGGTTCGCAGTCGTCATGGGCCAGGAACAGTTTCGACACGCGGATCGCGTCGGCTTCCGGGATCGAGATCTCGTAGCCGTCCTCACCGGTGTAGCCCAGGCGTGAGATGCGGCATTCGACGCCGCCGATCTCGGCAAGGGTGGTTTCCATGAACTTCAGCTCACGGGCGGCGGGACACAGCTCGCCCACAACGTCCTCGGCCTTGGGGCCTTGCACGGCAACCAGCGCGCGGTCGAAGATCTCGGTCACTTCGACGCCGTCCAGGTTGGCCTGCATGTGGGGAATATCCTGGTGGCGCAGCGCGGCGTTCACCACCACAAAGTAATGGTCGCCGGCGTTGGAGACGATCAGGTCGTCCATGATGCCGCCGTCTTCGTTGGTGAAGAAGCCGTAGCGCGCCTTGCCTTCTTTAAGGCCGGCATAGGCCTGCGGGCAGAGCGTTTCCAGCTTCTCGCCCACGTTTTCACCGCGCAGGATCACCTGGCCCATGTGGGAGACATCGAACAGCGCGGCCTTTTCGCGGCACTGCTTGTGCTCGCCCATGATGCCCATGGGATACTGGACCGGCATTTCCCAGCCGGCGAAGTCGACCATCTTGCCGCCAAGCTCGACGTGCAGGTCATAAAGCGGGGTGCGTTTGGGTGCGTCGGTCATCCTGTGCAGCCTTTGAGTTGTATGGTTTCGGGGTGGGGGAGGGCGCAGGGCGCGCCCTCCCGGAGAGTTTATTCGGCAGCGTGGCCGGTTTCTTCCGATTTCCCGCCGGTGGCAAAGAACTCTTTCGTCACCTTGAAGACGATCGGGCTCAGCAGCGCCAGGGCGATCAGGTTCGGGATGGCCATCATCGCATTCAACGTGTCGGCCAGCAGCCAGATGAAGCCCAGGTCGGCGGTGGCACCGAAGTAGATCGCGACGATCCACAGGATGCGGTAAGGCAGCATGACCTTCACACCGAACAGGAACTCCATGCACTTCTCGCCATAATAGGACCAACCGAGGATGGTGGTGAAGGCAAAGATCGACAGCGCGATGGCGATCAGGTAGCCGCCAAAGCCGGGCAGCGAAGTCTCGAACGCCAGCGAGGTCAGCGCGGCACCGGATTCACCTGATGTCCAGGCGCCGGACGCGATGATCGCCAGACCGGTGATCGAGCAGACGATGATGGTGTCGATGAAGGTGCCCAGCATCGCGATAAGGCCCTGGTTGACCGGACCTTTAGTCTCAGCTGCAGCATGCGCGATCGGAGCGGAACCCAGGCCTGCTTCGTTCGAGAACACACCGCGGGCCACACCAAAGCGGATCGCCGCCCAGACTGCCGCTCCTGCAAAACCGCCTTCGGCTGCCGATGGGGTGAATGCATGAGTGAACACCAGGCTGAATGCTGAGCCGATGGCATCTGCGTTGATCACCAGCACGATAAGGCCTGCAATGATGTAGCTGACCGCCATGAACGGAACCAGCTTGCCAGCCACCGCGCCGATGCGGGTGATGCCGCCCAGGATCACAGCACCGGTCAGCACCATCAGCACGATGCCGGTGACAGAGGTGTTGAAGCCGAAGTTGGTTTCCAGCACTTGCGCCACGCCGTTGGCCTGCACACCGTTGCCGATGCCGAAGGCCGCGATGGAGCCGAACACGGCAAAAGCAACGCCCAGCCAGGCCCATTTCGCGCCGAGGCCGTTCTTGATGTAGTACATCGGGCCGCCGACATAGTTGCCTTCTTCGTCCCGCTCGCGGAATTTCACGGCGCAGACGGCCTCGGAATACTTGGTGGCCATGCCTACCAGGGCGGTCATCCACATCCAGAACAGCGCGCCCGGGCCGCCGAGGAACACGGCGGTGGCGACGCCTGCGATGTTGCCGGTGCCGATGGTGGCCGACAGCGCGGTCATCAGCGCGTTGAACGGGCTGATCTGGCCTTCGCCTTGGCCTTCACGGCCTTTGAACAGCAGGCCAAAGCCCATGCCCAGTTTCAAGATCGGCATGAACTTCAGGCCGACCTGAAGGAAGAAGCCGACGCCCAAAATCAGGGCCAGCATGGGTACGCCCCACACAATCCCGTTTATGTCACCGACAAAGTTTGTTAACGCTTCCATGGGTCTCCTCCCGCTTGCGTTAAGGTTATTTGCCCATTGCCAAGGCCATCTGACGGGCCTCTTTCAGGGCGGCAAAATCTTCATCCGCGTGGAACGAAGAGCGGGTCAGCGGTGTCGCTGACACATGCAAAAATCCCTTGGATCGCGCGATCTGTTCCAGCTGCGCAAATTCCTCCGGCGACCAGAAGCGGTCGATCGGGTGGTGTTTTGGGGTGGGCTGCAGGTACTGGCCCACGGTCAGGAAATCGACCTGTGCGGCCCGCAGGTCGTCCATCACCTGGCGTACTTCGCCCAGTGTCTCGCCCAGGCCAACCATGATGCCGGATTTGGTGAACAGCTGCGGATTGGCGCGCTTGGCGTCATCCAAGAGCCGCAGCGAGGTGTAATAGCGGGCACCAGGGCGCACGCGCGGGTAGAGGCGCGGCACCGTTTCCAGGTTGTGGTTGAAAACGTCCGGCGCCGCTTCGAACACCGTTTGCGCCGCCTCGCCCTTGCCCAGGAAATCCGGGGTCAGCACCTCGATGGTGGTGCCCGGGTTCTGGTGGCGGGTTGCGCGGATTGTCTGGGCAATATGCTCTGCGCCGCCGTCCGCCAGATCATCGCGGTCGACGGAGGTGATCACAACGTGGCGCAGGCCCAGCTTCCTGACCGCCGCGGCAACCCGGCCCGGCTCAAAGGCGTCCAGCGTGTCCGGCTTGCCGGTGGTCTCGTTGCAGAAGGAGCAGCCGCGAGTGCAGACCTCGCCCATGATCATCATGGTGGCGTGGCGCTTGGACCAGCATTCGCCGATGTTGGGGCAGGCAGCCTCTTCGCAGACAGTCGCCAGATCATGCTCCCGCATCAGCTTGCGGGTCTCATAATACTCCGCGCTTTCGATCTTCTTCTTGCGGATCCACTGGGGTTTGCGCGGGATGGAGCTGTCGGCCTTGTGGGCCTTTTCCGGGTGGCGGGGGCGCAGCTGGATCGTCATCTGGCGGAGCTCCGGATCAGGCGTGAATGGCGCGGCCAAGCGCGTCGAGGCAGGCTTCTTTCACAGCCTCACCCATAGCCGGGTGCGCGTGGCAAGTGCGCGCTACCTCCTCGACGGTTGCGCCCTTGGTCATTGCCAGCACAAGCTCGGCAATCAGGTCGCCACCATGGGCGCCGCAGATATGTGCGCCAAGGATCTTGCCCTCTGGCGTCGCCAGCACCTTCACCGCACCGTCAGTTTCACCGGTAGAGCGCGCGCGGGAGTTTGCCATGAAGGCGAACTTTCCGGTGATGTAGTTGGTGCCTGCCTCTTTCAGCGCTTCCTCGGTCTGGCCGACGGAGGCAACTTCGGGGTCGGTGTAAACCACGCCCGGCACAGTGTTGTAGTTCACATGGCCGTGCTGGCCTGCCAGCATCTCGACACAGGCGACGCCGTCTTCCTCTGCCTTGTGTGCCAGCATCGGTCCAGGCACACAGTCGCCGATGGCAAAGATGCCCGGAACGGAAGTGGAGTAGCGCTCGTCGACCTGAATGAAGCCCCTTGGGTTGATGGAAACGCCCAAATCTTCCAGGCCCAGCCCGCGGGTTACCGGGCGGCGGCCGATAGCGACCAGCACCTTGTCCGCCTCAAACTGCTCTTCCTTGTCCTTTCCTACGCGGTCCAGCGTCAGGGTGAGGCCGTTTTCGCCCTTTTCGATGGTCTTGAGCGCGCGGCCCAGCTGGAACTTCAGTCCGCGCTTGGACAGCGCGCGCTGGGCCAGTTTGGCGATCTCACCATCGATGCCGGGCAGGATACGGTCGAGGTATTCCACAACTGTCACTTTGGAACCGAGGCGGGACCAGACCTGGCCAAGCTCAAGCCCGATCACGCCGGCGCCGATCACCACCAGATGCTCCGGCGCGGCTTCAAGCGCCAGCGCACCGGTGCTGCTCAGCACGTCTACCTCGTCGATCTCCACGCCAGGGAGGGGGCTGGGTTCCGAACCGGTGGCAATCAGAATGTTCTTGGCTGTGTAGGTATCGCCGCCTACTTGCACCTGGCCAGTGGCCGGAATTCTGGCCCAGCCTTCGATGTGGTCGATGCCGTTCTTCTTGAACAGGAAGGCAATGCCCTTGGTCAGGTCACCGACAATCTTGTCCTTGCGGGCCATCAGCGCGCTCAGGTCCAGGGTGGCGCCCTCAACCGCAATGCCATGCGCGGCAAGGTGGGACAGTTCGGCATACTTGCCCGAGGAGGTCAGCAGCGCCTTGGAGGGAATGCAGCCGACGTTCAGGCAGGTGCCGCCCAGAGAGCCGCGGCCTTCGACACAGGCAACCTTCAGGCCCAGCTGCGCTGCGCGGATTGCTGCGACATAACCGCCCGGGCCTGCTCCGATCACGATCAGATCATATGCGCTCATGTGGTTTCTCCTCCGAAAAGCGGTCCGGGACCGGCACGTATTCAGTCGTATACGACGTCTTGTCTCCTATAGGAAACTTTTTCCCTATTGCAAACAAAAAGTGCGAACGCGGAAATTTTGACCGGAAGATGCATCAAGGCTAAAGTATTTGCGGATCGGGAGAATTTAGAGAAATGGAACCAATTCCCTTAGAAGAAACAGGTCTGGGCCCCGAGGCCGTGGAGGCCCCGGATGGTGAAATACTGGGAAAAATGATTCGCGAAGCCCGCAAGGAAAAGGGTTTGACGCTGGAGGAAGCCGCCAAGTCGGCAGCCATCGGCAGGTCCACTTTGTCCAAGATCGAGAACAACCAGACCCGCCCTAGTTTCGAGATCATCCGCCGCCTGATGCAGACGCTGGAACTGGAAACGCCGCAGCTGTTTGTGCAGTCCAGTCAAAGCGGCGTCACTGGGCGCCGGGACTTTACACGGACCGGAGAGGGCGAGCACAAGGAAACCTCGACCTATGATCACGAGCTCCTGTGCAGCGAACTGACCAGCAAGCGTATGGTGCCCTATATCAGCACTATCAAGGCGCGCGATGTGACTGAGTTCGACAATTGGGTCCGGCATCAGGGGGAAGAGTTCATGTTCGTTTTGAGCGGAGAACTGATCCTCTATACCGAGCACTACCGGCCGTTGCGGATGGGGGCCGGAGATTCCGTTTACTACGACAGCGGTATGGGGCATGGCTGCGTCTCGGTTAGCGAAGAAGATGCCAGAGTTCTCTGGGTGTCCTTGGAAGGATGAAATTCCAAGACGATTGGCGGCACGCAGCTGGTATCTGAGACTGTGTTCCACAAGACAGAAGCCGTTCAAGAATGCAGGCAGCACGGGGCGCTTTTGCGTCCTTAGAACACGCCTATGTCAGTCGGGGCCAAGTACCCCCTGATGTTTTGCCGGACGAAGGAAGCGTCTGATACAGTGCAAAGGAGCAGCGGTGTTCAAGCGATTTCCCGGGCGTCCATTGCGTCCAGACAGACAGTAAAGCGGATTGTTGTACCGGAAGTCGCCTGAGGATCGCACCAAATCAGGCCTTTGTGCCGCTTGGCAATTTTGGCGCAGGTGGCCAGGCCGAGGCCCGTGCCGGGCTGTTCTCTGCCGCGCTGTAGCCGTTTGAATGGTTCAAAGATCTTTTCCTGATATTCCGGTGGTACGCCAATTCCATTGTCAGATACAGAGATCATCAGGCCGGGTTCGACTGGTTCTGCAACTACGGAAATTTCAGGCGTCTCACCGCCGCTGTATTTTATGGAATTGCTGACCAGATTTTGCAGGAGCTGCACGATATCTGGCGGGAAGCACAGCACGTTCAATCCGCCGGACTGCCAGTTCAGCCTGGCACCCGATACTGCAAGGTCCTGAGCCAAGACTGCCCGCAGGCTGTCAAACAGGCTTTCAACCGTGACGCGCTCCGCCCGCCCTTCGCTGTGGGGGTTGATATGGCTGGCTAGCCGTTCAATCAATTCGGACGTCTTGCTTACCGATCTTTTCATCAGGTCGAACTGTCTGGCTACCTCGTCAAGGTCACCGCTTTCGTACTCTTCCTGGATCTGTTCGCTCAGAAACTTGATGGCCCGCAGGGGCGCGCGCATGTCGTGGACCAGCACATCCGAAAACAACCGCAACTCGCTTTGCTGCTCTTGGATCCGCCAACGCATATCAGCGACTTTCAGCCCGTTTGCGATCATCCGATTGAGCGCTTCCGCGCTGAGTGCGGATTTGGGAATGTAGTCGCTGGCTCCTGCCAGGATCACACTCTTGGCGATCTCCTCGTCACCGTGGCCCGTGGTCATAAACAGCACCGCTCGCGGCCAGGCTTCGTTCAGCCGTGCGATTAGGTCCAGCCCGGTTCCATCGGGAAGCAGATAATCCAGGAAAATCACGTCGACTGGATGCCCGGCGTGTTCCAGCGCAGTTTCGCCGCTTTCGGCTTCGGTGATTCTGACGCCGGGATGTGTCTTTGTCAGAAGCCGGCGCAGCAGCTTCCGGTCTCCGGCGTCATCGTCAATGAGCAGGATTCTGAGAACTGCCATCAGCCACCTTCCTAACGTGAATTTCGGGTAGTTCGACAATGCGCCAATAGTTTTCCAGCGCAGCCATGAGATCAGCAAACATGTCGCCAGCCTTGGACTTCAAAATGTAGCCCGCGACGTTTTTGGCATAAGCTTCGGAGATGTCTCGCTCGTCATCTGAGGTCGTCAGTACGAGGAAAAGGATGTTATGAAGCAAGGGGTCGGCCCGGATCTCCCGCAGCAGCTCAATTCCATTCTTTCGTGGCATCCTGATATCACTCAGCACCACGAAATGGGGCGGCGGCACTTGGTTCATTTCGCCGCGCAGGAATATCAAGGCTTCAACGCCGTCTGCGAACCGGGTGATCGGATTAGCGATCTTCGCCTTTTCGAAGGCTTTGTGCAGGGCTTTCGCATCGGCATCATCATCCTCGACAAGGATGATGTTCAGGGCCGGTCGGTTGGGAGTAGGGGACAACTGCAACCTGCCGTCACTCCTCTGGCCTGGGGTTTTCAAAGAGTGAACCAGAGACAAGCTGAGGTTCACCGGATCAGTATTCGCCTTGTCATAGTTCGCTATTGCAGCAGATTAGGTGACACACGCGCGGTCACTTCGCGGGTGTCGTCAATAACGCTGTCCAGATCATCCATGAAAGCCACCAGATCTTTGCAGCTGCGCTCAAGCATTGTCACATCCGCAAGAACGGAGGGCGAAACACTGTCGTCCTGACGGGCTTGAGACTTTACAACTCTGACACCCGCTAGTGTCCGGCTGAGCAGCAGCCGGAGGTCGGGGCCGCAGCCGACTATGAAGCGTTGGAAAATACGCCTCAGCTCTTTTTCCGAAGCTTTAGCACTGGACAACTGGCCATAAAGCGCCCGCCGCTCAATGGCTGAGGCAATTGACTTGATCAGAGCGTCCACCGACAACTCTTCTTTGACGATGTAGTCCGCACAACCCCGCCGCATGGCTTCCACGGCTGTCTGATAGCTGGTGACACTTGTCAGCATTATCGGCACAGCCTGCACCTGATCTTCGTGGGTCAGCAGAAGCTTCAAGGCATCAAGCCCGGTGTCCATGCCCAAGTTGTGGTCCAAGAATACGAGGTCATATTGCTCCCGGTCCAGCTGCCGCCGCATCTCGTCCAGGTTCGCAGCTTCAAAAAATTCGGCCTCCATTCCGGCCTTGCGGCACAGTTTCTTCAGGCGCAGCCTGTCAATCTCGTCATCATCAACTGAAAGAATGTTGAGAATCACGGGTTGCATAAAGGGCGGTGCGGTCACCTCTGAAAAACCATTGTCACTCATTCTGTACCCCTTTGAATTGATATGGCCCTTAAAGCAAAGACCATCCAGATAAACACCTCTAAGTTGAGTATGGCACATTCAATCACGTATTAGGCTATTATTTGAGGGAGGTTGATTAAGGAAACCTAAGCGGTCCTTGGGGGCTGGAGGATTTTACGGTCATTTGATGCGTGATGGCGCGATTTTGTAGAGTTTTTATAGGAGCTTGCCGCGAGCAGGACGCTTAAACTTTGCGGAAAAGTTTCGACATATAGGAGCGCCTGCAAGGCTGTGTTTAGATGTTTTTCCTCACGGCTGCAGACTGGATGGTATTTTTCACAATGGTCTGGGCTACCAGCAATCTGATCGTTGATGCGCTCCGGCTGGCCAAAAGGCGCCGCGTGTTTTCTGCGGCGCCTCCGGTGAGTTCTCAGAAGTCCTGCCAGAGGTCGCGGGCGGCGTTGCCGCTGCTGGCTGCCGCTGCAGGAGCCGGGCTGGCTTCGATCTGCCAGTCGTCCTCGCCATGCGCCGA
>JABXIA010000323.1 GCA_013373325.1 Paracoccaceae bacterium
GCAGTCCCCGCCAATAATCGTGTTTAAAGGGAGCGCTGCCGCGCCCTTTGTCATGGTTTTATTCATTGCTCTGCCTCATAACCGCGGCGCATTTTTGCGCTCATTAGGTTGTCCACAGGATGAGTCATCGCGGATTCGAGGTCAATTTGTTTATTATAACAACGCCCTACGGTTCACTCTTGATACAAGATGTTGTGTACCGGCTTAAAGGAACGCCGATGATGTGGGGTCACCCCTAGCTGAACTAGCGCATCCCGGTGCTGTTTCGAGGGATAGCCTGCGTTTTTCTCCCAGCCATAGCCCGGGAACTGTTGCGCCAAATCCACCATGATCCTGTCACGCGCCAGTTTCGCCAAAATTGAAGCTGCGGCAATGGACACCGATTTCCCGTCCCCCTTGATGACGGCTTCAGCTTGCAACGCCAGCCCCTTGGGGATCAGGTTGCCGTCAATCAGCAGGTAATCCGGCTGTGGATCCAGCGCTGCCACTGCACGTTCCATTGCCAGATGCGATGCGCGCAAAATGTTCAGGGAATCAATCTCTTCCACCGTTGCATGGGCAATGGCCGTTTGAGCCGAAGACAGGATGTCTCCCTCCAGTGCCTCCCGTTTTTTCAGGCTGAGCTTCTTGGAGTCGTTGAGCCCATCGGGGATCACGCTGGCATCCAGCACCACAGCAGCAGCCGTGACCGGACCGGCCAGCGGACCGCGGCCGACCTCATCAACGCCTGCAATTCTGAGAAACCCTTTTTTGCGGGCGGCGGCTTCTAGGCTGTAGTCCGGCTGTGTCATGCCTCTGACAAAGCCAATTCCGTCACAGGATGCAAGCAGACAAAAAAAGGGGGGCAAAGCCCCCCAGTTTGCTGCTGCCCGAACCCGTTATCCGGATTACCGGTGCACCATCCGGTAGCCGTGTTTCTTCAGGCATCCAGGCTTGTACCCGGTTCGGTTATGCTTACCGTTCCAGAACGTCACCTTGCAGACTTGCGGCAGTTTGTGGGTGTAACCATAGTTTCGGTCCAGGCAGCCCTTGGCCGCCAGCGGATAATTGGTGCTGTAGCGCGGAAAATAGCGGACGCAATGCGCCGGCAGATCATAGCGGCGCACGGACTGCGGCAGCGGTTTGACCTGTCCGCCGTGACGGTTACGGCCCTGATGCCTGTGCCTGTTATGGCTGTGGTTCTGCGGTGGATTATAGGTGCGCGTCACGGCGTGATCATCCTTATCCCTGGAATGCTTGATGGCCGCACCAAGAATGCCAAGCAGCGCCAGGCCACCCAGAATTTTTGCAACATCATTGTCAGCGCGGGCGGGGGCTGCCGAGAAGCCGGTTATCGCAATGGCGGCTGCAACGATCAAGGCTATGAATTTGCGGTGCGGCTGCGGGCGGCTTGTCTGGGTCATATCTGAACCTTTCAATGGAAGGAGCGGAACGCAAAATGCGTGTGATGCGGTCACCCTGCTTCCGCCCCCTCCAGACAGGCAATATCGGCGGCCTGTTATCGGATATCACCCATTCCAAACCCCTGTTGTTATTGAATTTCAAGCAGCCCCGACGCAGGATGCCCTATGAAACAGACCCTTCTGATCCCCGCCCTTGCGGCCGCCCTGCTGGCGCTTTCCGTGCCCGCGCAGGCCGCTGATTGCTATGCCGACTACAAAGCCAAGCAGGACAATCCGCTGCGGCTGCACTACGGTGTGATTCAGCTGTCCGGCGCCTGCCAGAAACAGACTGCCCGCGGCGAAATCCAGGCCCGCATTGCCCCGGCCGGCTGGACGCTGTTGAACGTCCTCTCGGTTTTCGGCCCCGAAGGCCTGCAGCAAAGGAAGGCTGATGCCGGACCCTACTATCTCCGTTTCTGACGCCCGCGCCGCAGGCAGCAGGGTCATCGCTCTTGGTATCGCTGCCATCGTGGGCCTTCTGATTATAGCCGGGACTGTGCTGCTTCTGACGCTGCCGGATGCAAATGCCTTCAACGCCCGGGTCGAGCAGCTGTTCGTGGAAAACGACCTGACAACTCAGGCTGAAATCAAGCTGCTGGAAATCCTGGCCCAGTCCGGCACCGCTTTTGCCGACACACTGACAAGCTACCGGATGGTGATCTTTGTGCTGCTGGTTTTTGCCACCGCGATGCTGGTGGCGGCGCTGGCGGTGCTGGGCATGCTGGTGATGCTGAACCGCCGCATGGCCCAGATCGAACGCTCCGGCATCCAGGTGAACGAACTGCTGATCAGCCGCGATGAAAACACCGTCTACCTCAACAGCATGGGGTTCAAGCTAACACCCGCGGCAATGGAAACCCTCTCGGTTCTGGCTGAGGCCCGGCTGGACGGCGACGTGCTGTCCGGCGCCGAGATCGAGGCAGTGATTTCCGGCCGCACCTCCGCCGATTGCGAGGAAGCTGCCGGCGCCACCCGGATAAAGCGCCTGCGCGACACCTTGGGCAACCAGATGGTCAGCGAACTGCTGGTCAAGAACATCGCCAAACGCGGCTATGTTCTGGCAATCAGCAAGGATGTGATCCGCATGGTCTGACCCTTCCGCTCCGTTCTGCTCAATATCATGTGTCCGGCTCTGGATTTTTCCGGCACACTCCCCAGATAGTTCAGAACCGGCCTGCGCCGGCCGGTCCTGTTTCCGCCGCCTGAACGGCACATAGGACAAGGATCTCTGGGATGGACACACAGGTGCAGACCCGCAACCGGGGCTACGGCATTGTTGTCGAACCGCTGCAAGGCCTGGTCACTGCCCGGCGCGGCGGTACCGTTCTGGCGCAAAGCACCCGGGCCAAGGTGATGTATGAAACCCGTCTCCCGCCTGCGGTCTACTTCCCGGCGGACGACGTAACCGCCCCGCTCTCGCAGCACACGGATCTGCAGACCTTCTGCCCGTTCAAAGGCACCGCCAGCTACCGTCATATCCTCCTGCCCGGCGGCACGGTGGAAAACGGCGTCTGGGCCTACGAGGATGCCATGCCGGAAGCCGCCGCCATTTCCAGCCACATCGGTTTCATGCCCGGCGCAGAGGTCGAATTCGAATTCGGCAGCAACACGGTAGAGATGCCGGATTACGGCAATATCTCCGGCCCCGTGATCGACTGGCTGCTGCGCGATGCCTCGATGGCGGCAACCCCGGAAGAGCTGACCGCCGCGCTGGCAGAGAAATTCGTGGAGCAGGGCATCTACTTGTCCCGGCTCTCGGTCATGGCCTGGTCCCTGCACCCGCTGATCGCGGGCAAGAACTATATCTGGCAGAAGAAAACCGGCGCGGTCACGACCTACGCCCCGTCGTATGAAATCCACGACCATCCCGCTTACCAGAACAGCCCGCTGCGCCATGTCTCCAACGGGCTGGGCGGGGTGCGGCACCGGCTGGACGCCTGCTGCACCGACGATGCTTTTCCCATTCTTGAGGATTTGCGCAAGGAAGGCGCCACCGATTATGTCGCCATGCCGCTGCGGTTCTCGGACGGGCGGATCAATGTGCTGACACTTACCAGCGACCATCCGAATGGTTTTTCGACCGCCAACCTGGGCCTGATTTTCGAATGCTCCGGGGTGATCGCCCGCTACTACGAGATCTTCATGCAGCGCGAGAATGCCCAGGCGCTGCTGGAAACATACGTGGGCAAGCGCACCGGCGCCCGGGTGCTCGGCGGCGAAATCCGCCGCGGCGACGGCGACGAAATTGACGCCGCCATCATGTTCTGCGATCTGCGCGGCTCCACCCGGCTGGAGGAGCAGCTGGGCCGC
>JABXIA010000235.1 GCA_013373325.1 Paracoccaceae bacterium
GGAAGAGCGCAAGGATGGCTCCGCCCGCGTCGACCAGATGATTTATGTGGAGCGTGACGGTCACAAGGGCATCGTGCTGGGCAAGCGCGGCGAGACCATCAAATCCGTCTCTCAGGCCGCCCGCGTCGAGTTGGAGGAATTCCTGGGCCGCAAGGTGCACCTGTTCCTGCAGGTGAAGGTGCGCCCGAACTGGCTGGAAGAGGCCGAGCGCTATTCCGAAATGGGCCTCGACTTCAAAGACGGCAATTGACGCCGCCCATGCTTTTCACCTTTGCAGAAACACTCCCGCCGGAGGCACCCGCACTCGCCTTGAGCGCGGGCGAGGGTGCGGCATGACCCGCCTCACTGCCCGCTTCTGGGTTGATGCCTACCTGGCCCGCCTGCGGTTCCAGGACATCCCGGCCTTCATCACGTCGCACGGCGACGACACCGCTGGTGCGGTGCTGGTCAAGCTCAACACGCTGGACGGCCAGGCCCGCGCCTTTCACCGCACCTATGACCTGATGAGCGGCAACCGCAAATGGGATGAACTGGCCGCCGGGGGCGAGGCGGAGGTCGACGGTTCCATCCGCCGCCAGCGCCAATTCGACCCCGACCTCTGGGTGATTGAGGTCGAGGACCGCCAGGGCCGTCATCTGCTGGACGAACCCGGCCTGGAATGATCCGCCCGCTTGCAGCCCATCCGGCAATGCGCTCTGGTGGGGCGGACCGCAGGACAGGGAGGCCCGCATTTGGAATGGCGTGATCACGGCATATTGCTTTCGGTGCGCCGCCATGGCGAAAGCTCGGCCATCATTGACGTCTTCACCGAAGAACACGGGCGTCACGCAGGCGTGGTGCGTGGCGGCGGCAGCCGCCGGATGGCCCCGATCCTGCAGCCCGGCGCACAGCTGGACGTGACCTGGCGGGCACGGCTGGAAGATCACCTGGGCAGCTACCAGGCCGAACCCCTGCGCAGCCGTGCTGCCGCTGCCCTCTCCGGCCGGCTGGCTCTGGCGGGGCTCAATACCGTGACGGCGCTGTTGTCTTTCTGCCTGCCGGAGCGCGAACCGCACGCCGGTCTTTACACCCGCAGCGAACAGCTGCTGGATCTTCTGGGCAACGAAGACCTCTGGCTGCTCGCCTACCTGCGCTGGGAGATGGCGCTTTTGGAGGAGATGGGCTTTGGACTGGACCTGTCGGCCTGCGCCGTGACCGGCAGCCGCTTCGGCCTGGCCTATGTCTCACCGAAAACGGGCCGGGCTGTTTCACGTGAAGGCGCCGGGGATTGGGCAGACCGGCTGCTGCCGCTGCCGCCGGTGATGCTGGGCCTGGGCGATGCGGAAGACGCCGAAATCGTTCAGGCCCTGCGCACGACCGGACATTTCCTCGAGGCGCACCTGGCCCCGTCGCTGGGCAATCACCCGCCGCCAGAGGCGCGGGCCCGGCTGCTGGATCTGCTCAGCCGCCGGCTTTGAACAGCATTTCGCGCCCGGCCTCATTGCTGAGGATCAGAACATCGCCTGAAACCTCTGCCAGCGTCATTTCCTGCAGCGCTTTCAGGAAATCCGCCTCGGCCTCCAGCTCCGGGCAGGCCATGCGCGTCACCGTCAGCGGGCCGGTTTCAAACCAGGGGTAGGGCGCGTTCTGGCTGCCCAGAAACCTGTTGCAAGGCGCCTGACCGGCGATCTTGCCGGGTTCCGGAAAGGTGAGGGCCGCATCGGCGGCAAAGGCGATGCCGTTTATGCTCTGAAGCTGCCATTCCTTGCCTGCGGCACCATAGGCCGACAGGGTTTCATCGCCTGTGCAGGCGCTCGGCAGCAACAGGGAAGTGATCAGAACAGCGCGCAGCATCAAGGCCTCCGGCAGCAGTTTCTTCTACTACTTTGGAGGTCAGCGGCGGTTCGCACAAGGCAACAAAAGCACGATGAGCCTCCTGCCCGCCGCTGCGGCATCCCAGATGCCTTGCGCCCGTTGGGCCCGGCACCGCGCGGTGCGCGGTGCCTGCCGTGCCGTTCAAAGGGAGCGCTTCCGTGCCGTGCGAAGCACGGCGCCAGGCCCAACGCCTTGGACGCATTCCGTGAATGCGCAGCCAAGGCGGCGGGAGCCTTTCCTTTCAGTTCTGCCGGATGATCTGCGCGACCTTGCGGCCGATTTCGCTGCTGGCCTTGACCGAAGGGTGGATCATGTCGGCTGCGTGGTAGGAGCGGTCGCCATAGGGCACCAGGTCCTTGTTCGACAGGAAGAAGATACCGTCCTCCTGTTCCGCCAGACGGCCGATGCGGGCTTCCAGCTCGTTGCCTTCATCCCGGCAATGCTCGATCAGCGATCCAACCCCGGGGCTGCGCAGATAGCCGACGTAGATCACCTTGGCTCCGGTTTCGCGCAGTCCGATCAGCATAGCCGGAATTGCGCCCGTGCGCCCGTCAGAGGAAATCAGCCGGTTCATCTTGCGGTCGCAGGCAAAGCAGCCGCAGCCCAGCCACAGGTCGTTGCCGCCGCCGTTCACGATCACCCAGTCCCACTCGCCGGGTGTGTACTGTTTGCCGATGTTCATGCCCGCAGCACCGGAAACCGGCAGCTTGTAGAGGATCCGCGCGGCTGAGACCGAGCGGTCCACCACCGGTTCCTGCAATTCCTGCGATACCGTGTCCGAAATGGATTTGCCCGCCAGGCTGTGCCAGGCCAGAAGCGAATCCCCCATCGCAAGGATACGTGCGGACTGGCCTTCCGGCACAGCATCGCCGCAAGCGGACAGCAGAAACAGAAAGGGCAGAAGCAGGCGGCGCAGGAAAGTCATACACCCTTGTTAAACAGGTTTTGCCCGGCTGCGAATAACCTGAATCGGAAACAGATTTATTTTGCGGAAGGGTTGCGGACCGGACGCAGAAATCGCGGTTCCGGACAAAAAAAATGCCCGGCGCGAACGCCGGGCAAGGAGGGGATTGCTCCCCTGCGGTGGTCTCTGTCAGCAGTCAGCCCAGCAGGCGGCGGGCGATGACCTGGGCCTGGATCTCGGCGGCGCCTTCGAAAATGTTCAGAATGCGGGCATCGCACAGCACGCGGGAGATCTTGTATTCCATCGCAAACCCGTTGCCGCCGTGGATCTGCAAGCCATTGTCGGCCGCCGCCCAGGCAACCCGTGCGCCCAAGAGCTTGGCCATGCCGGCCTCCAGATCGCAGCGGTGGCCGTGGTCTTTTTCCCAGGCCGAGAAATAGGTCAGCTGCCGGGCGATCATGATCTCCACCGCCATCATCGCCAGCTTGCCGGAAACGCGTGGGAAGTTGACCAGCGACTTGCCGAACTGCTTGCGCTCCTGCGCGTACTGCATGGCAATATCCAGCGCCGACTGCGCCACACCGATGGCGCGGGCCGCGGTCTGGATGCGGGCCGATTCAAAGGTCTCCATCAGCTGCTTGAAGCCCTTGTTCTCCGCGCCGCCCAGCAGGTTTTCCTGCTTCACGTGGAAATTGTCGAAGCCCAGCTCGTATTCCTTCATGCCGCGGTAGCCCAGCACCTCGATCTCACCGCCAGTCATGCCGGGCGTGGGGAAGGGAGCCTCGTCGGTGCCCGGGGTTTTCTCCGCCAGGAACATCGACAGCCCGCGGTGGTCGGTGGTGTTCGGATCGGTGCGCGCCAGCAAGGTCATCACATGGGTGCGGGCGGCGTGGGTGATCCAGGTCTTGTTGCCGGTGATCTTGTAATCGCCGTTCTCGTCCTTGACCGCGCGGGTGCGCAGGGAGCCGAGGTCGGAGCCGGTGTTCGGCTCGGTGAAAACGGCAGTGGGCAGGATCTCGGCGCTGGCGAGTTTCGGCAGCCAGTTGGCCTTCTGCTCTTCGGTGCCGCCGCAGAGGATCAGCTCCGCCGCAATCTCAGAGCGGGTGCCCAGCGAGCCGACGCCGATATAGCCGCGTGACAGTTCTTCGGAGACCACCACCATCGAGGCCTTGGACAGGCCGAACCCGCCGTATTCCTCCGGAATGGTCAGCCCGAAGACGCCCATCTCCGCCAGTTCCTCTATGACTTCCATCGGGATCAGCTCATCCTTCAGGTGCCAGTCATGGGCATTCGGCTCGACCTTCTCCACCGCATAACGGCGGAACTGGTCGCGGATCATTTCCAGCTCTTCCTCCAGGCCGGAGGCGCCGAACATGGTGGAACCGGCCTGTTCCTCCATCAGCTCCACCAGACGGGAGCGGGCGGTCTGGCTGTTGCCCTGCTCGCAGAGCGTCATCACCGCCGGCACCATAAGGGCACGCTGGGCATCCTGCGACAGGCCCAGGTCCTGCAGGCGGATGATCTCGCCCTGGTTCATCTGGATGCCGCCATAGACCTGCCACAGGTATTCGCCAAAGCCGATCTGGTGCAGCAGCTGCTCCATCTCGCCGAACTTGCCCTCGCCCTGCAGCTTCTCGGCCCATTTCTGCATCTGCCGCAGTGAGTAAACGTAAGTGGCAAGCCAGGACAGCCCATGAGCCGCCACCTGGTTTTCTTCGATCAGCTTTCCGGACACACGGCCGTCGCTGCTCACCATATCCTTGACAGAGGCGCGCGCGGCCTCAAGCAGCTGGTCCAGCGGTTCCAGCGCAGCGCCGGTCAGCGCCAGCAGGTCGGGAATGAGAGTCGGTTTCATATGCAAGTCCTGTCCGTCGTGGGCCATGAATCAGATCCTTCTTCGGTCGCCCGGTGGTAAATCATTTTGCAGGTGCAGCGCAACAAAAATACTCAAGGGTGCGTCGTTTGGATCAAATCTTGCGTGCTGATTTTGCCCGTGCAGCACGCTGCGGATGTGGTAGAGCGGAAGGATGACCGCATTGTTTTCGCTTCTTTCCCCGGCAGAGCTGGCAGCGGCCTTTGGCATCGCGCTGCTGGCGGGCACGGTCAAAGGCCTGGTGGGCTTTGCCATGCCGATGATTTTCATTTCCGGCCTCAGCATGTTTCTGGCGCCGGACCTGGCGCTGGCCGGGCTGATTCTTCCCACCCTGGTGACAAACGGCATGCAGGCGCTGCGGCAAGGGCCTGCGGCGGCCATGGCATCGATCCGCAAGTTCCACGTGTTTCTGCTGATCGGCCTGATCTGCCTGCTGCTCAGCGCCCAGATGGTGCGGCTGCTTCCGCAGCAGGCGCTGCTGCTGGTGATTGGCCTGCCAGTTACCGTCTTTGCCTGCATCCAGCTGATGGGCAAGACATTCACCATCGCCAATCCTTCCCGCCTCAGCGAGGCGATGGTGGGGGGTATTGCGGGCCTGATTGGTGGGGTTTCCGGCGTTTGGGGACCGCCAACCGTGGCTTACCTGACCGCTCTGAACACTGAGAAAACCGAACAGATCCGGGTGCAGGGGGTGATCTACGGCCTTGGCGCGGTGGCGCTGCTGGTGGCCCACATCGGCTCCGGCGTGATCCGGGCTGAGACCGCGCCCTTTTCGCTGGCGCTGATCGTGCCGGCGGTGGCGGGCATGTGGATCGGCGGGCAGTTGCATGACCGGATCGATCAGGTGCTGTTCCGCCGTGCGACGCTGGTGGTTCTGCTGATCGCCGGGCTCAACTTGCTGCGCCGCGGCGTTCTGATGTAATGGGCGGGCAGGGCAGCATACAGCAACGGCTCAGTGCAGAACAGCTGGCAACCGGCTCCATCCTCATCGCTTTGGCAGTGATGGCGCTGAAGGTGGCTGCCTGGCAAATGACCGGCTCCGTGGCGCTCCTGTCGGATGCGCTGGAATCGCTGGTGAACATCGGCGGCGCGGTGATGGCCTGGTTTGCGGTGCGCTATGCCCAGCGGCCCCCCGATGCGGGCCACCCCTACGGTCACCACAAGGCCGAATACTTTTCAGCCGTGATTGAGGGCATC
The DNA here is from genome assembly GCA_013373325.1 of Paracoccaceae bacterium. GTDB lineage: Bacteria > Pseudomonadota > Alphaproteobacteria > Rhodobacterales > Rhodobacteraceae > Leisingera. Next base: position 5,829 of record JABXIA010000235.1, read on the forward strand.
CTGATCGTGATTGCGGCCCTGGTGATCCTGCATGAGGCTTTCACCGCGCTGACCCGCGCAAGCGATCCTGCCTGGGGCGCTGCCGGCATGGGAGTGAACGCGCTGGCGATGCTGTTGAACCTCGCTTGGGCGCGGGTTCTGCTGCGCACGGGCACACGGTTGAAGTCCCCGGCGCTGTCGGCCGGCGGACGCCACCTGATGAGCGACGTCTGGACCTCTGCCGGAGTGCTGGCCGGGCTGCTTCTGGCGCTTGCCACCGGCTGGGCGGTGCTCGATCCGCTCTTGGCGCTGCTGGTCGGCGTCAACATCCTGCGCGAAGGCTGGCTGGTGATCGCCGCCTCTGTGAACGGCCTGATGGACACCGCCGCACCGGAAGAGGAGCGCCGGAAAATCGAGGCTGTTATCCAACGCATGGCGGCAGGCGCGCTGCAGGTGCATGGCCTCAAGACCCGCCGGGCAGGCCGCGCGCTGTTTATCGAGTTTCATTTGGTGGTGGACGGCGCCATGACGGTGCGGGCCTCGCATGGCATCTGCGACCTGATCGAGATTGCCCTCCGGGACGCCTTGCCGGAGGCGCAAGTGGTGATTCACGTGGAGCCGGAGCACAAGCTGGAGCCTGCGGGGATCAAACCGCACTGAAGCGTTTGCAATTCCCTCCCGCCTCCCGTTTAACCGCCTTCAGACAGGCAAAGGAGCAGGCACATGGCGATGGAGTGGAACAGGCTGCTGAACCCGGGGCGGCTGTGCCGGCCGGACTTCCCCGAGGCCCCGGGGCGCGAGGCCTATTTGCAGGACTATGACCGCATCCTGTTCTCCGAGCCGTTCCGGCGGCTGGCGCAGAAGACCCAGGTGCATCCGCTCTACAGTCACGACCATGTGCATCACCGGATGATCCACAGCATGGAGACCTGCAGCGTCGGGCGCTCGCTTGGCGCGGGCGTCGGCCAGGCCTTGCTGAAGGAAGGACGCATCAACCCGGATCAGGTCTTGCGCATTGCCGGCCATGTGCAATCCGCCTGCCTGCTCCACGACATCGGCAACCCGCCCTTCGGCCATTCCGGCGAAGACAGCATTGGCGGCTGGTTTGCCGCGCAGTTCAAGGCAGGCGCAGGGCTGGCCGCCCGGATCCCGGCAGACCGCCAGGCCGAGTTCGCGCATTTCGAGGGCAACGCGCAAGGTTTGCGCATCGCCGGGCGGCTGGAAATGGCCCGGCGCGAGGGCGGGATGCGGCTCAGCTATGCGACGCTGGGTGCCTTCCTGAAATACCCCTGCACCCGCCAAGTGCGCGATGCCGTTTGCGGCGACGGCCCGGCGCCTTATGCAGGCCTCAAGAAATTCGGCGTCTTTGCCGCTGACACCGCGCTGCTCGATGAAATCTGCACCGCCACCGGCATGATCCGCGAGGACGCAGGCTGGTACCGCCGCCATCCGCTTGCCTTCCTGGTCGAGGCCGCCGATGACATCTGCTACCGGATCATGGATATCGAGGACGCAGGCGCAGTGGGCGATCTGGACCGCGCCGAAGTGGCTGCAGTGCTGGAAGACATCACCGGCAAGCGCAACCGCGAGGAAGACGCCGCGATGCCGCTGGGGGAGCGTGTCGCCCTGCTGCGCGCGCTCTCCATCGGCGCCGCCACCAGCGCCGCTGTGCAGGCATTCCTCGACAATTACGACGCCATCATGAGCGGCGAGTTCGACGGCGACCTGATCGGCGCTTCATCCAAGGCGGACGCGTTTGCAGAGCTGCAGCGCCTGTCGGTGGAACGCATCTTTGCCGCCCGCCGCAAGACAGAGCTTGAGGTCGCGGGCCGCCAGGTCCTGCACCGCATCCTTGATCACTTCCACGGGCTTTACACCGATCTTGCCGCCTGCGGCTGGGATCAGGCGGTGCTGGCCAAGGAGCATCCCCACTGGGCCCAATTGATCCGCGCAGTGGACCTCGACCTGCGCGGGGTGGAGGACCCATATACCGCCATGCATTCGCTGGCGGATTTTGTCTCCGGCATGACCGACCGCTATGCGGTCAAGGTCCGGGACATGGTTTCCGGGAGCCTTCAGGCCTGATCCCCTTCCTCCGGGCGCATGATCTTTTCCCGGGCCGCGCTGTCGCGGCCCGCCATCTGATCGGTGATCCGGTTTGCCCAGGCGTTGTTCTCGTCTGCCAGTGCTTTGATTTCACGTGCCAAGAAGGCAAACCCCTGGCCGGCCTTACCTGCCCGCGCCGCCTCGATCCCAGCGTTGATCGCCAGGATCGAAAGCTTCTGCACCGACCGCAGGATGTTCTCTGCCAATTTCAGGATTTCGGCATTGTCTGCTTCTGTCTTCTGCAGGGTGACTTCCAGTTCCTTGCGCAAGCCGACTTCGGCCGAGGCATCCACCACCAGCCCTTCCAGAAATACCATATCGCCACTGTCGTCGTAGACTGCGTTGCCACGCTCGCGGACCCATGCGGCTGAGCCGTCAGGCCGCTGCAGCCGGTAGGCAACGTCCCAGTTTTCTCCGGCTTCGATGGCAGCGTCCACGTCGGCAAAGACGCGGTCAATGTCATCGGCATGGGTTAGGCCGACATATGACACTTTCGAATTTCCAAGTATGTCCGATTTCGGGCATCCGCACAGCTTCTCGACCTGCCCGGCCATGAACTGCATCGTGAAATTTTCGTCATTGGCACAGCGGTATACAAAGGCGCTGCCGGAACTGAAAATGCTGTTGAAGACCGTCAATGCCTCGTTGCTCATTCTCGCCCCTCCCTGGGTGTGGCGCAAATCTGGATTAAACAGCCGTAAAGCTGTGATTGCGGAAGATTTGCGGAGGAAAGGGTTAAGAAAAGGTTTCGGTGAAATTTTATTTCCCTAAATGAAAAAACCCGGCGGAAGGCCGGGGTTTTCTTTACTCAGAGGAATTTGCGAAGCGTCAGCCTATGGCTGCGGCCTTCACGTCCTCGTCGATGAACGGCAGGTACTGCTCGAAGTTGTCGGAGAACATCTGCACCAGTTTGGCGGCCTGCGTGTCATAGGCGGACTTGTCGTCCCAGGTGCGGCGCGGATCCAGCAGCAGTTCCGGCACGCCCGGCACGTTGACCGGCACGTCAAAGCCGAAGTTCACGTCCTTGCGGAAATCCGCATCCGCCAGCGAGCCGTCCAGCGCCGCTGTCAGCAGCGCGCGGGTTGCCTTGATCGGCATGCGCGAGCCGGTGCCATAGGCGCCGCCGGTCCAGCCGGTGTTCACCAGCCAGCAGGTCGCGCCGTGCTGGGCGATTTTCTCGCGCAGCAGGTTGCCGTAAACCTCCGGGCGGCGCGGCATGAAGGGCGCGCCAAAGCAGGTGGAGAAGGTCGGTTCCGGCTCGGTCACGCCGCGCTCGGTGCCCGCCACCTTGGAGGTGAAGCCGGACAGGAAGTGATACATCGCCTGCGCCGGGGTCAGCCGCGCGATCGGCGGCAGCACGCC